>CABYBP010000001.1 GCA_902517315.1 uncultured Alphaproteobacteria bacterium
ACCGTTTTTTTGGGTTTTCGTTTTAGTTCCAATTATCGATCTTTTATTACCTTACCTAAGTAAAGACGATATTGAGCTTAAAGAAAGTATGTTTCACAATTTTTCTATTTTAATAGTTCTTCCTTGCATTTTATTTTTAATTATATTTGGTTTAATCGTTGTTTCTGATTCCACTATCACATTATTAACTGCTGCCGCTTTAGGGGCAGCTGTAGGGATGTCTGGCGGTTCTATCGGCATTACAACGGCACATGAACTTATTCATCGAAAAAATAAATTTATGCGAGGCATTGGTGTATTTTTACTAGTTTTATGTTGTTATGGTCATTTTCGTATCGAGCATATTTATGGTCACCATTTGAATGTAGCTACAAAAGAAGATCCTGCTACAGCTAGAAGAGGTGAAAATTTTTATTTTTATTTTATTCGTTGTGTAATCAATAGTGTTATTTCCTCTTGGAACATTGAGAAAAATATTCTCGATAGAAAAAATTTAAATACTTTTAGTTTCCAAAACAGAATGATTCATTATTTTGTTTTAGAATTTTTATTTTTATTAATCGCATTTTTAATTGCCGGTATGAATGGTTTGGTTTTTGTTTTCTTTCATTCATTTGTTTCAATCATCCTACTGGAGTTAGTAAATTACATACAGCATTACGGATTAGAAAGAAGAAAAAAAAATGGAAGATATGAAAGATTTACAGATTTACATTCTTGGAATAGCCGTCATATCTCTGCTAATTGGTCAACGTTTAATTTAGGTCTTCATGCAGAGCATCACCAAAGTGCATCAAAACCCTACCCCCTTTTATCTCAAGAAGAAAAAGCAATTGAAATGCCTGCTAATTATTCCATCATGTTAATTATGGCCTTACTCCCCCCTTTGTGGTTTTTTGTGATGGATAGAAAAATAGATAATTTAAAAACAATTTAATTAAATATGATAGATTTTTTTTCTAAGTTAAAAGATAATCGTATTTTTCAATTTTCTGTTGTTGTTATAATTATATTAAATGCCATTCTTATTGGTGCAACAACATATCAATTAGATCCTATATTTTTAAGTACTATTCATTTACTTGATTATGCGATCACTGTTTTTTTTGTTATTGAAATTTTAATTCGTTTTATCGGTGAAAAAGAAAAGAAAAATTTTCTAAAAGATGGCTGGAATGTATTTGATACAATCATAGTAGCAATTTCACTTATTCCTATTCCAAATAATTCTAGTTTCTTAGTTTTACGTCTTCTTCGTATATTTAGAGTTTTACGTTTAATATCAGTAATTCCAGAATTAAAAAAAATTATTGAAGCTATTCTTGCTTCTATAAAAAGAGTTTTTTTTGTTAGTCTGCTTCTATTTATTATTCTCTATATTTATGCAACAATGGGTTCAATTTTATTTGGAGAAAACGATCCAGAACGATGGGCCGATCTAGGAATATCCTTAATTACACTTTTTCAAGTTTTAACGTTATCTAGTTGGGAAAATGTTATGCTACCTATGCAAGCTATTTATTGGTGGGCTTGGATTTATTTCTTTAGTTTTATTTCAATTTGTTCAATTACAATATTGAATTTGGTAATTGCTATACTTGTAGATGTTGTAAATCATCAAAAATAGTATTGAAAAATAACATTAATATTTAATTATTAAGCTTTTTATGTTAAAATTATACCCATAGCAGTTGTAGAAACCTGCT
Source organism: uncultured Alphaproteobacteria bacterium (assembly GCA_902517315.1). The sequence goes on from CABYBP010000001.1 coordinate 1,707, forward strand.
CTAACAAAACTCCTGCAGTCGAAGAATACCTGCGTTAAAAAACATAAGGGAGGAAAAATGTTTGATAAAAAAGATGATAATACAAATTCTACACCTGATGTGTTTAGACCTGCTAAAGGATAAGCAAAAGTTGTAATTGGTCACGGCGTAGTTATTAATGGTGAAATTAAAAAAGCTGATGAAGTGCAAATTGATGGTGAAGCCGATGTTACGATGAAAACAGATAATCTAGTAGTGGGTGCTACTGGTGACTGTAAGGGCGCTATTGAAACTCATAACGCTGATTTTTGGGGTGCATTTGATGGTGATATTAAAGCGTCTGGTACTCTTACTATTCAAGAACAAGGTAAAGTATCAGGTAAAATAGAATACCAAAATTTACAAATCAAACTTGGTGGTCAAATAAGTGGTGACATTAAACTTTCTGATAAAATTCAATCAATTAAAAAAGATACAAAACCTTCAGATGAGAATAATGTTTCATTGCAAGAATCTATAAAAAAAGAATAAGTTAATAATAATGAAAGAAAGATTATTTAAACCTTTACATTGGATAATGTTGACCCTTATCTCTCTGGATTTTATTGATACGTCTTATCGAATTACGTATGGATACTTTTCAGGACAAGGTGTTCAGCCACCTGTTGGAGATTTTAACGTTCAACTCTCAACTTTAGATTTTATTGTAAGTATTATCTTTCAGTTAGCAATCGCTTACACAATTTATATGTTGTACAGCATGAAAAAAAGTGGTGGGTATTATTTAGTAGGTTTAAATATTCTTTTTGTGATTTATGGATTTGTTTTAGGTCCATTTAGTACAGTGCCTGCTGGTGAAGTTATTCCACTAATAGCTGGTTTTATGGTCTTCTATATTATTTTAGTCATTGGCATACCTTATTTGTATTCCGACAAATACGAATAAGATTTATAAATTATGTTATTAAATATTTTTACAGAAGTATATTTTTATACTTTTTCTTGAATTGATTTAGTCTTTCTCTTCCATTGAAATCTAATCTATAGGATGTAAATAAATCTTTTTTGGTGCCCATATCAATTTTGGAAACACTAACAAATTTTAGATCTATATCTTCTACATCATCCATGTTTCTAACAAGTAAAGCTAATTTCCATTCTAATTCTTTGCTACGAAGATTTTCTGGAATAGTATCTTCTTTGTCTGAATTATTTTTATTTTGGCTAAATAAATTAGATATATTGTCTAAAATTTTCATAATTTAAATATAGTTTTTGGAATTGAAAGTTCAAATAGATTAACTTTTATCGATAAGAACTAATTAATTTTAATAACATTATAAGATTTAATTGAATTGTAACAAATATGTATTATTTAATTATTAGAACGATTTGACTCTATTGCGGTTCACAAGCAGCTAAAATGAGATACGTATAAAATTATCCTCCCATTAAGAGAAATGGTGAGGATTTTTTTTTTGAATAAATGGAGAAAAATATGAACTTATGTGTTGTTACAAAAGGAACATTTACAAAAGATGATTATATGGAATTATATAATTATTTTAAAGAAGATATAGCTAAATACACAGATGGCTTTGATATGGCTTTTGTAAAAGATGGTCATGTTATTAGTATGGCAAATGTTACTGACCAAGATAAATTTTATGCTTTATTTGAAGATCCAAAATCAAAAGAATTTGATGCAAAATTTAATAGTACAGACACTGTGTACACTTTAGAGAAGCAAGAATATTAAATCCCACCTTGAGAAATTAAGAAGTCAGAAATTTTTTCTATTCCGTTATTATTTTTCATTTCACCGAAAACATAAGGTAACCCATTTCTGGCTTCCTTTACATCCTCTTCCATTTGATCAATATTAACATAGACATGAGGTGCTAAATCAACTTTATTAACTACCAACAAATCTGATTTTTTTATAGCAGGAGCTTTTTTTCTTGGAATGTCAGCTCCTTGGGCAACATCAATCATATAAATTGTTAAATCGACTAACTCTGGACTAAAAGTAGCTGCCAAATTATCGCCGCCTGATTCAATAAGTATTAATTCTAAATCAGGAAATTTATTTTTCATTTCATCAACGGCTAGTAAATTAATTGAACAATCTTCTCGGATAGCCGTATGGGGACACCCACCTGTTTCAACGCCTTTAATTCTTTCCATAGGAAGAACTTGAGCTCTCATTAAATATTCTGCATCTTCAGTTGTATAAATATCATTTGATATTACTGCCATTGAAATTCTGTTTGATAAATGACGGCATAAAGCTTCTGTTAAGCTAGTTTTTCCTGTTCCTATTCCTCCACCTATACCAACTTTTAACGGACCATTTATATTGTTCATGTTAAATAAATCCTTGAATCTAAATTTTCATGTTTAATTGCAAAAATATCACCAATAAAAAAACTCGTTCCAATATCTTTAAGAGTTAATTGGTATGATTGATCTAAAAATTTTTGTATTTGATCAATAAAATTAACATTTAATATTTGTCCATCTTTTTGTGACATAGGAATATGCTTTACACAAACATTAATTAAGTTTGAAATATATGACTGGAAATAAAATTTAATTAAGTCATCAAATTTTATATTAAAATGAAGAGCTGCTTTGCTAATACAATAAACAAAAGATGTATTTTCTTCTAATACTAGCTCCCAACTATCTTTCATTATTTTTCGAAATGAATTACCCATATCAATCATTTCTGTATGTCTTTCTTTGGAAGAGGCACTTGCTAGAATTAAGTCATTAATTTCTTCACCCATATATACAGATTTTAAAAAAATATAATCATTTCGAAGACTGCCATAAAATAATAATGCTTCTAAATATTCTCTGACATCATCTCTATTTTTAATTTTATCATCATCTATTAGTGCTTCCAAACCATGTGAGTATGCGTAGGAACCAACAGGAAAAGATGATGAAAACCATATTTGTAATATTTGTAAAGGATCTTTTATTTTTTTCATTTTAGTGTTTATGACTATGAGTACGTCCCATACCGTAAGCTCCACCTTCAGGTTTAAATTTTTCAAAAACTTTTTTTACATTCCCGTGTAATTTTAAAATCATATCTAAAATTACAGCATCATCTTGAATAAGAATTCTTTTCTCTTCAATTTGACAAGGTAAATGCCTGTTACCAATATGCCAAATAATATGTTTTAAATTATTACCTGTAATTTCAATCAAATTTTCTTCTTTTGACACTACTTGAATTAAATTTCCATTTTCTAATTCAAAATAATGATCTTCATCCATACTGACTGTTTCTTCAAGATTAACTAAAAATTCTGTACCATTATCTGTTGTTAATTTTTTTCGTCGTATAAATCGTTCTTCATAAGATAAAGTAATTTCATCTTGTATATTTTTACTAGCATCTTTGTGATCTGTTATTTTAAAAGCTGTTTGCATAAAATTTAATACATGAAATAACGTTGAGCTAAAGGTAGTATTTTAGCAGGCTCACAGGTAATTAATTCTCCATCTGCCTTAACTTCATAAGTTTCTGGATTAACTTCTATATTTGGACAATAATCATTTAATACCATATCTTTTTTAGAAATTTTTCTAATATTTTTAACTGGCAATAAAGATTTGCTAATTCCAGAATTTTTGAATGAATTTTTATCTAAAGAAGCTTTACTTACAAATGTTGCAGTAGATTTTTCTAATGATTTTCCAAAAGAAGAAAACATTGGTCGTGAATACACTGGTTGAGGTGTTGGAATAGAAGCATTCGGATCACCCATTTGCGAACAAGAAATACTTCCACCTTGCAAAACCATTTCAGGCTTAACACCAAAAAAAGCAGTATCCCAAATGACAATATCTGCGCGTTTATTCTTTTCGATACTGCCAATATGATCGGAAATACCATGAGCAATGGCAGGATTAATTGTATATTTAGCTATATAACGTTTAACACGTAAATTATCATTATCACCCTGCTCTTCCTTTAATTGCCCACGTTGTACTTTCATTTTATGTGCTGTTTGCCATGTTCTTATAATAACTTCACCAACACGCCCCATTGCTTGACTATCAGATGCAATGATTGAAAATGCACCCATATCATGCAGTATATCTTCAGCAGCAATGGTTTCTTTTCGAATTCGACTTTCAGCAAATGCTACATCTTCAGGTATTGATTTATCAAGGTGATGACAAACCATTAACATGTCTAGGTGTTCCTCAACTGTGTTAATTGTATAAGGTCTTGTTGGGTTTGTTGATGATGGAATAACATACTGTTCTCCACATACTTTAATTATATCCGGTGCATGACCTCCGCCTGCTCCCTCCGTATGAAATGCGTGAATGGTTCTTCCATTAATTGCTTTAATAGTACTCTCTACAAATCCACTTTCATTCAAAGTATCAGTGTGAATCATAACTTGAATATCATGTACATCAGCTACATTTAAACAATTATCGATAGCTGCTGGAGTTGTGCCCCAATCTTCATGTAGTTTTAATGAACTTGCGCCAGCAATTACTTGCTCTTCAAGTGCTTTGGGTAATGAACTATTTCCTTTACCAGCAAAAGCTAAATTCATAGAAAAAGCATCAGCAGATTGTATCATTCTCTCTATATGCCATGGTCCGGGGGTAACAGTCGTTGCTAATGTTCCATGAGCAGGACCAGTTCCTCCTCCTAACATCGTTGTTATACCTGAATGAAGTGCATCATCAATTTGTTGAGGACAAATAAAATGAATATGACTATCAAAGCCTCCTGCTGTAATAATTTTTCCCTCACCGGCAATAATTTCTGTTCCAGGTCCTATAACAATATTTACATTTGGTTGAGTATCTGGATTACCAGCCTTTCCAATCTCATTAATTAAACCATCTTTAAGACCAATATCAGCTTTATAAATTCCTTTTACATCAACAATTAAAGCGTTTGTTATAACTGTATCGACTGCACCATCTTGTCGGGATACTTGAGACTGCCCCATTCCATCTCGAATGACTTTTCCTCCACCAAATTTTACTTCTTCACCGTAAGTTGTTAAATCTTTTTCTACTTCAATAAAAAGTTCTGTGTCAGCAAGTCTAATTTTATCTCCGCTTGTTGGGCCATACATATCGGCATAAGAATCTCTATTTATTTTTTTCATTATAATTGACCCATTACTTTCTTATTGAAACCAAATATCTTTCTATCTCCACTTATTGGAATTAATTCTACATCTTTTGATTGACCTGGTTCAAATCGTACAGCGGTACCAGATGGTATGTCTAAACGCATACCATTTGATTTTTCTCTATCAAATTTTAAATATTCATTAGTTTCAGCAAAATGATAATGACTCCCAACTTGTATAGGTCGATCGCCACTATTTGAAACTTTTAACGTAATTGAATTACGATCATCATTCAACTTAATATCACTATCTTGTTTTGTTATTACTTCTCCTGGTTTCATTATCTAATCGGCTTATGAACTGTTACTAATTTTGTGCCATCAGGAAATGTTGCTTCAACTTGCACTTCAGGGATCATATCTTGAATTCCATCCATGCAATCTTCTTTTTTTACTACATGAGCGCCTGTTTCCATTAATTCAGATACCATTTTTCCATCTCTTGCACCTTCTATGACAAAATCTGTTATCAACGCTATAGCTTCTGGATAATTAAGCTTAACTCCTCTTTCTAAACGTTTTCTGGCAACATTAGCTGCCATACTCACCATCAACTTATCTTTTTCTCTTGGTGTTAATTTCATTTATAGATCCCAACTTTTTGGTAGTTTACCATTTATTATATTTTTCATAATGAAATTTAGTGTTTTTTTTAAATCATAATTATCATCTGCTAAGCACCTAATAACAATCTTATCATCAAATTTTGTGATTTCACAATAATGATTTTCAATGTTTTTTATAGTTTTTCTTAATTCAGGTTCAAGTTGATGAATAATTTCACCAATAATCAGAATTGTTGATAATGAAGATTGACTATCAAATGTATAATTATTTTTATAATTTTCAATCATTGACCCTTGCATATTGATAGCCTCAAAATGTTTTAAAGAATTATTGACATTAATTTTCCATTGATCAGAAAAAGAAATATTTTTAATTTTTTCAGACATTGCTTTTCTTCCAAAAATTGATGTTTCACAAAAAATCAAATTAGAATTATCTGATAGATTAACATTAATTTTTCTTCTTAATTTTGAATTATCAAATAAAATTAATTCTTTTGGGAGCCAATGCAAAGTAGAATTATTTAGATTAATGTTTATTTCTACTCTAGCAGGGTCACCAATTCCTGCATAAATTTTTTCTGCAGCTTGTGTACAAATACTTAATTGAGAATTATTAATAATAGAATTAATTTCAATATTATCATTACAAGTAATTCCACCAGCCGTATTAATTAAGACTAATTCTTTATATTCATTATAATTTTTAGGATTTAAGATTTTACAACAACCACTTTGAAAAAATTTTTGAAAATTATTATTTAATAATTCTATATCTATTTTTCCATTTGATCTTTGGAGTAATTTATCCATTATTGTTTGATTAAGTATAATCGAAACAAAATTTAAGAAAATAAAATACTTAATGGTTTAGGATTAAAAATTATTAATAAATAATAGTTAAACTTAATTTTTCCTATAAATTTTAGCAACAAAAAACAAACCAAAGGATACTGAGAAACCTATTCCTATTGCATAAATTAGTGTTCCTATTCCAACAATTCCACCTAAAAAAAATCCTATTACTACCGCAGATATTTCAAGCAGTGTTCTAATAATTGAAATTGAAAAATTAGTTTGCTTATTTAATCCAGTCATTAATCCATCTCTTGGTCCTGGTCCTAAATTTGCAGATAAATAAAAACCACTTCCAATACCTATTATTAAAATACCAATTAATACTTGTAAAAATTTAAATAAGAAATCTTTAGGATAAGGAAGATAGATCAATGAAAGATCTAAAATAATAGATATTAAAATTGCATTTAATATTGTTCCAATACCTGGCTTTTGTTTAAGTGGAAACCAAAGTAACAATACTGCAACACTTACAAAAAATGTTGTAATACCTATTGTGTAACCAGTTTTAAATGCTAATCCCTGATGTAACACGAACCAAGGAGACACTCCTAAATTTGCAGTAATTAATAATGCTTCACCAATACCAAAAAGTATAAGTCCAAAAACTAAATAAAAGATTGTAATTTTTTTTGGCTTAAGATTATATTCTAATGGGGAGCTCCAATATAATTTTGGAATTTCTTTAAGCCTTAATATGTAAATAAAAATTTTTACCATCTAAGACTCATGCAGCTCAAACCTGCATCAACCTTTAGTATTTCTTGAATATTAACTTTTATAATATTAAAATTTTTAGATAAGATTTCTTCAGTTTTAATAAAACCATCTGGAATTAATAACTTATTATTTATACGAATACAGTTTGCTGCATCTTCTTCACCTGATGGTAATTCAATTAAATTATAATTTTTTTTTAAATAATCTAATTTTGACATTTTATTACTTACTAAAATTAAATCATCATCTATTAAACTGCATTCTGACTTAAAATGCAGAATATTTTTTGGTGTGTGGCAAATTTTAACAGTTGCGCCTAGTGATAAAAGTAAATTTGATAAATTTATTGCCCCCAATTTATCAGTTCTATTTGATAAACCTATAATAAAGTGATCATTGATATTTAATATATCTCCACCTTCAATAGTTCCTTTTTCGACAATTAATGTTTTTTCAAAGTATTTACCTATTTCGTTTTTAATTATTTTTGCTTCACCATTTCTTGTAGAGTCACATGGGTTTAATATAATAATATTATTTTTGTAGATTAAGGCAGGATCTTCAACAAAAATACTATCAGGATATTGTTCTAAACTATTTAATAAAATTATATTTAGACCCGCTTCTTCAAGGGAAGAAATATAATTTTTATGTATTTCTAAAACTTTTTCATAATTAGGATTTAAAAACTGAGAACTCAAAGCATTTTGAATACTCTTGTTAGGATTTCTAATAATCGCATTTGTGAATTTATATGTCATATTTGGCGTGCCCGGCATGATTCGAACATGCGGCCCCCAGATTAGGAATCTGGTGCTCTATCCTACTGAGCTACGGGCACATATTTTAATGATGATGCTTCATATGATCAACTAATTCTTTATGCTCTTCTAATAAAAGATCCAAACTGTTATTAAGATCTAAAGCATTAGACCATGACTCAATATCGAGTTTTCCTTTATCTAAGTATTTTAATATTCTCTTTATATCTTCAATATTTTTAAAATCTTTATCTGTCATTTATTTCCTTAATAATAATGTTATTTTTTTATTTTACTGCTCCTTCAGTTAAACCTGATATAAAATATTTACCAATAAATACAAATAATACAATAACTGGTAAACTTGCAAGGACGGCGCCGGATAACAAAAAACCCCAATCAATTTGATATTGACCAACTATTCCTGCTAAACCAACAGGTAGGGTTTTTAAATCATCACCACTTATTAGTATTGATGCAAAAAGATATTCAGTCCAAGATATAATAAAACAAAAAATTGAGACGCTGGCTATACCTGGCGCAGCTAATGGAACAATAATTCTAGAAATGACAATATATCGAGAAGCTCCATCAATATAGGCAGCCTCCTCTATTTCATTTGGTATTAACTTGAAGAATGCTTTAAGCATCCATACAGCAAATGGTGTCGCAAATAATACATTTACAATAATCAATGCAAAATAACTGTTAAGTAAATTAACTTTTGCAAATAATAAATAAATAGGAACTAGTAAAATAACTCCGGGAAATGCGTAGGTAACAAGAAGTGAATATTCTACAAATTTATTTCCATAAAATTTTAGTTTATGTAACCCATATGCAGCAGATACTGATAGGATAATTGAAATTATCATTGAAGAAAATGAGACAATTAAACTATTTTTTAAATATATAAAAAAATCAGAGTTAAATAAAATTTTATTATAATGCTCTAAAGTAAAGGATCTTGGAATAATAGTTGTAGATGTTGAAATAATTTCTTCAGGACTTTTGAAAGAAGATGTTATAATCCAAAAAAAAGGGAAGAAAAAAACTAAAATAATTATTATTAGTGATAAGCTTAAAAATATAAATTTTATATTATTTTCTTTAATCATCTTCTTTTGGAGCCATAGATTTAATAAAAATTATAGAAAATAATAATAATAAGAAACTTGTTATTATTGATAAAGTTGCAGCCTGACTGATTCTAAATTTAGTAAAAGCAGTTTCGTAAATTAATAATGGTAATGTAGTAGTGGCACTTGATGGACCACCCTTTGTAATTAGCCATATAATATCAAAAATATTGAATGATAATAATGTACCAACTAATCCCAGAACGAAAAGAACACTTTTAAGATTTGGAAATGTAATAAAAAGGAATTGTTGAATAAAATTAGCTCCATCAACTTTTGAAGCATCATACATTTCTCTATTTATGGAATTAAGTCCAGAAAGAATAATTAATGCCAAAAATGGACTCCATCTCCATGAATTTATAAGAACTAAGCTAATAAAAGCTTTATTTGGAGAACTAAAAAAACCAGTTGCTTCATCAAGAATGCTTAAATCAATTAAAACTGAATTAATTACACCACTACTGCTGCTTAACATTAATTTCCAAATTACAACAACGACTACAGTTGGAATGATAAATGATAAAATAATCCAATTAGCCATAATTTTCTTACCAGGAAATTTATAATTAATCGTTAAAGCAATAGTAAAAGCAAAAAATGTTTGACAGATTGCATTTCCAATAACCCAGTATAAACTATTCAAAGATGCATTTAAAAAATTAGATTTACTAAGTAGTTTGATGTAATTATCAATACCTACGAATTTTCCAGACGTACCTATAATTTTTACATTAAATAAACTTAATTCAAAAGCTATGTAAATTGGAACTAAAATAATAAGGGATATCCAAATAACTAATGGAGATACAAATATCCAACCTTCAATATTATTTTTTTTCACAGAAATGTCAGCACCTCTAATAGAGGTGCTGAAAGTTTATAAATTATTCGATAGCTTCAGTCATTATTTCCATACCTTCACTAACTGCATCTTTTGCACTTTTATCGTCAATTAAAGTTAGTTGAAGAGTTTGAGCTAATAAATTCTGAGCTGAAATAGAAGATATACTTGTAAAAGTATTACCATTCGTAAAACCAAATAGACTTCCTCTTGTTGAGTTATCTAACATTGTTTCTACTTGTGATTTGTATTTTACAACAACAGGATCATCCCAATAAGTTGAATCTTTACTTCCAGCTTCAGTTATAGGTAAAAATAATCCTGGTTCCATATTTATAAATCTACCATAGTTGCCAGGTTCCATTAGGAAGCTTAGAAACTTCTTAGAAGCATCCATTTTTGCTTCATCAGCAGTCATAATCATTGCAGAGTTAACATATGAAACTGTTCCTGCTCTATGAGCTTTCCCGTTTGCATAAGGTATTTGTATAACGCCTAAATCACTAGCATCACCACCAGCTTGTGAGTCGTAAGTAGATATAACAGTAAACTGTAATATCATTGCACAACCTTTACTTGCAAAACAAGCTTCTGCTTCTCCCCAAGTCCAGTTTGCTGCATCAGGAGCAGAATATTGATATAATTCTTTGTAGACATCATAAGCTGCTACCGTTTGAGGATTATCAAATCTTAAAGTTCCATCAGAATTATAAATTTCTTCAGCACCTGAATTAACCATGAAACTGTAAATTGTTTGATCAGTATAAAGTTGTTTGTTACCAGGAAGACCTATTCCGTAAACACCATCTTTAGTTAAAGCTTTAGCAGCTTTTTTAAGATCAGACCAAGTTTTTGGAGGTTCTATTCCAGCTGCTTCAAAATCACTTTTTCTATACCATAGTGAAAGTGCCATATTCCAAAGTGGTACAGCATAGGTGTGTCCATTATATGTGTATTGATCAAGAGCTTTTTGATAAAAACCATATTTTGCATCAAGTTCAGCAACAAAATCCTCTACTGGTTGTGCTGCGCCCATTTCTGCAAGAATTGGAGTGAAATCTGGAATACCTACCAGTAATTCTGGTGCAGTTCCAGCAGCAACAGAGGCAGGAGCTTTTGCATAAATTTCTCCCCAGTTTTGGACCTCTTGGGAAACATTTATTTCAGGATTTGCTGCATTAAATTCATCTATTAATGTTTGAATTCTATCAACTCTATGTGGAACACCTTCCATATGCCAAAATGTAACATTAGTTACTGCAAAGGCATTAAATGAGAATAGAATTGAAATAAAAATAAGTAATAATTTATTCATTTTTCCTCGCTTAATTTTTAATTTATATTTTAATATTAATAAAATAATTTTATCAACTATATTTCAAACTTTTACCAGATATTTTCTAATGACTTTCTTAATTTTTTATATTTTTGATATTTATTGTTTAAATATTTAGAATGTTTTTTATTAGGTGCGAAAATATGACCAATTTTTTGGTGAGCGTTTATTATATTTTTTAAATTTGTTTTATTTACATAACTATCTATTAAAAAGGATATGCCTAATGCTCCTAATTCCGTATTAGTTAGTATTTTTACCTTAACATTTAAAGCATTTGATATTATTTGAGGTAAAATTTTACTTTTAGATGCACCACCGGCTAGATAAAGATTATCTTTTTTATTAATTTTATTACCATAACAATCTTTTATGGATAACGCTAATCCTTCATAACATGACGTCATAATATCAAAATTATTATGATGGGGTAAAATTCCAAAAATCTCAGCTTTAGAGTTTAAATTTACAAATGGTGATATTGATCCACCATAATTTAAATATGGTAAAAAGATTAAAGAATTTTCATTATAATTATTTTTTAAATATTTATTTTCAAAATTATTTATTATTTTAATTTTATCAAAATAATTTTTTGATTTATTATAAAAATTATTAATAACCCAATCAAAGTTTGTTGTTCCAGCAACATTTATTTTTGTTTCCAACCACGTATTATTCAATGAAGCAAAAAACAAACCTGAATTGTCTTTTGATATTTTGGGATTACTTTTAACAATAATGTTATGACATGTAGTGCCAATTATACTAATTTTTTTATTGTGATTAATTCCTCCCGCCCCTAAAGTTGAGGCTATAACATCTCCACAACCAATGATAACGGGAGTTCCCTCTTTTAACTTTGTTAGTTTTGATGCACTTTTAGTAACGTATCCACCTAATTCAGTAGATTTTTTAATTTCTGGGAACAATTTAAAATATTTAGTATTTAATTTAAAAATTTTAAAAATTTTAATCGATAACCTTCTATTTTTTATATCTCCTGGATATACTGACACTTCTGTTTCATCATTATTTATATTTCCCGTTAATTTGAATCTTAACCAATCTTTACATGTTAAAATATATTTAATTTTTTTTAAATTTTCTTTTTCAAATTTAGTCATCCACTTAAGAATAGGTATAGTACACCCATATTGAACAATAGAACCTGTAATTTTATAAATTTGATCAAATATGTTTTGATTTGTAAAAATCTTATGGCTTCTCGTGTCATTCCACAAAATTGCATTTCTTACTGGTTTATTTTTATTACTAATAGACCAAAAACCAACCATATTGCCTGTTATTCCTAAACCAGCAATTGATTGTGACTGTATTTTAGATTTTTTTATTAAAAGTTTAATACACTTTGCAGTGAGAAACCAAAATTTTTCCATTTCAATTTCAGATTTACCAAATTTATCAGTTAATACTGGATTTTTTATACTATAAGAATTTATTTGTTTAAAATTTGTATTGAAAATTACAGTCTTTATTACAGAAGTCCCTGCATCAATTGCAATATAATATTTCAAAAATTACCCTTTATAATTACAGCCATGAATAACCTACACATACCAACGCTATAATTAAAAAAAAATTCATAACTCTTTTTCTAATCTTAACTTGTTGATCGTTTAATTGTTTATTTCTTGAAAGATAGTAAACATAACATCCAATCGTGAATGCTATAAATCCTAAAAAATAGGCATACCATTGTAACTCAGTCATTTATTAATAATATATATTATTATATATAAATATTAGCAAATATGATTATAAAAAAAATTAACGAATTTGAAGAAAATGGATATACAATTCTGGAAAATATTATTCCACAAAATGAAGTCAACTTACTTAATAAAGAACTTCAAGAGTCTGCAGATAAGTTTGGCAAAAATAATAATGGAGTAACTTATCTTGCCACAACAATTAATTTTTGCCAAAGTTTTGATAAGTATTTAATACATCCAGATATAAAACATTTAATGCTACATTATCTTGGTGAAGATTATAGAATTTCATCTACTTCAACACAAATTAATGAACAGAATAATAAAAAAGGAGATTGGCATGCTGATTGGCCATTTTGTGTTTTTAATGGAGGTAATATTAACAAGCCATTTCCTAAAAAAGTACTCCATATTACTTGCATATTTATGTTTGTTGATTTTAATAAAGACATTGGAAGTACATTAGTAAAACCAAAAAGTCATCTTTTAGATACCAATCCAACATTTGATGGTAATCCTTATTATGGTGATTACGAAGACCAAATAAATATTAAAGGAAAAGCAGGTGGTGTTTTTGTAATGGATAGCAGATTATGGCACGCAAGTGCTATTAATAAATCAAATAAAAGAAGAACGAGTCTTGTTGTTCGTTACGCACCTTGGTGGTTAAATTTAGAAGTTTTTAGACCAAACTCATTTGATCGAAAAAAAATTATAGAAGAAAAAAATAAATTTGGAAGTCTTTATCCATCAGTGAAAAAAGATGCATTTTCTAAAATTCATGATGAAGTTAAGCCTCTTTTTGAGCATTGGTTAGAAAAATAATTTGCTATATTCTAATTTTAAATCATTAAATAAAAAAATAAGTAAAGTTGGTCTTGGCTGTGTTACATTTGGCAGAGAAATAACAGAAGATGAATCAATAAGGCTTATTGACGTAGCAGTTGAGAATGGAATAAATCTTTTTAATACGTCTTATTATTATAGTGATGGTATATCTGAAAAAATAATAGGAAAATTTTTCAAAATTAAAAAAAATAGGAAAGACATAACAATAGTTTCAAAATTACATGGTGATCTCTCAAAGAAAACAATAGAAAAATGTATTCATGAAAGTTTAATCAGAATGAATACTGATTATATCGATTATTACGGCGTCACTCATGATCCAAATACAAATTTAGATGAAATTTTGCAAGTAATGGATCGTTTTCAAAAAGAAGGAAAAATTATAAAAGTTGCATGTAATAATTATGATTTATCACTTTTAAAATCTTCTAAAAAAATTCAAGAAATAGATAATTTTTCAAAATTTGGGTTATTGGAAACGGTGTATAATGTGCTTTATAGAGGTGCTGAGAAAGATCTAATTAATTATTGTGATTTAGAAAATATAGATATTCTATCTTATAGTCCATTAGGTGCGGGTTTTATAACTGGTAAGTATAAAAATGGTCTTGTATCACCTAAAAAAACAAGGTTTGATATCAAGCCTTCCCATAAAGATATTTACTTTAAGGATGATTTCTTTGAAACGATGAATAAATTAGAAAAACTATCTAATGAAACAAACTTATCATTAATAGATTTAGCTTTATCCTGGGTTTTAAGTCGAGATTTTTTATCTAACGTACTCATTGGCGTTAGAGATATATCACATATTATGAAGCCAATTAAAATTTTAGAAAATCCAATAGATGAAACAATATTAAATGAAATAAATGAAATTACTAAGAATAATTTGGATCTCATTGATCCTTAAATTTTTTCTTTTACACGCCAAATTTTATTTTTCTTAGCTTTTTTATATCCAGTATTAATTTTCTTTAATTTCCAAATTAGTAATTTATCAATGATGAACGAACCATTAAAAGAATAAGCTTTGATTTGATTTTTGTTTTCAAATTTTTCATATATTCCTACAACTGATTGTATATTATTGATAAATACTTCAATTAAAAAATGATCAATAAAAATAGTTATTTCTATAGTTTTTGTTTTATATAAATTTTGAAAATCAAGTGAGGCTTTGGTAGATCCTACTAAAATTGATTTTGATTCAGGTTCAAAAATTATAGGAAATCCTATATCTTTATTTTTTGAAAATAATTGAAATCCAAATCTTTTATTTTTTATCTCAGATGATTTGATAAATATTTTAGTCTCAACTGCATTAAAGCTAATTAAAGTGATATTTTTAGTAATAGTACCATTTAAGTTTTTTGTTTTATTTTTAATTTGTATTTTATTTAATATTTTTTTATCATATCTTAATTTTTCTAATTCTTTTAATGGAGTAATTGATAATTTTTTATTATTATAAGATTTTAGTTCTCTTGGTATTGATAAGATATTGGAATTTTTAATATTTTGTATTCTTAACCATGACCACATTACCCTTCTATCATCATTTGTCTTAACCGTTTCTGGTGCAAAAAAATCTCTTGATTCAAGAGCAAGTTTTGGGTCTCTTTCATTCAACCAATTCATTCTTTCATGTGTTTCTGGAATAAACTGTTCTTTTTTCTTATCCCAATCTCCAATATAGTAACGACATCCATGAGAATGACTTATGCATAAGAGTACCCATTTATTTTTTAATTTAAAAAAATTTGGACAAGAAATATCTTCCCCCTTAACTACATCATCTAAGTCTTTTGGCATAAATTTTCCTACATATTTCCAATCAATTAAGTTTTTTGACTTAAATAAATCTGGGTTTATACCTCCAGAAATAGAATAATAAGTGTTATTGATTATAAAACAATCTGGATCCCAAAAATTAATCTTAAATTTATTTTTATTAATTGGTAAGGGTTTATTCCATTTTGATAATTCATTGTTTTTAGCAATTATAACAAAATTATTTTTTGTATTTTCTCCATGATAGATAATTGCCGGTTTTTTATTCAAAGTAATAAATCCAGTTCCACTAAACATACCATGTTTTGTAAAACTAGGTTGCAATTTTGTTGTCTGCCATTCCCAATTTAACATATCTTTACTAGTACAGTGAATAAATGAATGAGAATGATTAAAAGGAAAATTATTTCTTGGTAAGTTTTTTCTTATACCATTCCATTTATGTCTTAAAATATAATGAAGGTGATAAACTCCATTTAAGTAAAAAATTGCATTAGGATCACCTGGCTCGTTACCTTTACCAGGATGTTGTAAATGAAATGACAAATCAATATTGTTTAAATTTTTACGTTTACCCATTTTACTATGAATTATAGATAATATTTAGAACATTTTGTAAATATAGATTACTCATTATTCAACTAGTCTTTATTTTGATATAAATTAGAAATAATATCTAATGCGGAAAGTAACAATTACACCAAAATATTACAGACATTCTTATAAATCGATTAATATAAACTATATATGATTTTAAATGATTTAATTATTTGACTATTTAAAGATAAATTTAAATACAAAAATATAATATGAACAAGAATTCCACAATTTTTAATACTTTTAAATTACTACTCCCATTTATATGGCCAAGAAGTAGAAAAGATTTAAAAATAAGAGTAGTTTTCGCAGGCTTAAGTATGATACTTGCAAAAGTAGCAAGTATTTACACACCTTTAATACTAGGTAATGCAGTTGACTCACTTAATGAATTAAGCAGTGGTATCAACTTATTATTATATGTTCCAATTGCTATAATTATATCTTATGGATTGGTAAGAATTGCTTCTTTTGCTTTCAATGAAATAAGAGATGCTCTTTTTTCAAAAGTTTCACAAAATGCAATAAGAAGAGTAGGCTTAAAAGTTTTTAAACATTTACACTTTTTATCTTTAGATTTTCATCTTTCTAGACAAACAGGTGGCCTCAATAGGTATATTGATAGAGGGACAAAGGGTATAGATTTTTTTTTACGTTATGTTCTATTTAATGTTGTTCCAACTTTTGTGGAGCTTGTACTTGTTATAATAATTTTACTTACTTTATATGGTTTACAATATGCAATTATCACCTTTGTTACTATTTCTATCTATGTTTTTTTAACATTTATAATTACGCAATGGAGATTACAATTTAGAAAAGATATGAATGCAGCAGACAATGCGGCTAGTACTAAAATGATTGATAGTCTCCTTAATTTTGAGACTGTTAAATATTTTAATAATGAACATCATGAGTTTAACAGATTGGATGAATCTCTAGAAAAATATGAAAATGCAGCAAACAAGAATAGAACATCTTTATCTCTTTTAAACATCAGTCAAACATTTGTAATAATGATAGGAATAACTCTTATGCTTGTCTTAACAGTATTTGGAATTCAGAATAAAACTATATCAGTTGGTGGATTTGTAGTTATTAATGCATATATGCTTCAACTTTATCAACCACTAAATTTTCTAGGAAGTATTTATCGTGAGATAAGACAATCTTTAGTTGATATGGAAAATATGTTTAATCTTTTAAAAGAAAAAAATAGCATTGATGATAGTGGAAGTGACAATTTAAAAAACGATAATGCAGAAATAATTTTTAAAAATATCTTTTTTGGATATGAAAATAAAAGAACAATTATTAAAAATATATCCTTCAGTATACCAGAAGGTAAATCTTTAGCGATAGTTGGACCAACAGGTGCTGGAAAATCGACAATAAGTAAATTATTGTTTCGTTTTTATGATCCAGATAGTGGAGAAATATTAATTAATAAAAAAAATATTAAAAAATACAAACAAAACTCATTAAGACAAATGATAGGTGTAGTTCCTCAGGATACAGTTTTATTTAATGATACAATTTTTTATAATATTTCTTATGGATTAATAGACTCAAGTGAAGAAGATGTAATAAATGCAGCAAAAATAGCTGGTATTCATAATTTTATTGAAAGCATTCCTAACAAATACAATACTGTTGTGGGTGAGAGAGGTCTTAAATTATCTGGAGGAGAAAAACAAAGAGTTGCTATTGCAAGAGCTGTTTTAAAAAATCCATCAATTCTCTTTTTTGATGAAGCAACATCAGCTTTAGATACTAATACAGAAAAGGAAATAAATAAAAATTTAAACAAAATATCTCAAGGTAAAACTACATTAATTATAGCTCATAGACTCTCTACTGTGTCAAATGCAGATAAAATAATTGTTATAGATAAAGGAAATATCATTGAAGAAGGAGATCATTCAAGCCTACTTAATAAAAATGGATTATACGCATTAATGTGGAATAAACAAAAACATGAGAATTAATTAATAATTTTAACTATCTTTAATTTTTAAATAATTACTTGATGTAAAAGCTAAATATACTTAAAAAGTATTAATGGCTTATAAAGCAAATAATAAAAGATATAAAAAACTTGAATACAGAAGATCAGGCAAAAGCGGTCTTTTACTCCCTCCTATCACTTTGGGCCTCTGGCATAATTTTGGAGGTAAAAATTCTATGACAAAAGAATCAAAGAAAATGCTTTTTAGAGCGTTTGATAGAGGCATTACTCATTTTGATCTTGCAAATAATTATGGTCCACCAGCTGGATCTGCAGAAGAAAATTTTGGGAAAGTTATGAACTCTGATTTTAAGAAATATAGAGATGAAATGATCATATCAAGTAAAGCTGGCTATCATATGTGGGATGGACCTTATGGTGAATGGGGTTCAAAAAAATATTTGACCGCAAGTCTTGATCAAAGCTTAAAAAGAATGAAATTAGAATATGTAGATATTTTTTATTCTCATAGATTCGATCCATTAACTCCTTTAGAAGAAACTGCCGACGCATTGGCACAAACTGTTAATCAAGGAAAAGCATTGTACGTGGGGATTTCTTCTTATAGCTCTAAGCAAACAATTATAATTAATAAACTTTTAAAACAAAGAGGTATTACTTGTTTAATACATCAACCTTCCTACTCAATGCTTAATAGATGGATTGAAAATGATCTTTTAGATACACTTAAAAAATTAGGCATTGGTTGTATTGCTTTTTCTCCATTAGCGCAGGGCATGCTATCTGGAAAATATGTGAAAACTATTCCTAAAGTATCTAGAATTTCAGATAATTCATCTCTTGATAAAAAAATGATTACTAAAAGCTATTTATTGAAAATTAAAGAATTAACAAAAATAGCAAAAAAAAGAGGTCAATCTTTACCACAAATGGCTTTATCATGGGTATTACGTCACCAAACTATGACGTCTGCTTTAATTGGAGCAAGAACGGTAAAGCAATTAGATGAATGTTTAGAAAGTCAAAATAATTTAAATTTTAGTAAATCAGAATTAAGAGAAATAGATAAATATGCAAAAGAAGAAAAAATTAATCTTTGGGCTACTTCAAGTAAAGATTAATTATTTTCTTATATGAAATTAAATATTTTAATTACTGATATTCTTATCAAAGATTTCGTACCTGTTTATAAAAAAGATTTTAATGTTGATTGCTTATGGCAATTAAAAAATAAAATTGAATTTAGCAAATATGAGGCAATTGTTGTCACTGGAGGTTATAAAACTGATAGAAAATTTCTTAAAAGATTTAAAAATCTAAAAATAGTTTCAGTATTTGGTGTTGGTTATGATGGTGTAGATCTGAATTATTGTAAAAATAATAAAATAGTTATAACAAATACACCTAAAGTTCTTACTAATGATGTTGCTGATTTAGCACTCGGTCTCATGATAACTTTATCAAGAAGAATAAATAAAGCTCATAATTTTGTTTTGAAAAAAAAATGGAATAAAAAACCTTTTGATTTGACAAATAGCCTTACTAACAAAACAGTAGGAATTGTGGGTATGGGTGAAATAGGTAAAGCATTTTCTAAAAGAGCAAAATCTCTTTCCATGAAAATAGTTTATTATGGTCCAAATAAAAAAAAATTAAATTACAAATTTTACAAAAATTTAAAAGATATGGCTCATGAAATTGACATAATGATGATTACTTGTATTGGGGGTGTTCTAACTAAAAATTTAATAAATAAAAGTATTTTAAAAGTAATGAAACCTTCAGCTATATTGGTAAATATTTCAAGAGGATCTGTAATTAATGAAAATGATTTATTAGATATTTTAAAAAGAAATTTAATAGCTGGAGCTGCGTTAGATGTTTTTAATATGGAACCAAAAATTAATAGTAAATTTTTAAAATTAAAGAATGTATTACTTTCACCTCACAATGGAAGCGCTACCTTTGAAACAAGGGGGAATATGGCTAAAATTAGTTCACAAAATATATCCCATTATTTAAACTCAAATAAGTTAAAAAACCAAATTTAGTTTTATGAATAATATTGAAATAAAGTTCATTATTTGTTAATTTTTAATGAATGAAAATTTTAAGAAATTTTTTTATTATTTTAATATTTAGTTTTCTTTTTTTTAATTATTTGTTCGATTTTACATATGTAAATAAGCAATTTAACAATGATTTAAATGAATTTGTATATAAGTATATTTTATTTCATAAAAATACTACTGACTTAAAGACACAAATCAAAGATCTCAAAAAAGAACGTAATAAATTTAGAGGTCAAAAAACATTATTTGAAGATGCATACAAAGATTTATATGATGATAATATAGAGGCTGATTATAATTCTCAAATATTTACTAAAGTATTAGAACAATTTGACCCTTATGAATTTGATTTAAATATAAAAAAAAATAATAGTAATTTAGAATATACAATTAACCGTGATCACAGCTTTTCAAACAATAAAATCAATATTGATGTCTATAGTCCTCAAAATAATATATTATTATATGGAATAGCTAATCAATTCCCGGGAAGTGGATATCTTGAGACATATAATGATAATTTAATTTTAATATCAGCTAGTGGTGTTTTGGCATATTCTGATAGCAAAATTAAAGATATTAGTACTAATTTATATTTTAAACAAATAAAAACAAATATCAGTCAATTTATAGGTGAAGAGCAATTTAAAAAATCAAGAATACATGATTTTGATTGGTTGGAAGGTGGATGGTTCTCTATAAAAGATATTAATATTTATAAAGGTCAAATTTATATATCTTACACAAGAGAGGTAGAAGAAAATTGCTGGAATACAAGTTTGTTACATGGAAAAATGGATTACAAACTTATTATATTTGAAAATCTTTTTACATCTGATGAATGTGTTCACTTTTATGATAATATTGATGGAGAATTTAATGCACATCAATCTGGAGGACGAATAATAAACGTTGATGACAAAAATCTACTTTTTTCAACCGGTGATTTTAGAAGTAGATTTAGAGCTCAAAAAGTAGATAGTATATTTAGTAAAATTATTGAAATAAATAAAAATACAAAAGATTATAAAGTTGTAAGTATGGGACATAGAAACCCTCAGGGCTTGTACTACAATAAAAAAAATAATTTCTTACTAGAGGCAGAGCATGGTCCTGAAGGGGGTGATGAAATCAATTTAATAAAATTGAATAACAATAAAATACCTAATTATGGCTGGGCTATCTCTTCTTATGGAGAACATTATGGAGGGAAAAATGCACCTTATAACAAAAAAAAGTATGTAAAGTATCCACTATATAAATCTCATTCTGAATATAATTTTATTGAACCTCTCATTTATTTTGATCCATCTATTGGGATTTCTCAAATAGTTGGTTTAAACCAAGATGATAATTACGTAGTAGCGTCAATGAAAGATGAATCACTTTATTTTTTTGAATATGATTATAATAATAAAAATATTACAACTCCAAATAAAGTTAGAACTGGTTATGCTAATAATATAAAAATTGAAAGAGTCCATATAGGTGAAAGAATTCGAGATATGATTTATTATGATAATAAATTATATTTATATTTGGAAGATACAGCTTCACTAGCTGAAATTTCGTTTAATTAAATTGATCACACTTAAAGAAAAATGGATTTGGGATTTTTGGATAATAAATGATAGTGATTTATGGTATTGCTATTTTCTTCAAGCGGATAAATCACTAAAAGATCCTGACCTGAGACATAATAATGTTAGTCATGGATTAGCTTCCTCAAAAGATTTAATTAATTGGAAACATCAGGGTACTGTTTTTACACCTTCTAATAATGAAAATTTTGATGATTATACAATATGGACTGGTTCAATTATTAAAAACACAAATAACTGGCATTACTTTTATACTGGAAGAAATAAAAAAGAAAATGGAAACAAACAAAGGATTGGTCATGCAGTAGGTGAAACGCCCTACTCTTTTAATAGATGTGGAAATGGATTAGCTTTAGATTTAGATAAAAATATTTACCAAGAATTAGAAAAAGATAATTATTGGAAAGATCGTGCTATGCGTGATCCTTGGGTTATGAAACATCCATACGATAATAAATTCATAATGGCGTACACTGCAAGAGCATCAATAAATAATGACCCATATCAGTGTGGAGTTATAGGTATGGCAGAGTCTAATGATCTTTATACGTGGCAATCTACAAAACCTTTATTTGGAGGTTTATTTAGTCAATTGGAAGTTCCTCAAATATTTACAGTTAAAGATAGATGGTATTGTTTATTTTGTAATCATCCTGAAGATTGGTCTGATGAATTCAAGAAAAGTTATAATGGGCCAACTAAACGCGGTACACATTATTTAATTGCTGATAAATTTGATGGTCCTTGGAAACTAGCACCTGGGCCTTATTTAACAACAAGTTCTGAAATAGAACTTTATGCTGGTAGAGTTATTGAAAAAGATGAAAAATTTTTCTTTATGGCTTTTTTACATGATGATGAAGATGGAAATTTTATTGGAGAAGTATCAGATCCAATTCCAATTAATTTTGATAAAAATGGTTTAATGAGTTTAGAAATCTAATTAAAATTCTTCCATGAATATTCTGGATTAAATCCTAATACTTTTTTAGCTTTCTCATTACTTAATAATGTTTTATTTTTTCCAATCTCTCCTTTAATATTAATGTTTGGAAAGACTTTATCTAGAAGTTTTTTATTACCTTCATTCATTACTGTGTCATCCGCTGCAATTATAAAATTATCGGCTCCTTTCAATTTACTTTCCAAAGCTAAAAGACAAGCTTGAGCTACGTCTCTAGCATCAATATATCCCCAAAAATTCCATTTTCTTAAAAATGGATCTTTTTGAAAAGATTTAAATTTCTTGTAATCATGTTCTTCCATAATATTTGAATAACGAAGTCCAATAATTTTCATATCTGGATTTCTTCTACAAAATTGTCTAGCCATTTCTTCACCCATTACTTTTGAAAGTGAGTAGCTTGATTCTGGACGTGGTTCATATTCTTCATCTACTGGAACATACGGTGGGTATGTTTCAAATGGTAAGCCAAGAACTGTTTCACTTGAAGCCCATACAATGTTATTTATTTTCATAACTTTTGAAGCTTGGAAAATATTATAAGTGCTAAGAGTATTAGCTCTAAAAGTTTTATGATTTGCTTCCAAACCAGAGGCAGGTATAGCTGCTTGATGAATTACTGCATCTATACCGTTTATACGGTCATCAATTTCAGAAACAACTTCCATAGCATCTCCAAAATCCTCTAAATCAACCTTTGTAAAGGGAACATCCAATTCAGGGTTATTTACAAAATCAACATTAAATACATTATATTTTTTTTCTAAAAGTAATTTAATTGTAGCTCTACCAGCTTTACCAGAACCACCTGTGACTAAAATATTTTTCATCAACTCATATTAATAATTTTCCAAGAAGAATCATTATTTATCTGATAAATAATAAAAAAAAAAGGAGATATTATGACTCAACATATACTTGAAGCTGGCGGCACACTACCATTCACTTTTCATGTTTTATTCATGCTTTTTATTGCTTTTGTTATTTATCAGTTTTTCTTTAATAATAAATTTTACGATGAACTTGGTTTTTCAAATGAAGAACCAAAAACAATATTTAGAGGTGTACTAGGTGTACTATTTTTAGCAATACTTTTGATGTCTATACTTCTAACCTTTGATGTTACTGGAAATACATATGAGGAAAATCTAATTCAATATGAATTCTGGTATTCATTTTTATTAATGCTTTTTGTATTTGCCACTATAAATGGAGCATTACGAGCGTTTAATCTTGTTAATAATTATGGTTTTAAACCTAATATCAGAGGTTTAATATTCCCATTAGTTGGTTTAATTTTAATAGTATTAAAACTTATTACTACATAAAAAATTTAATTCTAGAAAAAGGCGGTTCATTGAAATCGCCTTTTAATTAAAATAACTTTTAATCTTATTTCTTGAAGCAAAATGCAAAACTAAAGAAACTATAAATAAAAATAAAACAAAATAGTATTCTCTCAATTCAACTTGACTGGAATAAAAAACAAATAAACAACAAATTGTTAAAGATTTAATATAAATGTCTAAAAAACCAATAGGATAAAGTTTTTCTGATTGAAAAAATAAATATCTAAATCCAAAATATGCAAAGGTTAGTAAAACAGATAATCTAACAGATGTAATTCTGTGAATTGGAATTTCTTGTTTTTCAACTACATTAAATGGAAAGTAAATTGTAACACCCATCAATTCGGCAATTGCAGAATAAATTGCCCATAAACTTAAAAGTCCAACTATAATTTTTGCTAATGTTTTAGCCATATTTAAATCTATGGTCTTTTTTTTACTAGGGTTTTGACCTACCTATTTAAATATTTTAACTAAATTTTAATAAAAAATACATAAATATTGGATAGACAGCAGAAATCTAAGTTATTTTTTATCTAAAGTTATCTTTAATTGGTGAAAAATATAAAAGAATCAAAATTGCACCACTAATCAATCCACCAATTTGATCAAGCATACCACTAAAAGCAGTGTAGATAACAGAACCTGTAAAATAATTCAGGACTATGCCAGCTACTACTAAAAATAAGTACATTGGTTTACCATAAGAGATAAAACGATAAAGTAAGTTTAAAGTAAGTAGATATAAAAAGAATAAACTAATAGACAAAATTCGAGAAAAATTTTCAAAATTAGACAATAACCCATCATTTAAATTTTCATAAAGATTAGAAATTTCGGATGGTTGATACATAGATGATATAACCATTAAAATAATAACAATAAAATCTGCTAAAATTAAATTCTTAAAGGTTTTTTCGATTTCCATTAGATTTAAATAGGCTAGCAAATATATAAAATAAAGCTCTTTATTGATTATAGTGAAAATGATTTTTAAAAATCACATATAAATCTATGTTTCTTCCTTATTTATATTGATTGAATGACATCAGATGAATGAATGGTTACTCTTTGTTCACAATTTTTTGAAAATTCATCCAAATCATCTCTAAAATAGCTTTCATTATTTTGAGCTTGCTCAAAATGATCGTCTATTCCAGCCTGGTTTTCATAAATTTCTGTTAAAATAAGAGCTATATTTCCTGTCTCAGCTCCATCTTTAAATTCAGGTCCTATTGACCAATTTAATACTATCAGAGCTTTTTCTCCTTCTTTAGTGTGAGTCTCATTCATCCATTTAACATGATCTTCAGCTACTCTCTTTGCAACATCTGAAAATTCAGGTTTAAAAATCCATATAAATTGTAGTTGTTTTTTATTTTGATACATTATTTTTCCTTTTTTATTATAAAGGTTTAACAAATTTTTTTATTGTTGAGAATTATTTTCAAGTGTTTGAACGTGTATATCTAGGTTTTCAATCAAATTGTTTTGCCCATTATGACCGAAGAAAACTCCTTTTATAGGTGCAGCTTCACTTGCATCAAGTCCGCAAGAGACTCTGATATATCTTTCATCGGGACTACAGCCATTTGTAGGATCAAATCCAACCCAACCCAAATCATCTATAAAAAATTCTGCCCATGCGTGTGTTGATTGAAATTCTGATGAATGTGAATTGTTATGCATATAACCATTTACATATCTTGCCGGTATATTAATTGATCTTGCTGCAGATACCATAATGTGCGCTTGATCCTGACAAACACCTTTTTTTTGATTATAAGCTACCTGAGCTGTTGTTTCATTATTCGTAGAAAGAGGTTTATATTCAACTTTTTCTCTTACTAAATTCATTAAATTATGAGAAATAAGTAATCTTTCATCTTCTCTGAATCCATTTTTAGCATCTAATGCCAAATTTTTAATATCAACATCAGGAATAGTTAATTTTGAATCTCTTAAGTAAACTGTAGGATCTAATTTATCATCAGGATTAGAATAGACTCCCTTTGTATCAAAAGTTTCTACTTTACCAAGAACAGTAAACTGAATTTTTTTTACTTTTTTTAAACTAGTAAAACTTTGTATATTATTTGCTTCTCCATCTTTATAAATTGCAGATTTTTCAGCTGAGTCATGATGAACATTCCAATCTAAAATTTTCAAACCATTATATTCAGAAGGGTAAAGTTTTGTAGATTGTATAAGTCCAGCTACTGGATTTTTATATTCATATTTGGTTGTATGCTCAATTATAATTTCCATTAGTTAAAAAACTCCTTTTGAATGTCTGAATCTACGCTTGAGATTTTATTAATAAACTGAGTAACAAATTCATGTAGACCAAAATCAACAATTGACTCAATTTTTTCTTCTTGAATTTTAGTATTTAAATCTTTTAAGGTATTATAAATTTTATTTACCTTCTCTGGACTGCAAGTTAAATTAGTTAAGTGTTTCACAATATTTTGAATACAAAAACTAAGAGATCTTGGACAATCACTATTTAAAACTAAAAAATCAGCAATCTTAGTTGAGGTAACATTTCCATCATAGGCCCATCGAAAAGCGTTAAATGATGATAATGATCTAAGAAGGATGCTCCATTGCATATTGTCAATATTGCCACCTATGTATTGAGGCTTAGGAAGTAAAACAAAATATTTAACATCTAATAATCTTGCTGAATTATCTGCTCTTTCAACAAATAATCCTAAATAAAGAAAGTTATAACCATCATTTCTTAATAATGAACTTAAGGAACCTCTAAACAAATTTACTTGCTCTATTGTCCATTCAGTTAAGTTTGGTAGATCTGATGCATTAAAATTATTATTTTTTAATTTTAAAATTTCCTGATAAGTTTTGTTGATTGCTAACCAAGACTCAGGTGTGAAAGATGTTCTTACGACTAATGCATTATTTCTGGCATTAAGAATGCAATTATAAACTGAAGAGGGATTATCTTCATCAAAAAATAAGTAATCTTCAACTTTATTTTGTTCAATGATATTATATTTATTTTTGTATCCTTCTATTGCACCTGCTGCAGCGAGAACGGATTCCCATTCATTATTATACCCATTTGGATTAGGGAATAATGACATTCTGTAACCAACATCAAGGAGTCTTGCATTAGTTTCAGCTCTCTCCATATACCTACTAATCCAATAAAGGTACTCAGCCGTTCTACTTAACATTATGTCTCATTCTGCTAAAACCCATGTATCTTTAACTCCTCCTCCTTGGCTTGAATTAACTACGAAAGATCCTTCATTCATTGCAACTCTTGTTAGTCCACCAGAACTTAATTGAGCATGTTCTCCCATTAAACAAAAAGGTCTCAAATCAACTCTTCTTCCTTCAACTTGATTTTTAATGAGAGTTGGTGAAAATGATAAATCTAAAAGTGGTTGAGCAATATATCCTCTAGGATTTGAAGAGAGTTTTGTTCTAAACTCTTCTATTGAGGATTTTGAAGATTTTGGGCCTATTAGCATTCCATATCCTCCAGAACCATCAACTTCCTTTACTACAAGATCAGATAAATTATCTAATACATAATTAAGATCATCATCAATGTCACAACTCCATGTTTGAACATTTTCTAATATTGGTTGTTCCCCTAAATAAAATTTAATCATTTCTGGAACGTAAATATAAATTGCTTTGTCATCTGCTATGCCTGCACCTGGAGCTGAACAAATGTTTACTCCTCCAGTTCTATAAACATCCATAATACCAGGTACTCCAATTACTGAATTAGGATTAAAACAAAGAGGATCTAAAAAATCATCATCTATTCTCCTATACACAACATCTACTTTTTTAGGACCATCGACAGTCTTCATATAAAGAAATTCACCCTCAACGAATAAATCAGTAGATTCAACCATTTCAATACCCATTTGATCAGATAAAAAACTATGTTCATAATAAGCACTATTCAATGGACCTGGGGTAAGAAGGACACAAACAGGCTCTGAAGTGTTACATTTTATCGGAGCTAAACTCATCAATGTTTGAAGTAATCTTGTTGGATAATCATCAATAGGTGTAACACGATTTGTATGAAATAAGTCTGGGAACATTCTCATCATTATTTCTCTATTTTCCAACATGTATGATACTCCACTAGGTGTTCTACAATTATCTTCTAAGACAAAATATTCATTATGATTTGTCCTCACTAAATCTATACCCACAATTGGACTATAAATCGATCTGGGTGGAGTAAAACCAAACATAGCAACTTCATATGATTTTTTTTTTAAAATTAATTCTTTAGGTATTATATTAGCTTTAATTATTTCACCTTGATTGTAAATATCTGCTAAAAAAGCATTTAAGGCTTTAGCTCTTTGAACAACTCCTTTTTCTAATTTAGACCATTCACTAAAAGTAAAAATTCTAGGAATTAAATCAAACGGTATTATTCTTTCTCTTGCAGTTTCACTATTAGTTGAAAAAGTTATTCCTATATTTCTAAAATGAGTCTCTGCCTCTGCATTTTTTTCATTAATCACTTTAGCAGTCATTTTTTCTAACCACTCATTGATATTATTATAATGATTTCTGATTATACTTTCAGATTGATACATTTCATTAAACATATTTGTTAAAATGATTTAAAAAAGTTATTAAAAAATCCAAAATTAAAATCTATCATATTTAATAACAGCTCCTTCTATCTGTTATCTTTCATGCGTAGCTATGGATTTTAAAATAATATCCGCGTTCCTTCAGTTTTAACTTACTTCCGATCTGAATTAACAGATTGAACGATTTAATAACTTGCATGCGTTCCTTCAACTTTCGTTTACTTCCGTTTTGAGGTACTCAAAATGAACGACAATTTTTAATAATTAAATTTGTTGATATTGAAAATTGATTATCGATATAGATAGATATGCAAAAAATGCATACTCAAAAAAAAATAGCTATATAGTTTATTAACTGAAGTCTTTAAGTGATTTGTTGAGGCAAATATATGAAAAATATCCTGAACAAATTAGCCAAATTATTAAAACTATGGTATCATTTATAATTAAATTGATTTCAGATTTTGTCACCAATCTCAAAGTTGTTGCAGACCAAATAACAGTAAAAAATATTGTTAAATTTCGATAAGATTTTACTCTTAATGGATGTACAAACTTAAAAGGAATAAACGTTAAAATTGATAAAAAAATTATCACTATAAGATTAATCCAAACATTTGAGCCTAAAATAAAAAAATATAGAACAACAATATTCCAAATAGCTGGAAATCCTCTAAAATAATAATCATCAGTTTTCATATTAACATTAATAAATGTATATAAAGAAACTCCAAATATTATTGCTGGTATAATAATTTCAAAACCATTAGGCACTAATTGAAACCAGTAGATCATTAAGGCAGGATTTATTACATAGTTAAGATAATCAACTATACTGTCTAAGATAATTCCATCTAAGTTTGGTGCTTTTTCTTCAACCCCTACTCTTCTTGCTAACGTTCCATCTATACCATCGACCAATAATGCTAAACCTAACCATAAGAAAGCTCCAGTTTGGTCATTATTTAATATTGATATTAATGCAAGAAATCCCAGTATAGCACCAGATCCTGTAAAAGCGTGTACTCCCCACGCGGATATTTGATCTTTATCAACTTTCATAAAATAGGGATCTTTATCATTAAATTTAAATAAAATAAAATTTTTGAAAAAATAAGAGAGAAATTAAGGGTTTAGTGGATTATAGAATTAGTTGTTATAATAAATTTATAATATCGCTATCTCCTTCTGCAAAGTTATAGTTTTTAAATTCATTTTTTGAAACCCAAGCTGATTCCTCATGCTCATTTAAATAAATTTCACCACTTTTATGAGAGCATATATAATAGTGTAATTTTACATTTATTTTGACATCTTGGTAATTTTCTTCACCAAGTTTATTTTTGATATCTATTTCTATATTAAGCTCTTCTTTTATTTCTCTTTTTAATGCCACCTCAAAAGTCTCACCTTTTTCTACTTTTCCTCCAGGAAATTCCCAACTCAGGCCCATATGTTTGTTTCTATTTCTTTGAGCAATGAAAAATTTATTATTTTTTATAATTATTGCTGCAACAACATCAAATTTATCCATTAATTTGTATTATCTTGAATAAATTGATTTGCTTTTTTTATAATATTTTTTTTTCTTTCGGAATTCATTTTGTCATAAATATTAACCATCATATTTAAACGTGGATTAGATTGAAAAAACTTCCTATTTTTATTGATAAAACGCCAATATAAACCATCCATTATATCATTCCAATTACCTCTTTTAAAATTCATCATTTTCATAATATAACTTGATCCACAAATATAAGGTTTGGTGCTAAATATACCTCCATCACTAAACAACCCCATACCATAAACATTAGGTGACATTACCCAATCAGAGCTATCAACAAACATTTCCATAAACCAGTTATAAACTTCATTAGGTTTAATTTCACATAAGTTCATAATATTACATAAAACCATTAATCTTTCAATATGATGTGTGTATCCATATTTTTGAGCATTTTTAATTGAGTGATCTAAAGGATCTAATCCTGTTGTGCCGTCATACCATTTACTAGTAAGTGAATTTTTATGTTGAAAGAAATTATTTTCTTCTAATTGTTGATTATAATTTTGGTAAATTCCCCTTATGAATTCTCTCCATCCAATAATTTGCCTAATATAACCTTCATAAGAATTAATTTTAATTTTATTTTCAACTTTTTTGACTCTCTCAATTATCAATTCTGGAGTTAATAAACCTAAATTAATCATTGGACTTAAAGCACTATGGAATAAAAAGTTGTTATTGGTGTCAACCGCATCTTCATAATCACCAAATAAATTAAATTTTTTCATAATAAAATAGTCTAACCATTTAACAGCATCATCATAAGTTGTAGGTAGCCAAAAATTATCAACTTCACCTGGGTGTTTTTTAAATATATTTTCTATTTGCTGTTTTAAAACTTTTGTATGCTTTGTTTCTATTGCAGTAATCATTTCTGGTATTTTAATATCTTTGGGGAGTTTTTTTCTATTATCTTCATCAAAGCTCCATTTTCCACCTTTTGGTTTATTATTTTCCATCAAAATATCTGTTTTTGCACGAGCAATTTTATAAAAATTTGCCATAAAAGGTTTTTTTGTTTTACTTAAATAATTTTTAAATTCATCTCTTGAATTCAAAAACATAGGTGATTGAATAAAAGTTAATTTAATCTTATTTTTTTTACATAAAGAGCTTATTTTTTTTTCAAAAAATTTATCTTCTATTTCAAAAGAAATTAATTCTTTATAATTATATTTTTTTATAAAATTCTCTAATTTTTTTTCGTATGATATTTTAAAATCTTTATTTAAATCAATATAATTTACTTTAAATTTATTTTTTTTTAGTTGATCAGAATAAGATCTCATCGAGGATAGAAAAAGAATAAGTTTTAATTTATGATGTTTTTGAAAAGTACAAAGATCAAAACTTTCACACATAAAAATAGTTAAGTTTTTATATTTACTTAGATATTTTTGCGGAAATAGTTGGTTTCCTAGAATTAAAAATAAACTTTTCATAAACCTCTAAATAGTAAGTTATTAGAAAATTTATATAATTTATTAAATTTAATTGCTTATTTTTAACAAATTTTAATTATAGTAATTCATAATTAATGGGCAAATTAATAAAATTATTGGTAATTCCGTCTATAATTAGTTTCGCACTAATTTCCTGCAATACCACCTCTTCTTACAAAGTAAAAAAGGCTGATGCTCAAAAAGTAACGAATATAGAATATGGAACAATCAAAACCTCTCTTCCAGTAAAAATAGAAGGTGAAAGTGATTGGATTGGCGCAACTGCAGGAGCAATGATAGGTGGTCTTTTAGCATCTCAAATATGTGGAGAAGAAGAAATATTGGGAACTAAGTGCCAAGATATTGCTATAGTATATGGAACTATTGGAGGAGCTGCTATGGGATCAGTAATACAAGCTAAAATTGGTAATCATGATGGCTTCCAATATATAGTGAATATTGATGAATGTGGTAATGACTTTTCAAATTGTCAAAATGATCAAGAAAAAGCTTTTGTACAAGGAGATGATAATGCCATTCCAAATGGTCAAAGAGTTGTAATTATTTACGGAAATGTAATAAGATTAATGCCTTATGAAGAATAGTTTAATAAAATTAACTTTTGGAATTCTTTTATTGTTACCATTTCACCTCAATGCAGAATTAATTTTTGAAGATAATTTTCCAAAAGATATGCAAGGTATTTGGAGCGACGATTGTGATACAGAATATCAAGTATTCATAATATCAAATAACACAAGTATGTGGATTGATGAGACATATGTTGGATTTAATGTATCGAAAACATCAAAAGTAAAAGATTGGTCGGTTTATAAATGGGGTGAACTTGATGGAAGTTATTATTATTTTTTGAAAAAAGATGACGATAATTTACTTGAGGTTACAGCTCCTAATGATTGGGATGGTATAGATTATTCATTTTTAAATTCATCAGATTATTCCATTTATGAAAAATGTGAATCAATTCCTAGTGTCTTTCAAATCATTTATGGCGAAATTATTAGCTTAATGAATTCTCAATTAATTGAAACATGTAATAATGATAGCAATCCTGCAAATTGCATTAATGAAACTTTTACATTTTTAGATGTGTCACAAGATGATGAATTATCTGTAGCAGAATTAACACGTGCAGCAAGAATAGCTATTTATTTTACCTTTATTGACAAAAGACAAGACGAAGACAGAGACATAGGTTTCGCAACTTATACAACTACATCACTAATATTTCCTGCATTATCAAAAATATTAATTGGGAACTATGATTATGATAATTCAAATACAATTTCTTTAAAAGAAATATATACGGATCGTATTGATACATTAGACTATCAAAATTTATTTAAAGAAAATTTAAAAGGACTAGATCCAGAAGAATTAAGACGATTAATTGAAAACTTAGATTTCCTAAAGTCATTAATGCTAAATTAATTTAGTGTCTTGACTTTTAAGTGTAATTTTAATTATAAATAGATATGAACAAAAGAAATTTATACGCAGCTATTGCGATAGTATTTATCTTCGCCGCTTTAAATTTAACTATATATTTTTTCTATTAAATTATGGTTATCAGAAGAAAATCTAGTATTTATAAAAAATTATATGAAATTAATGGTCAGAAAATGATGTTTGGTCATGATAATATACATTTTAAAACAATTAACTTACCAGCAAAACAGAGATACAAAAATCTATGTGGTAAATTTGGTTTAAAAAAAATTGAATCTTCGGGTAAAAAAAATTTTCAAATAATTAAGATTAATTAAGTGAAAAATATTGCAATAATTGGAGCTGGAATGACTGGCTTGTCTCTTGCTTATAATCTTGAAGAACATAATATTACAATTTTTGATAAATCATGGAGACCAGGAGGAAGAGTATCTACTAGAAAGTATGATAATTATTTTTTTGATCATGGCGCACATTATCTATCGACAAATCATTCTGTTAATCAATTAAATGATGTAATAAGTAAATATAACTTAGGACAAGTAATAGAAATAGATTTTGCAACAGATTATTTAAAAAATAAAAAGACTAGAAAAAAAATTATTATTGGTCAAAATGGAATGAATTCTATTCCAAAGTCTATTTTTGATAATTTAAAATTAAGATGTTATTTTAACTCAAAAATAATAAAAATTTCAAAAAATATTCACGGAATCTTTTCGCTTTTTTCTGAAAAAGAAGAATTTAAAAATTTTGATTATGTTTTAATTTGTATACCTTATTTACAATCAAAAGAACTTTCAAAAAATTTGATTGATTTTACTCAAATTGTTAACGAGCCATCTTATGATCCCATACAAACTGTAATGTTAAGCTACAAAGATAAAAACAACATTAATATTAAAGCTGGATTAAATCTTCATAAGGATATTAGTTTTTTTATGAATCAAAATATCAAATTTAATGAATTATCTCATGATTGTTGGGTATTAAATATGAGTTCTGAATATACAAATAATAATATTGACATAGATAAGACTGCACTAGAAGAATACGCTCAATCAATATTTGAAAAAACATTTGATATAAAAAATGAGATAAGTTTTATTAAATCACACAGGTGGTTATATGCGCAAACAAAGGTGAGTTATAATAGTATCTCGAAAAAAAATTGGATTAATTCTAAAGATAATAAAATATTTTTAAGTGGAGACTGGGTACTGGGAAAAAGTCTAAGCGATGCATGGGATGCAGGTGAAAAATTATCACATTATATTAAGATTTTATCAGTTTGATATTAATTATTAAAATATTTTTTAATATTTTTTGCTGCCTGTCTTATTCTTTGAGTATTTTCTACTAGGCCAATACGAACAAAACCCTCTCCTCCCTTACCAAAAGCTAAACCTGGAGCTACTGCAACATCAGCATGTATCATCAGATTTTTGGCAAACTGCATAGAACCCATTTTTTTATATTTTTTTGGTAAAGGAGCCCATACAAACATTGATGCCTCAGGCTCTGGAATTTTATCCCAACCAGCCCTTTTAAAAGATTCTATTAAAACATCTCTTCTTTTTTTATAAGTCTCCCTTATTTCTTCTACACATTTTTGAGATCCATTTAAAGCAGCAGTGGCTGCTACTTGAACAGGAGTAAAAGCACCATAGTCTACATATGATTTAATTTTTGTTAATGCTTCAATTAAAGTTTTGTTTCCAACCGCAAAACCTATTCTCCATCCAGCCATTGCATAAGTTTTGGATAAGGTCGTAAATTCAACTGCTATGTTCTTTGCTCCATTTACTTCTAATATTGATGGAGGTGGATTATTACCGAAGTAAATTTCAGAATAAGCTAAATCAGATAAAATATAAACTTGATATTTTTTTGCAATTTTGACTAATTCTTTATAAAAATCTAAATCAACTATCTGAGCTGTTGGATTTGAAGGAAAAGAGACGATAATAACTTTTATTGAAGTATATTTCTTTAAATTATTAACTATATTTAATAAAAATTTGTCTCTATCAAACTGTCCATTAAAAAATGTTCTTAAAGGAGTTAATTTTGCTCCAGCAATCATAAAGCCATATGGATGAACTGGATATGATGGATCTGGACATAAAATCCTGTCTCCCTTTGAAGTAATAGCCTGAGCTAAGTTTGCTAAACCTTCTTTTGAACCAATTGTAACTATAATTTCTCTTGATGGATTTAAATCAACATTAAATCGTTTTTTATAATATTTAGCTTGAGCTTTTCTTAATCCATTAATACCTTTAGAAACAGAATAACGTCCAACACCTGGCTTATCTATAACTTCTTTCAATTTCTGTCTTATGTGAATAGGTGTTGGCATATCAGGATTACCCATACCAAAATCAATAATATCCCTGCCCTCTGATCTCAGTTTCATTTTTAATGAATTTATCTCCCCAAATATATATGGGGGGAGTCTGTTAATTCTTTCAAATTTAGATTTCACTTCTTAAGCAATAATTAATTATTGATAATAATACTAGTTTAAATAAAATTGATTTTTAATAATATTATTCCTATTTTTATATTGTGATTAAGTTATTTTACTATTTTTTACCATTTATTGCTCTCTTTTTACCAAGTTTATGGGTAAATTATATTTTAAAAAAATATAATAAAATTTTACCTGATATGCCCTTTACAGGGAGAGAACTTGGAAAAAAAATACTTGAAGAAGAAAAAATCACCAATGTATCAATTAATCCTATTAAGCAATTAGATCATTACAATCCTAAAGAAAAAAAAATACATATCGCTACAGATAAACTTGATAAAAAAAGTATAACAAGTATTGCCGTTGTTGCTCATGAAATTGGTCATGCAATTCAAGATAAAGAAAAATATAAGCCACTTATCCTTAGACAATCATTAATTGAAAAAACGATGATCTTTCAGAGAATTGGTTCATTTTTATTAATTATAGGGCTACCATCAATATTTGCCTTCACTAAAAGTCCATTTATAACTCTTATTGCTGCGATAATAATAATGGGATGTTTATCTACAAATGCGTTAATCCATATGATTACTCTTCCTGTAGAATTTGATGCAAGTTTTAAGAGAGCTTTACCAATACTCAAAAGATATGTTCCTAAAGAGAATATCTATCAATGTAAATCTGTTTTAAGAGCTGCGGCATTAACATATTTAGCTCAATCAATTGTTAGTATATTTAGATTAAAAATAATACTATTATCTTTTATTAATATTTTTAAGTCAATTATAAGAAGATAAAATTTTTTTCTTTAAATAAAAAGAGAAATTTATTAAGTAAGTTAATTAATGAACTTAAGTGAAAAAATATCTTTAATACTAGTAGATAAAGGTTTTTCTTTATCGCCAAAAAAAAAGACTGGAGATTTAATC
Organism: uncultured Alphaproteobacteria bacterium; assembly: GCA_902517315.1. The sequence goes on from CABYBP010000001.1 coordinate 38,520, forward strand.
AATTCTGGAGCAGAATTTCACAAAAGTAATGAAGATATTAAAATTGTAGAACAGCATGGTATTGCAGATCAAATTTTTATTCTTTTAAAAGGTGAAGCTGAATACGTAAAATATCATAATAATGTTTTTTATAAGTTAGCAACTTTAAAAAATGCCGGATCACCTCTTGGTATTTCAGGCTTAAATGCGCCAGGTAGATATATGTCAGATATTTTTATTAAAGGTAATTCAGAATATATTTCTATCAAAATAGAAAAATTAAAAGAATTAGAAGAAGTAGATCCTGACTATGCAAGTTTTTTCTATTCTTTTTTATTATTTGAATCAATTAATTTAATATGGTCATCTCGCAATTTAGAAAAACCCATTCAACAAAAAAGCATTAATTTAGCAGATGGTGTTAAAACTGGTGGAGATATCGTAAATACTAAAAGAATAAAGAATTCAGCATTTTTAGCTTTTCTAGATGATGATGATTTAGATGAACTAATAAATTATGCAAATATTAGGTTATTTTCTGCCGGTGAATATGTAACTCTAGAAGGTACAAGATCTGACGGAATAAATATTTTATTAAAAGGGAAAGTTGAAGCTTCTTTTACAAATCTAAAAGATGATCAATTAGAAAATAATTCAAGATCAATAGCTAGAACAGGAGTGGCATTATCATTATCATCAGGATTGAAAGGTATAGAATCACCCTACTCTTTGAAATCTACGCGAGATACAACAATTTTAAAATTTTCAAACGAATTTATCGATAATCTAATTAAAACTAATCCAAAATTAGCTATAAAATTTTTTAAAAGACAATTATGGCAATTAAGTCGTTATATTCAAAGCTCAACTGGTTTGACAACATATCCTGCCAAAAATGAAAAAGAGTTTTTTAAATATTTACTAGAAGATAATTCTTCAAAAATACCAAGTAATTCAAAACTTTACACAATTCCTCATTTGTTAGAAAATCATTTAACTCATTCTTTAGCATTTGATACAATTTATGATTTAATTGTTACAGGTAATGATGATGAAAAATCTATAGCTAGTCTCATGATTGATGCATTAAGTGGTTTAGAGAGAAAAAATAGATTTTTTAAACAACTAAATAAAATATACAACAGAGTAGCAACGTCATATGATTCAATAAATAAACAAGCTTTACAAAAATTAACAAATTCAGATTTTACAAAAGCTTTTGATCAAGTTCCTTATGTTATTAAAGGTATGGAGAATTTACCAAATGAACCTACAAACATATTTTTTTATAATCATTTAGCAAGCATTGAAGAAAATGGTTTAGCTAATGGGCATCAATTTAGTATAGATAGTCATTTTATAAGTGCAAAAATTTTATTTCCAAAATACGGTGATGGTGGTCAAAGAATCGCTCGATATTCTAGAAATACAGAATTTTGGAGATATAATTATTATGAGAATTTAGATTATATTTTCGTTCATACACCAGAGTCAGACTATATAAATGAAACTCAAGACCAAAAAAAGAAGAGAAAAAGTAAATTATTTATCGAAACTCAAAATATTTTTGATCAAAACAGACCTTTAGTTATTGCGCCAGAAGGCACATCTGAAACTGAAGATAATTTAACTCCAAACTCTCCAGGTCCTTTAAAGCCAGGAGCATTTTTATTAGCAGATCAATTAAAACCTGAACCACTACTTGTTCCAATCGCATTAGCCAATTTTGATTATTCAATTTCTGATACGATTTATTCTGCAGTTATTAAAGAACCAATTAAAATAAAAGATTTTGTAAATGATATGAAAAATAAAAAAGAGTTAGAAAATTTTTTATCTAAATATAGAAAAACTTTTAAAACTTATGTTGAGGAAGCCGTTGAGTTAGCAAAGTCTGCGTCAAAAAATAAAATTAATAATGAATATGTAGTAAGTAATTTAAATTTAGTTAGCCCTATTGAAGAAGAATTTGAAGCAGATGTGAGAGAATTAGAAATTAAATTACATTCAGATCAATATAAAAATAACCAAATAGTCTTATTTGGAAGTTCAACATTTAGAGATTGGGAAAATGCAAAAACAGATTTATCATTTGATCGTTTATTAAATTTAGGATTTGGCGGATCCACTTTAGTATCATGCCGCACCTATTTTAATAGAATAGTAGTTCCAAATAATCCTGATAAGATGATTTTTTATGCTGGTGATAATGATATAGGCAGCGGAATGAGTGCTGAAGATTTAGAAAATGAATTTTTATTATTTGCATCTGAAGTTAATGAAAAATTACCTCATACTTTATGTTTTTTTGTATCCATAAAACCAAGTATATTCAGGAATAATTATTTAAATACAATTTTAGAAGCAAATGAACGAATAAAAAACAAAATTGAAAATTTTAGTCAATGGCGCTATATCGATCTTTGCTCTCCTATGCTTGATGCTGGATTTGAAAAATTTTATTCAGAAGATCCATTACACATGAATGTACTTGGTTACAGTCTCTTAAGTAAATTAATTAGAGATGAAATCTCGAAATTTACAATTTAAACTTAAACAAAAAATTAAATTTTAATTTCTTTTCTAAGTTTATCAGATTTATATGAATTGAAGACTAATGATAAACTCTTTATGTTATCTTCACCACTGGTGTCGTGTTCAATATTATTTATTAGTGAATTAATGAAATGTTTGTGAGTATTAATTACACTTTCTTGAATTTGATCCCAAGGCTTTGAAATCCAATTATATTTCTTTGGTTTTCCATAATAGATCTTCTTCTTTTTATCTTTGTGCAATGTAATTTTATAATTGTAATCAAGATCTATCGAGCCGTTAGAAAATTCTAAATTAACTAGTGTTTGAGCAAATCTATCAGGTTTTTTTATTGAAGAAATTGATGCATCAACAATAGTAATACTTTTATTTTTATTTCTTAAAAGTGATATAAAATCTGTTTCACCTTTAAATTTATTATTTGTATTTTGATTTACTGTATATATACTTTTAGCTTCTCCCATAAAAAATCTGCTTAAATCAAATAAATGGATCCCTACATCTAGGGTTAAGTACTCTTTTAAATCATATAAATATGTTTGATTGGTATATCCAACAGGATTTGCATGTCTAAAAGATATCTTGGCATAATGTGGTTTAGTTAACTTCTCTTTATTTATAATTTCTTTTAATTTTATTAGAGGACTTTGCCATCTAAAATTCTCATGAACCATAAGTGGTGTTTTGTTTTTTTTATATAAAGAAACAATTTTTTTCGCATTTGATAAATTTTCAGCAAATGGCTTTTGTATAGAAGTTGGAATTTTATATTTAGATAAAATTTTACCGATATTTAAGTGTGTCTCCATTGTTGTAACAACATCAACAAAGTCAATTTTATGTTTTTTTAACATTAATTCTATGGATGAATAAGAATGCAAAATCCTAAATTTAGATTTAAATTTATTAGCTTTTTTTATATCTAAATCACAAACACATATTATTTCTATATTTCTTAATTCTTTCCAAGCTAAAATATGATTTTCAGCAAAAAAACCACAACCGACTAATGCTCCTTTTAATTTTTTCATTTATCTTCTATAAATTTAATTTCTAATGGCTCAAACGCATATGGATTTTTATCTTTTTTAAAGTTAAAAAAAGAAAAATCATTATTAAAAATATCAGTATAATTATTTAAATTAAGCTTATATTGATAACTAAAATTTAATTCAGAAATATTAATTTCTTTTGTTTGTTTTGAAGAATTTACAAATAAATAATACTTTTTATCATTTAATAAAATTTTTAATCCGTAAACTTCATTAATTGGATTAAATTTAAAAATTTCTGAATTTGATAATGAAATAAGAAAATTATTTAAATGATACAATGGTCTTTTGGTATTATCTTCATTTAATATTCCGTGATACCCATAAATAGAATTAAAAGTAAAAAATTTTGATTCTTTATTTATTGATTGAATAAAAATTGCCAGTGTCCAAGTTAGTGAAAATAATTGATCATGCCTTGGATCGCTATCAGCCATTTCTAATCTTATTTTCTTTTTATTCCTTACAAGACTTTCACCATACGGATTAAAATGCATACCAATAGAAATTGGTCCAATATGAACATCTGTACTATTAGAAAAATTTTTTAAAGTTTTAAGAATATGAGGTATAGTTTCAGGTGTATTTAATACACCAAAATCACTAGAATCATGAACAATTGGAGTGAAGGAAAAGCTAACCAAATCATAAAACATTTTTGGCCTCTTTCTATTTAATTCTGTAAAATTAGTGACCATTCCAGAAACAATTTGGCTATGAGAAAACATCTTTTTTGCAATTTTATAATATTCATTTACTTCTGGAACTTTAGGCCATTCACCAGCTGGTTGAAAACTATTCAAATATATTTTTGGACAAATTAAAATTTTATCTAAATTAATAGTATTTTTAATTATAAAATTGTAAATTTTTGTTAACTCATCATCAGGATCATTGGTATGATTAACCAAAGCCACAAGAAAAACCTTGTTTTGGGATTTTGAAATTGTATTGATAAAATCTTCAGTAAAATCAATAAGATAGTAATAATAATCAAAGTTGTTTATTAAATTATCATTTGGAATTATTAGAGAATCAATTTTTATGCCAATTTTAGGAAACTTATAAGGAGTGGTATGATCAATTTTTACAATATTCTTAGGTGGAAATGATCTTTCTTTTTTATTTACTACATCTATTTTAACAGTTTGAGAAAAATTAGTCCCTCCTTTTTCTAGGTATGGAAAGGGATCTAACAAAGAGCCACTATATATTTTGAAAGAAGCGTCACCCCAGTTTCTTTGATCTTCCATTTCAAATAAAATATCTTTAAAATTTATATTAACTAACAAACTATTATCTAAAGTGTAAGCAAGATTTTTAAATTTAAAAAATGGTTGGTCAGGTTTTATAAATTCTGGAAATTTTTTTTCCTCTTTTACATCAGACTCTCTTGTTACAATAATGTTTGAGCCTACATGATTTTGTAATGGAATTAATAAATTAAAACCTATTCTATTAGTCCAAAAATCAGTTAAAAAATTTCCTTCAGAGGATAGAGTGATAGAATTTTCAGAAAATAATATAGTATTTCTTGTTTTAAGAATTTCATTTATACCATATTCTAAATCGAATATATATTCTAAGGATGTATTAAAGTTCTCTTCATAATTTAGAATTTTAGGATCATAGTTATTCCAATTTTTATCTCTTACCAAAAATGATATCATCTTTAAAATTTGAAAATTATGAAAAGTTATATTTCGAAAAAAAAGATTATCTTTAAATAAGGTAAAATTATTATTTGAATTTTTTATAAATTTTTCTTCCAATAATTTAAAGTTATACATATAATTTTGATACTGATTTATAATCATTATATTCTGATATTAAATCTGATTTATTTTTTTCATATTTTGTATTTTGGATTAAACTTAAAAAAATAAGTTCTCGTTGAGCAAAACTACCTCCAAGGTATTTAAATTGTGACTTAATTATATTTTCATTTAATAATTCATTTATTTTCAGACTGTGAATAATTGGCTTTAAGTAATTAATATAATTTTCTTTAAAAGAATTTTCTAAATAATTTTCTTCCATTCTTTCTTCAAGTTGCTGAAAATAATCTTGGTCATTATAGTATAAGTAATAAAAAATAAGATGATAATCAATGAATGGAAGTATGTGTTGATTTTTAAAATAATCAGCATAATCTTTTAATTTATCCATTCTTTCTTTAACATCCACTCCTTTGTAATGAAGTCTTAATAAAAAAGAACAAGCGTTACAAAAATCTAAATAAAAAATTTCTGAAGAAGATAAATAATTATCAAATAGTTTTAAACTTTTCTCATATTCCTGATTGTAGAATAATATTAATGATTGGTGCCACCATATATGTCTTTTTATTGGTCCGTAAATTGACCAATTAATTTTATTGAAATTATCGTTGTTGTTAATTGAATCGTTATTCTCATTATCGTGAACATGCAAAAGAGCATGCCAACTCCACAAATCATTGGATGATTGTTTTAGTGAATTTAAGGCTAAAAGCTTAGCTTTATCAATTATATTATTTTCTTCAAAAGCATAGCTAGTCATCCCTAATAGTAAATTATAATGCTGATCATTTTCAGACCACTTACTTAATATTTCTTCATGTTTATTTAAAAATTTACTATCAATGCCTAAAAAAATATTATTAAAATGAAATAATCTGATAGCAAAAATATCTTTGGGATTATCTTTTATAATTAATTCCAATTTATTTAATAAATTTTTTAAGTCATTTTTAATCCAGAGATTGACTATCTCCAAATATTGATAAAAATAATCATTTACTTTATCAGTAGAAATCAATTTTAATGTTTCTCTAGCTAATGAAATTTTTTTTATATCTCTAGAGAAAAGCAATAAAACTATTTTTAATAATTTTGGAGCATTAAATTTTGGGTTACTTTTAATTAATTTATTTGTTTTATAAAAAGCATCTTTTTTAAAATAAATATATGAATCAATACATTCTTTAAAACTATTTATCTCATCATCTTTATTACTATCTATCCATTTATAGAAATAATTATTTTGCATGATCTAATAATACACATAATCTAATGATGTTAAATATTTATATTATGAATTAATATTTAATCTCTTTCTTGTAATTTCTTTATTTAAATGAAGTTCCCTGTAAGAAATTAAAAGCACACCACAAAAAATTACGGAAGCACCTAACCAAGTATAAAAATCAGGTTTATCACTAAAGACAAAGTATCCAATTATTGAAGAAACTATCAAACCTAAAAATGAATACGGTTGAGTCATAGTTACATCAACTAATTTATATGCATGATTTAATGCAATATGTAAGACTGTTCCCGACATAGCAGCACATAATATAAAAATAATTGTATTTAAACTTGGTTGTTCCCAAAAATATATAACTAACGGGAATGAAAAAAAACTCATATAAACATATTGGTGTGATAATATGGTTATAGCACTATCATCCTTAGATACTTTTTTAGTTAAGATTATAACAACTGACCAAATTAAAGATGAAATAAGTGCCATATATATTCCAATAGAAATATCTATAATACCGGGTCTTAATATTATTAACATTCCTAAAAAACCCATAACTAAAGCAATTGACCTATATAAATAGATTTTTTCTTTTAAAAATATCACAGCTAAGATTGTAACAATTATAGGCACTATAAAATGAATGGCAGTCATTTTCTCTAATGGAAGCATAGCTAAGGCAGCAAAACCAAGAAGCATAGCAGGTAAATTTAGTGCTGACCGTACAATATGAATTTTTAAATTTTTTGTACTAAATACTTTAAATTTTGTTTTTAGAATATATGGGGTAATGATTAAAAAACCAAAGAAAAATCTTAAAAAACCAGTTGTAAATACATTTAATTCTTCTTGAGCTAATTTTATAAATGTACCCATTAGCGTACCAAAAATAATTGATATAATAATTAAAAAAATTGCGAGTTGATTATTATTTAACAAATAAATCCTAACTAAAAGAATTAGAATGATGATAACACAATTTTTCCTTATTTATATCTCTATTAAAACAAAATTTAATTATATTTTGTAAATTGTGGCACTTATCAAAAGAATAGTTCTTTTTTTCATAACATTAATCTTCATTATAATTCTCCTTGTAGGTGCCACAACTTCATTTTAAGATTAGAAAATGATAAATTTACAAGATGAATTGATAATATCTAATAATGGGCAGGGAATGTATGAAATTACTAAAAAAGTTCATGATTGGATTGTAAAAAATAATATTAATAAAGGTCAGCTAAATTTATTTATTCAACATACTTCTGCTTCATTAACAATAATGGAAAATGCTAGCCCTGATGTTTTGAAAGATATTAATTCTTTTTTTCAAAAAATAGTTCCTGAAGATTCTTCATTATATGAACACGGGTATGAAGGGGATGATGATATGCCTGCACATATAAAATCTATGCTTACTCAAACTTCATTAACAATTCCTATAGACAATAAAGAAATGCTATTAGGTGTTTGGCAAGGGATATATCTAATTGAGCACAGGTACAGTAAATACAAAAGAAAGATAATTCTAAGCTATATAGGTGAGTAAATTATACTCTTACTTTATTTAAATTACTTTGATCTAAAATAATCTTTGATAAATTATTAGGTATAAAAAATGATGCGATTAAAGATAGAAGAGCAAATAAAGAACCTATTAAAAAAACTATTGAATGAGAATTAATCCAAACAAATCCTAAGATTACTGGAATAAATACAGCAGCTATATGATTAATAGTAAAAGAAACACCTGCGGTACTTGCAATATCTTTTGGATCAGCAATTTTTTGAAAATATGTATTAATTGCTATAGCTAATGCAAAAAACATATGATCAATAATATATAAACCTGCTGCAACATAAGCATTAGTAACAAATGCGTAAGATGTAAACACAACTACAAGTCCAATATATTCAAAAATAAGACATTTTTTCTCACCAAATATATTTATTAACTTTCCAATACGTTCTGCAAAAAACCAATTAAAAATATAATTAACCAAAAAAAGCAACGTAACTTGCGACGCTGAATAACCAAATTTTTCTACCATTAAAAAAGCTGCAAAAACTACAAATATTTGTCTTCTAGCACCTGATAAAAAAATTAAGATATAATATAGTGAATATTCTTTTTTAAGAATTATTTTTTTATGCTGCTTATTTTTAATTTCAAAAAGAGGAAAGGAAATAAAAAGATATATAGAAATAAAAATACATATTATTCCAGCAAATAAAAAAATAAACTTATAATCTAAATTAAAGATTTCTAATAAACTCCAAATAATACAATATAAAAATAAAGATGTAATTGAACTAACAGCTATTAACTTCCCCAAAACTGGTGGAGCCTCCTCTTTTGAAAGCCATTGCAAACTCAGAGAATTTTTTGCTGTTTCACAATAATGAAAACCAGTACTCATAATAATTGTTGTAAAATACAAACCATAGACAGTTGGTAAGAAACCTGTGATTGCAACACCAAAACCTGTTAAAGCTAAAGAAAAAATAGCAAAATATTGTTCTTTAAAATAAAAAAGTAAAAAAATAATAGTAAATGCTAGGAAGCCAGGTATCTCTCTGATACTTTGAAGTATTCCAATTTCAACTCCAGTAAAACCTGCTCTTTCAACTGAGAAATTATTTAATAAAACCATCCAAGTACTAAAAGCGATAGGCATTGCAATGGAAGATAATATAAGGATTGTAATTGGAGTTTTATTTAAGAATATTTTCATTAATAAATATCAGATTTTAATAATAAAATTAAAGTTATCTATTCTTACACTATTATTTTAATAATTATTTAATAATAAAATGTAATTTTTTAAAAAAAGGAGGCGTATATGTATAGAATTAACTGGAAATTTAGATCTGAGAGTGAAGTTGCTATAGATCTTTTTAACAAAGGATCAAAAATATTAATTGATAATGGAGCTAATTTTGCTGGTCTTGCTATTAATTCAGGATCAGATGATAATAGTTTTTCAATGATTGCAAGTTTTGAAAATTCTGAAATGTATGGAGATTTTGATGATAAATGGGTTTCAAATCCTGATTGGGCAAAACAATTCAAAGCTAATTGGATGGCTCAACAACCTATCGAAAACATTCATGCAAGGACTTTAAAAGATACTACTGAAAATTTATTAGAAAATGAAATGCCAGTTTTTGTAAATTGGAGATTTACTCATCCAGATATTAATGCTGTTATTGGAAGTTTTGAAATAGGAGAAAAATATTGGAAAGATGCAGGTTCTTCAGGTCAAATCTTAAATCAACTGTCAGGTGATGGTATGGGTCAATTTTTATTTGCTGCTAGATTTCAATCAATGAAAAAACTGGGAAAAGGATTAGATATGATTTCCACAAACGAAAATTTTGGTGATGATTTAAAAGATTATTTTAAAGACATTACATGGCACAAAAATTCTTTTACTCGACTAATAATGAAAAAAATGAAATAATAAATTAACAAAAGGATAAAATGTATGTCTAATATAATGAGAAAATCTTTTTCTGATGGAGAAATTAAAACACCTGATAAAGTTCATTCTTCAACCGTAACTTTAGGTAATGTATCGATGAGTCAGGTTACTTTACAACCAGGATGGAGTTGGAGTTCTTGTATTAAACCACTTGTAGGTACTGAAAGTTGTCAGGCTGGACATGTAGGTGTCGTTATTAAAGGGGAAATGAAAGTGAAGCATGACGATGGAAATGAAGAAACTTTTAAAGCTGGTGATGCATATTATTTAGCCCCAGGTCATGATGGATGGATTGTAGGAGATAAAGAGTTTCAATCATACGAATTTACATCAGATCAAAAAGATTTTGGACCTTGGAAAAAGTAAATTAATAGCTGGAATTTCCAGCTATTATATTAGTGACCTCTATTAAATTGGTCACGAAATCTTGAATCTTCTTTAATATATGGTCGAACCCCTATTTTTGTTTCTCTAATTATTATATAAATTCCACTTCCAACAATAATTAATGATCCTATAATTTCATAGATATCTGGAATATCAGCAAAGAATAAATAACCTAAAATGGCTCCAGATATTAATTGTGTATATTGAATAGGAGCAAAAACACTAGACTCTAAAAATTTTGAAGCGATTGTTAAACAATTCCCCCCTATTCCACAAATAATACCGCAGAAAATAAGAATCATTAAATCGTTGTAAGATAATGCGGTGTGACTATTAAAACTAAGTAATCCATTTAAAATAGTTGCAGATAAAAAAGCATAAAAAGTAAATGCTATTGATGATTGATTATTTGAATACTTTCTTACTAAAGTAATATTTATCGCCATTAGTAATGCAGAAAAAAACAAACCAAATAGACTTAATGAAAAATGAATAGTACCAGGTCTACTAACTATTAATACACCTATAAATCCAACTGTTACCGCCGACCATCTTCTAATACCAACATTTTCACCTAAAAAAAAATGGGATAACATTGTTATCATTAATGGAGCACTAAATAATATTGGGTAAATTTCACTAAATGCATGTTCTCTAAATGAATAAACTACTAAAGCTCCAGAAATTAATCCAAATAACCCTCTAAAAAGCTGAATATGAATTATATCATTTTTTAGTGAGCTCCATTTGTTTAAAAAATAAAGAGTTAATAATGTTGGTATAAAACTAAAAAGACAAATATAAAAATTTATTTGAAAAACAGAATATTCATTAACTAGGTATTTTTTAATTATTGTATCTAAAATTACAAATATCGTGTAACCAATAAATCCAATACTAATTCCAGATAAAACATTCATATGATTTAATTTAAAAGAACTTTATTTAAAATTGTCTTATTTGAGATTCTAGTAAATAAATATTAGTTTTTTCTTATTGTTTCATTATAATGATCATTTAATACTAAAAGATGTTGATAAGCTTCATGATCAAAATCATCATTAGCTACCTTATCTGTCTTAAAATTTTTATATTTATCTTCTCCCCTTACACAAATAGCACTATCATTTTTACTTTTTAATTGTTTCATATCAGTAGAAATAAATTGAAAATTTAAACCTATTCTTCTGTCATTACTAAAATTAGGTTGAGATGCGTGTAATGTTAGACCATGATGAAAAGAAACTTCACCGGGTTCTAGCGGACATGATACTGCTTTATTTATATCAATATCTTTTACAGTTTGACCTCTAGATAAAACATTATTTTTATCTTCATTTAAATGATGTTCAAAAAATCCATTTTTATGAGAACCTGGTATCATTTGCATGCAACCACTTTGATCATTAGCTTTGGATAAAGCTAACCATGCGCTTACTTGTTTTTCATTATTATCAAAACCCCAATACGTTAGATCTTGATGCCAACTTACGTGTGTTTTGGTGTTTGGTTCTTTTATTATAAAAGTTGCATTATATAATAATATATTTTTACCAATTATTTCTTCGACAAAATCAAGCAATATTTTATTAGTTGCTATTTCATACACCCATTTCATTATTGTATAAGTTTTCACAATATAATGAAGTTTACCTAGTTTTTTTTCAGAGTCTTCTAATTTACTTCTAAAAAAATTTGCTTCATTTAAATTGTAAATTTTTAATGGTGTAAAATAACCATTTCGATCATAAAAATCTTTCATTCTTAAAATATTATTTAAATTGATTATTTATTCAATAAAAATTGACAATAAAAAAACCAATTAAACAAATAATTAATAGATCAAATATTAAAATAGATTCCATATTGCTTGTGACACTAATTCTTAATGGATAGAATACATTTACTCACTAAATATATATTTGTAGATTAGTGCCACATAATCTATGTACATATTAATTTAGGCATAAATTGAGTTAAAAAGAGGCAAATTTATGAAAAAAATCAGTTGGGTAACACATAAAGATTATGACATTCCTTTGCCTGAAAATCATAAATTTACTGCCAGTAAGTTTTCAGATTTGTATAATGAATTAAAAATTTCGGATTTTTATCATCGTGCAAATATTCTAAGTCCTGAAAAAGCAAGTGTTGGTGAGGTTTCTATCTGCCATGATTTGGATTATGTATTAAAAATTAAGAATGGTAGTTTATCCGATAAAGAAATAAGAAGATTAGGTTTTAAATGGTCAGAAACACTTTCTAATCGTTCCTTTTTAGCAGTAAATGGAACTCTATTAACATGCAAAGAAGCAATTAAGAATGGAATAGCAAATCATTTAGCTGGTGGTACACATCATAGTCATAGAGATTTTGGTTCAGGATATTGTGTTTTTAACGATATGGCTTATGCTTCATTACAATTGATAAAATCACAGCTAGTAAAAAAAATTTTAATTTTTGACACTGATGTACATCAAGGAGATGGTACGGCTTCAATTCTTAAAGATAATGAGAAAATATTTACATGTTCTATTCATTGTAAAAATAACTTTCCCTTTAGAAAATCAATAAGTGACCTGGATGTTGAATTAGATGATAATTTAGAAGATGATGAGTATTTGAGGATATTATATCAAACTCTTAATGGTTGTTTAAAAAGATTTAATCCTGATTTAGTAATTTTTGATACTGGAGTTGATATTCATGAGAATGATAAATTAGGCAATTTAAAAATAACAACTGAAGGACTATTAAAAAGAGATATTACAGTCCTAGAATTTTTTAAGAATAAATCGATCCCTGTTGCAACAGTAATAGGTGGTGGATATTCAAATGATAAATTAGAGTTAGCTAAAAGACATAGTTTAATTTTCAAAGCTACATCAATGGTTTTTAATTAATTACATTTAGAAATAACTACCTGTATTGATTTATCATTATAGAGATATTCAAAACAAAAATTTTTAAAAAAATTAAAATGATTATTTATAATATTTAAATTTTCTTTATTATGATCCAAAAAAAAATATTCAAATTTAATTTTTTCAACACTATTTTGAGAAAAAATTGGCATTGTAATTATTTCGCCATCATTAAATATTGATTTTAAATAAAATACATCTGACTCACTATCTACTTTAGAAAATGAATTCTTTTTTATAAGGAAAAGAACATTTTCATTCCAATCATTCTTTTGAAAATCAAAAAGTGTATTTAAATCATCAAGGTTTATTAATTTATTTGAATCTAGGGCGTAAGTATTTAACGACAAAAAAATAGAACATAAAAAAAGTAATTTTTTCATAAAAACAAGTGTGATTTAAAGAATGATACTGATAGATATATTAATAATCAATTTATTTTCAAATATTTATGAAAACAAGAAATAAGGGGCTTATATTATCATTTGTTGGAGTTTTAATTCTTAGCCCTGATAGTTTATTAATTAGATTAGTAAATTTAGATGATTTTAGTTTAATATTTTACAGAAGCGCTTTACCAATTGTTACAATATTAATTTTTCTAATTTATACTTATCAAAGATCTTTTCTTAAATCATTTTATCTAATTGGTGTACCAGGGATAATCTATGCTATTCTTTATGCTATAACTCATATTTGTTTTGTTTATTCAATTCAAAATACTGCTGTAGCTAATACATTAGTTCTCATTGCATCAGCTCCAATTTTTGCTGCATTATTTTCAGTTTTTATACTTAAAGAAATACCAAGTCTTTTTACGTGGATAGTGATTTTAATTGCTATGTTTGCAATGATAATCATTGGAATAGGAAGCTTTACAAGTACAGGTTTATATGGAGATCTTATGGCTTTAATTGTAGCTGTAGGTATGGGTTTTAGTATGGTTCTTGTCAGATTATTTAAAAATAAAGATTTAGTACCAGCATGTTTATTAGGGTGCTTAATATCAGCTCTTTATGCGCTACCATTTGGAGTTAACTTTGATTTAACTAATGAACAATTTATATTTCTTTCTATAATGTGCTTATTAATACTGCCTATTCCATTTATGATTTTAACAATTTCTCCTAAATTTACTCCAGCACACGAAGTAGCTTTAATTTTTTTATTAGAAAGTGTTTTAGGTACTACTTGGGTTTGGTTTGTTATAAATGAAATACCTCCTCTTAATACAATTATAGGGGGAGCCCTACTGCTTGGATCTGTTACAATATTTATTTATCAAACAACTAGAAAATCTGTTTAGTTTTTTTAATCTCTTTTCTTTCTCTGATAAAAATATAAATTCCACTAAAAACAATCAATGATAATCCTAGATAAATCCAAATATCAGGTAAATCACCAAAGAAGGCATATCCAACAAGTATATTTGTTGAGATTTCAAAATAGCCTAAAGGAGCTAGTTTAGAAGCTTCTCCAAGTCTTAAAGAAAGAATTATTAGAAAATGTCCTAAAGTTCCTATTGAAGCTAATGAGATAAGTAATAATAATTGTCTTAAATCTAAATTTATCCAGTAAAAAGGAACAATAAGAGATATAAAAATACACCCTACGATACCTGTAAAAAGCAAAGTAACAACAGCACTATCTGTAAAAGATAATTTTCGTGTATAAATTATATAAAATGCGTATGTAATTCCTGCTGCAATAGCTGAAAAAGATGCGAAATTAATTTCTATAAAACCTGGTCTTATGATGATCATAACACCAAAAAACCCAATCAAAACTGCAGTCCATCGATGAATTCCAACTTTCTCGTTTAAATAAAAAATTGATAATATTGTTACTATTATTGGAGAAATGAAGGCAAGGGTTAAAGCTTCTGCTAATGTTATAACTGAAATTGCATAAAAGAAAAAAACAGTAGATAAAAATAAAAAAAAACTTCTAAATAGCTGTACTGAAATTGATTTGGGAAAACTAATTTCTTTTCTAAAAAAAATAAATGCTAATGGAAAACTAACTAAAAGCATAAAAAAATATCTACCCCAGACAACTTGTATGAAATGTATTTCTAAAGATAAATACTTTGCAATTCCATCCATGAAAGGTAATAACAGCCAACCTGATATATTAAGAATATATGCTAACATTAATTTGATTTAAATGATGAGGGATCACAAATCTTACAAATTAAATTTCCAATTGATTTCTTAGGATTGTAAGTTTGATAGAAAATGTCTTTTGTAGAAATATTATTTTCAGATAAATATTTTTCGATTTCCCAATAATACCTAAAACATTTTGAACATTGTGCAGCATTTTCTTTATGTGATGGTTTATATATTTCATTCCAAAGTTTGGACATTTCATTTTGCTTATCAGGAGAAATATTTTCTGAAATAATTGATGGAATATCCATAAAACACTTAGCGCATTGTATTTCAGATGTTACATTTTTATATGGTTCATCTTTATAGTCTTTTCCTATAGTGGTTTTCCCAATATATTTATCTGAACTACAATTTGGACAAAAAAAATTGATTTTATTGCTAAGCATTTTATTCTATGAATAAATTTTCATAACACTTATAAATAAAGAATAGAATTATTATTTATAATGAACCTATATCTTTCATATCTATTTATCTTTTTTTGGAGTAGTGCTTTTATAAGTGGTCAATTTATTGTGCAATCAGCAAGCCCTTTTGCTGCATTATGTTTTAGGTTTTGTATTGTAAGTGCATTTTTTTTAATTTTATCTATTATTCTTAGGGAAAGAATAAGAATAAATCGAAATTTAATCTTTCAAGCTATGATTACTGGAATTCTTTTTCATGGATTTTATTTAGGTGGGGTATTTTTTTCGTATTCTATCGGACTTACCGCAACATTATCTGCGTTAATTGTATGCCTCCAGCCTATTTTAACAAATATTCTAAGCGGACCTATTTTAAAAGAAAAAGTTACTGTTACGCAATGGATAGGAATATTTTTTGGTTTTTTAGGTACTATATTAGTTATAGGCTATGATATTGGAACAGAAATACCAATAATAGGTGTTATTGCTTCTATTGTTGCACTTTTAGGAGCAACTTCAGCTACTATTTGGCAAAAAAAATTTACTCATGAAATAAGTCTTTCAGTTAATAATTTTTATCAAGCATTAAGTGCTGGAATATTTTTATTTATAATTTCATTATTTTTTGAAATATCATTTATTAATTTTGATACACGTTTTATTATATCAATAGCATGGCAAATCATTATGGTGTCTTTTGGAGCGTACGCAATACTTATGTATCTAATAAAAAATGGAACAGCTTCTAAAACTAGCAGTCTTTTTTTCCTTGTTCCTCCAACTACTGCTGTAATGGCTTGGTTTGTTTTAGATGAAAAATTATTTATAATTGATATTGTTGGACTATTAATTTGTACATTTGGTGTCTATATAGCTACAAGAACAAATGTGGGTAAATAATGTATTTTTTTCTTAAAACTATAGTAACTGCTATTATAATTGTTGCAGTATCTGAAATAGCAAAAAAAT
Source organism: uncultured Alphaproteobacteria bacterium (assembly GCA_902517315.1). Next base: position 55,477 of record CABYBP010000001.1, read on the forward strand.
ATACTTGGACTGCTGCATTAATTGTTTCCTTACCACTAACATCTTTATTAGCTTTTATATGGTTATATTGGGACACAAAAGATTATCAAAAAGTAATAGAGTTATCTTATAGTACACTTGTTATGAGTATTCCTTCTTTTGTTTTTTTTATTATTTTACCTATTCTTCTGAAATTTAAACAAAATTTTGTTTTTTCACTAATTGTTTCAATAATCAGTACTGCGATAGCTTATGCAATTTTCATGTTTATAATTAAAAAATTTAACTTTAATTTTTAATAACATTCTCTTTATTCATTAAAATTGGTCTTCCATCATGTGCTGTATTTAATGGGTAATAATCACCATTATATTTAACGCATAATGTTAAGCCATTTCTTTTTTCTTTACCTAGATTTACCTCTAAATCGACTATAACTAATTCGGTTTTTTCTAAAACTTTAATAATTTTCATAACTATCCTTTCAAAATATATAAATATATTTAGTAAGTACTATAAGATGTATCAAGTTTTATGATTAGAGTTTTTCTAATATTTATTTTAATATTTTTGATTAAGAATGCATTTGCTAATAAATATATAACCATAGCTAGCACAACTTCTACTCACGATACGGGTTTATTAGAATATATTAACAAAATATTTGAAAATAAATATCAGACAAAAGTTAGAGCATTATCTCTTGGAACAGGGCAAGCAATTAAAGTTGCAATGGATGGCAATGTTGAAATTTTATTAGTTCATCATAAAAAATCAGAACTAGAATTTATGAATAATGGGTATGGAATTCTTAGACATGATTTGATGTATAATGATTTTGTCTTGATAGGACCGAAAAAAGATAAAAAAACATGCTCTTCAATTGAAAATAAAATGATTGAAATTAAAAAATCAAAATTGTTATTTGTATCTAGAGGTGATGAGAGTGGCACTCATAAAAAAGAAAAAGAACTTTGGGAATTATCAAATATAAGAGTACCATTTGAAGAAAATTGGTATCTCAGTGTTGGTCAGGGAATGGGATCAACATTATTAATAGCTAATCAAAAAAATGCTTACACTCTTAGTGATCGTAGCACTTGGATAGCTTTTAATAAAAAAGAAAATCTACAAATTGTTTGTGAAAATTTACCTCCATTATTTAATCAATATGGAATAATTTTAGTAAGCAATAAAATAAATAATAATTTAAATATCGAGGCGGCTAAAAAATATGTTGAATGGATTACATCAAAAGAAGCAAAAAAATTAATTAATAACTATCGAGTAAATGGAAAACAATTATTTTTCTTTAATCATAATTAGTTAATTCTACCAAAAAATGTTAATCTTGCATTTTCAGAGAGCATTGTACCCTCCTCTTCATTATAATTTAACGTTACTAATATTCTTGGTTTATCTGATTCTACTGGAGTTACACGATGCAAATAGTTTCTGCCATAAAATAATATAAGAGTACCGGAATCAACATCTGCTTTTTGTGGTAAAATTTTTCTATCTAAAATATTTTTAATATATGATTTATCGATATAGTTTTCTGAAAAATTTCTTCCTTTACTAACATATTCAAATTCTCCACCTTTATCTGATGATTGTATCATTAAAGTAATAGCAAATGATGCATTATCAAAATGCCATCCTAGTTGTTGTGATTTTTTATAATAATTATAATTTATAGAAGATAAACTATCACTGTATGGATAAATATCTTTTAAATTTAAGACACCTTTTAAAAAATTTTTAAAAATGTTTGATTGATATAAAAAATTTAATTTAGATTGCTGATTTAACAGATCATGAGGAACACAACCTTTATCACTTATAACCCCTCTATTTAAAGGATCATTCATGTCATTTAATTTATCTTGTTTATTAAGTAAGATAGTATGATTTTGAGAACAATAGAAAGCTTGATCTTGTAATCCATGTGCTTCAGTAATTAATTCACTTAAGCAGCCATTTGTTAAAAAATTATTTAATATTAGAATAGAATTTTTTTTAATTTCATCGTTGCAAAATTGAATATATTCATCGCTATCTATTGGATGTTTTGACTGATTAACTATATCAATTATGGTATTCATTGCTGACTTAGTACTTATATACTAAAGTTGTAGATGTTAAATTTAAAAAATTTATATATATTTATTCAAAATGGTTTGGAATTTTCAAGATAGTTATACGAAATTACCTAGTATTTTTTATAGTAAAGTTAATCCTGAAAATTTTAGTAATAAAAAATTAGTTTTGTTTAATAGTGATCTTGCAAGGGAGTTAAATTTAGATTTTAACAAATATGATGATCATGAAAAGTGTAATATTCTTTTGGGAAAAAATAAATTAGATAAAAATTACTTCTCTCAAGCATATGCTGGGCATCAATTTGGAAATTTTACAATTTTAGGTGATGGTAGAGCTGTAATTATTGGTGAACATATTACTAATAATAAACAAAGGGTAGATATACAGTTAAAAGGCTCAGGTCAAACACCCTACTCTAGAAATGGAGATGGGAAAGCTGCTTTAGGTCCAATGATAAGAGAATATATATTGAGTGAAGCTATGCATAATCTTGGTATATCATCAACTAGAGCACTTGCAGTTATTACTACAGGTGAAAATGTATTGCGTGATAGATTAGAGCCAGGTGCAATTTTAATTAGAGTCGCGAAATCACATATTAGAGTTGGGACTTTTCAGTTTGGAAGTCTTTTAAAAAATAGAGAGGAATTTCAAAACTTTATATCTTATACAATTTCAAGGATGTCTCCTGAAATAGATAATAATAATGATAAATATTTAAAATTCTATGAAACAATTTGTGATTTGCAGATTAAGTTGGTCATAGATTGGATGAGAGTTGGTTTTATTCATGGTGTTATGAATACCGATAATATGTCTTTATCAGGTGAAACCATAGATTATGGTCCAGCAGCATATTTGGATGAATATAATCCAAAAAAAGTTTTTAGCTCAATTGATAAAATGGGAAGATATTCTTTTGAAAATCAATCAAAAATAACGTTGTGGAATTTAGCAAGATTTGCTGAAACTTTTCTTCATTTAATTGATTCAAATGAAAAAACAGCAATTAAAAAAATTGAAGAAATATTAAATAAATATAAAAAATTGTTTGATCAATCTTGGTTAGAAATGATGTCTATGAAATTAAATTTAGATACTAATAATAATAACGAAGAAATTGTTAAAGAATTTTTAGATTTGATGCATATTTATAAACTTGATTATACAAATACATTTTTAGATTTAGAAAATAATACTCTTGATAAAAAGATTTTTAAAAATTGGGAAGAAAAATATAAAAATAATAAATTAAGAAAATTTAAAAATGTAAATCCTCAAATTATACCTAGGAATCATATTATTGCAGAAATAATTAATGAAGTGTACAGTGATAATTACGGTCAATTATATGATTTCGAAAAAATACTAAAAAGTCCTTACGAGAAAAAAGAAAATAAAAAATATATTACCCCACCTTTAGAAAGTGAAAAAGTTTTTGAAACTTTTTGTGGTACTTAATTAAATAGCTATATTATATCTAAAATTTTTTTGGAAAGGATAAATTGGCTTTTCTCTAAATAAATTTTTAATTCTTTTAAAATCTTGAGTAACAAATCCATCTGTTAAAATCATAAAATTATCCGCTTTAAGTTTTTTAAGTTCTGGTGAAAGATATCCTGATTTTACAACCAATATTTTATATTTTTTTAGATTTATATTTAATTCCTTAAAATCACTCAGATAATGAAAAGGTTTTCTATATTTAGTAAAAATTACTGTATTATTTTTTGAGATTACAATCGCATTATCATTTTTTAGATAAAATTTATCAATCGAGATAGAAATTTTCTTTTTTGAGATACTATCTTTTATGACAATTTTGTTTTTTTTATTTTTTAGTTCACTAAAAATTTCTTCATTATAAATTCCTGCAAACAGTGTGTTCTCTATCTTGTTTTTAAATACGTGCTCTAATACATCAATTCTACTACCAACTCCTCCAGCTGTTGGATTGTCTCCGCTATCGGCTAAAATTGTAAATCTATTTTTATTAACTACATGAAAAATCTTATTTAATTTATAAGATTTCATATCATAAACTAAATTAAACCTATTATTCCAATAACTTAGTGCTATTTTCTTACATATTTTTTTACCGATATTAACATCTGTACAATTTACAATTGCAGAAGCTGTTGCCCTATTAGTATCAGCCCAAACATATCCTATAAGTAAATTACAATCATTAATCCCATTCAATTTATTAAAAATATTAAGATTTTTATAAATTTTTTTACATGGTTCAACTATTGTAGATGACATTTCACCTGAAACTAAAACTGGTATTTTTTCCCAAATAATATGATTTTTTTTATTTTTTAATATTCCATCAATTAACATTTTCAATGACCTTGAATAAGTTTGATTAACGTCGATATGTGGGGCTGTTTTATATGCAGCAAAATAATCAATATTTTTTATAATTGAATCAGTCATCTGCCCGTGAAGATCATAAGATAATGATATTTTACAGTTTTTAGATAATTTAGAGCGAATTTTTTTAATAAAAAAACCTTCGGGATCACTAATACCTTTGACATACATCGCACCATGCATGATTAGTAAAATACCATCAATAGGTTTTGATTTTATTAAATCATTTGTGATATTATTAATCGTTTTTATAAAAAATTTTTTATCTACAGGCCCGCCAGGCAAACTTTGATAATATTTATTTGGTATAAATGTTATATTATTATGTTTGGAATACGGAAAATTTATATATTTTAAAAGTTTTTTTCCACTTAAAACTTCAAAATCTTTTTTATTTTGTATTAATGTTGAATAAGAGCAGCATTCAGTACTAATACCACAAATAAAAATTTTTTTTTTCATTAAATTAACTTTTAATTAAATCAATTTTGGAAGCTAATATAAAATCATTAACTGATAATCCCTCTATTGCGTGAGTATGAACCATAACTAAACAATAACCCCATCCTATTGATATATCGGGATGATGACCTTCTTTTTCTGCTACTTCTCCTACTTCATTTGCAAATGATATAGCTTTTTTAAAATTGTTAAATTTAAATTTTTTGAAAATCATTTCTTGATTATCATTGACTGACCATTCATTAAGTTCAGATAAGAATTTACTAATTTCTTGATAATCTAATTTAGGAGTGTTCCCATTGCATGGTTCACACTTTCCTGAAGATAAAGGTTTATTCATAAAATCTGGCACCTTGTTGATTTAATTCAATTGAATATAAACTAGTTGTGGCTGTTATGTACAAGATATTTCCTTCCACTCCTCCAAATTCTAAATTTGATACTAATTCAGGGATTATAAGTTGCCCAATTAATTCGTTTTGAGAATTAAAACATTTAATTGCTTTTCCTGCACTTGTCCAAACATTACTATCTTTATCACATCTAAAACCATCGGAGAAAAAGGGTTTAAAATCATAAATTAATTTTCTGTTAATGGGTAATCCGTCAATCATATCATAAACATACAATTGTTTGATATTTTCACCAGTATCTGCAACATATAATTTTTTTTCGTCTGGAGAAATGGCAATTCCATTTGGTCTATCAAGGTCGTCAATCATGACTTTTAAAGTATTTAGTTTAGGATCAAATGAAAACACATTACAGCCACCATATTCTTGCTCGCCAGGATATCCCTCATAATTTGATAGAATACCATAAGGTGGATCTGTAAACCAAATTGTATCATCCGATTTAACAAATAGGTCATTTGGAGAGTTAAGTTTCTTACCATTATAACTATCAACTAAGACTTCCACTTCTAAATTATCATTAGTTTTATAGATACATCTTCCTCCATGTGAACAAGAAATGACATTCTCTTCTTTATCAATAGTATTTCCATTACAATAATTGGAAGGATTTTTATATTCTGATACTAAATCATTTGATAACTTTAGCATCCTGTTATTTGGTATATCGCTCCAGACTAATGTGTCTAAATGAGGAATATATGCGGGTCCTTCTCCCCATAACATTCCAGAAAAAACTTTTTTAACTTCAGTAGACTTTACATAGTTATTGAATTGATCAGTATTTTCTACGTGTTCATTATATTTATTTTTGTATGCATAACTTGGATTTCTTGGATCTAAATCGGCAGGTAAAAATTTTTTATCTGACATATTATACTTCTACACCTTTTTGTTTTTTTTGTTTATCAATTAATTGTTTTGGGAAATTTTTTGCTCTTAATTTAATTTTTGCATCTTTTTCAATTAATTTAATAATACTAGTACTAAATGATCTTTCACCTAAATTTTTCATACCTAGTTTAAATTTTTTACTTAAATAATTTCCCAGATCTAATTTTATATTTTTTCCAAGTTTATTAAAAAGATTTATATCTTTATTGGCTAGATCCATTGTAAATCCAACATTATAACTGCCTCCAAGTATAACCTTAGTTTCAGTTTCATTAACAAAACTATTTCCAGAACTAATCTTTATAGCTTTATAAGTTAAACCTAGGTCAATTTTATTTTTTTTTGCAACACTCAAAGCCTCACCTATACCTACTAAATGTAATGATGCTAAATAATTTGTAATTACTTTTAATATTGAGGCATTTCCAATTTTTCCACAGTATAAAATTTCATGGCCAAGTAATGATAAAATTGGGAAACAATTCTTGAAAGTTGATTTCTTTCCTGCAGCTAGAATAGATATATTACCTGATTTAGCTCTATGCTCTCCTCCAGTAATTGGGCATTCTAATACTCTACCACCTTTAGAGCTAACTTTTTTAGATAAGTAAATCATATCATTTTTATCTGTAGTACTCATCTCAATCCAGATATGTTTTTTAGTTAAATATTTTAATATGTTTTTTAAAACTTTGCTTACCGCTTTTGGTGAAGGTAAACATGTTATTATAACATCACTCTTTTCTGTTAATTCTTTTAAAGTTTTACAAGGCTCATTTTTTAAATTTTTTAATCTTGAATAAGATTGATTATTTTTATCATAAACAAATACTTTGTTATTTGATTTTAATAAATTATTTGTAAGGTTTGATCCAACATTTCCAATTCCTATGAAGCCAATAGATACTGGTTTCATAAATTAATAATCATACCATCATATCCAGGTTTAGCATTTGGTGGGCACTTTGTTATTAATTCTTTTTCATCTAGTAAAGCTGTCATATGAGTAAAAATAGTTTGCTTAGGTTTAATATATGAAATCAAATCCATAATTTGATCAAATCCAGCATGAGCGGGATGAGTATCTTGTCTTAATAAACCAACTATCCATAAATCTAGATTTTTTAATTTATCTATATCTTGATTATAAAATTTTTTTAAATCTGTAGAATATGCAAAATTACCAATTTTGTATGTTTGAACATCAATTGACCCGTGATTATGCTTAAATGTTTCAATATTTATATTCTGAAAATTTATACTAGAATCTAATTCTTTAATTTCCATAAATGGTAAATAATCTTTTTCTCCTTTAAAAATATATTTATAATTTGTTTCCATCTCAGGAATCATTTCTTTTGGCATATATGCAGGAATAATTTTTTTATTTATTAAAGACATTGCTCTCATATCTGGTACACCTGATGTATGATCAGAATGAATATGAGTATAAAGTACCGCATCAATATTAGTACATTTAGCATTATAAAGTTGCTGCCTGAGGTCTGGACTAGTATCAATTAGAATATTAGTATTTTTATGTTCAATAAGTACTGATGATCTTGTTCGAAAATTTCTTTTATTATTAAGATCAATATTACCATGTCTATTCCACGCTAAAGGTGAGCCAAAAGATCCTCCACAGCCTAAGATAGTAATTTTCATTACAGATAATTATCTCTTTTAGCTTTTGTAAACAAATTAAAAAAATTATTATCAGTGATTTTTTCGAATTCTTCTAAGGATAATTTAAAAAATTTTGCCAAATATTCAGCTGTGTGTTTTACAAAAGATGGCTCATTAACCTTACCTCTCATTGGCTCGGGTGCTAAAAAAGGACTATCAGTTTCTATAAGTATAGAATCTAAGGGAGCATTCTTAATAATATCTCTTAAATTTGATGCATTTTTAAATGTTATTATTCCAGAAATTGAAATGTAGTAGTTATTCTCAAGACAAAAATTTAATAATTGATTTGAACCGGTGAAACAGTGAAAAATTAGTTTTAAATTATTAGATTTATAATTTTTTAAAATATTTACAATTTCTTTTTCAGAATTTCTCTGATGTATGATTAATGGTAATGAATGTTTTATTGATGCTTCAATATGGGTTTCAAATACTTGTGTTTGTTCTTTGAGGTGGTTTTGGCTATGATATAAATCAATACCTGTCTCTCCTATTCCTATAACTTTTTCATTTTTACAAGCAATATCAAAATTTTGTAATTGAATTTGATTAAACTTATCAACTTTATCAGGATGAAGACCATATGAAAGATAAATAGGGTTATAGTTTTTTATTAAATTAAGATGCTCTTCAAAATCTTCAGGATCAGTATTTATTGATAATATTGAGCTTATATTATTTTTTTTGGAATTATTAATGATATTCTCAAAATTTTCTGATAATTTTTTAAAATTTAAATGACAATGTGAGTCAATCATTCAATATTCTTGGAAATATTGGTTCTGGATTATGAATTTTTATATTTTTGTTGATTAGTTTAGTAAAATTCTCAAATTTATTATTTTCCATATTATAATTAAAAATACTAAGAATTTTTTTTGAACTTGTTGGTATTATTGGATAGAGCATTATAGCTGATTTTATAATTACATTTGTAACAATATATAAAACTTCTTCCATTCTAATTTTATTTGTTTTTTTCAATGTCCATGGTGCTTGAGTATCTACATATGCGTTACCAGCAGATATTAATTCCAAGACAGACTTAATTGCTCTATCAATTTGTTGATTATTCATAAATCTACAATATTCATCAAATTTATTTTGAAGAATATTAATTAAATCCTGATCGTCATTAGTTAAATTTTCTGATGGCTTTAGTATAGAATCATTATTTTTTACAGCAAATGATGAAATCCTTTGCACTAAATTACCAAAATTATTTGATAAATCAGCATTAATTCTATTTGCAATTGCTTTTTTTGAAAAATCTCCATCATTTCCAAAGGGTACTTCCCTAAATAAAAAAAACCTAATTTGATCCAAGCCATATTCATTAATGATATCGTAGGGATCGATGACATTACCAAGTGATTTAGAAATTTTTTGCCCTTCATTAGTCCACCAACCATGTGCAAATATTCTTTTAGGAGGCTCGATACCCGCAGCCATTAAGAAAGCTGGCCAATACACTGCATGAAATCTTAATATATCTTTTCCTACAATGTGTGTTGCGGGCCAAAATTTCTTGTAATTATTATTATTTGTATCGGGATAACCTATTGCAGTTAAGTAGTTACATAATGCATCAATCCAAACATACATAATATGCTTGGAATTATTTGGAACAGGTACTCCCCAGTTAAAAGTTGTTCTTGAAATAGACAGATCTTTTAATCCACCTTTAATAAAACTTAATACTTCATTATATCTTGTTTTTGGTAAGATTGATTCTGGATTTTTTTCATAATAATTGATTAACTTATCTTGCCATTCTGAAAGTTTAAAAAAATAACTCTCTTCCTTAACCCACTCTACAGGTGATCCATTATCGGTAACATATTTACCATCAATTTTTTTTAATTCATTTTCTAAATAAAATGCTTCGTCTCTAATGGAGTACCAACCTTCATAATTTGAAAGATATATTTGATTATTTTTTTCTAATTGCTTCCAAAGTTCTTGTGAAGCTTTAATATGTCTTTCTTCAGTAGTTCTTATAAAATCATCTATTTCACATCCTAAAAAAGGTATTAAATTAATAAAATTAACTGAAAGTTTATCGACGAATTCTTTAGGTTTTAAGTTTGAATTAATAGCAGCTTTTTCTACTTTTTGCCCATGCTCGTCTGTACCTGTTAAAAAGAATACATTGTTTCCTAATAATTTATTATATCGCGCAATAATATCGCAAGCTATACTTGTATAAGCATGACCTATATGAGGAATATCATTAGTGTAGTAAATTGGAGTAGTTATATAAAAATTCATTTTATTGAGTTAAAAAATTTAATATAAATATTTTTTTATCAAGATTTAAACTAAATAATTCTTTTTGGTTATTAGTTAAATAATCAAATCTATCAATAAGATTTTTTTTGGTAAGATTTGTCGATAAAGACTCTAACTCTAGATAATTTGGCATATTAACCAAGCTTTTATCCTCTCTGTTTACTTTTAGCTTATTAGCAACAATTAAAATAAATTTAAGCATTGATAAATAATTATTAAATTCATCATTAGTAAGTTTTGATAAAATATTAGATAAATTTATTTTATCATCATCTAGATCATTTGATAAAAGACATTTAATTGATAATTGGAAAATATCCAAGAAATCATTGTTATAATACAGAATAGTGGTTCCTGGTGATCCATAGGTTAATTCAAAGTAAAAATTTATTTCTTCATTAGATATTTCATCAATATTATCTTTGATAATATTAGTAAAATTAGTTAAATTATGAGTATTAAATTTAATTTTTAAACATCTTGATCTAATTGTTGGCAAAAGTAATGAAATTTGGTTTGATATTAAAAAAATATAAGTATTTACTTTGGGTTCTTCTAAGATCTTGAGCATACTATTTGCAGAACTAATGTTTAAATAATCAGCAGAATCAACAATAACTATTTTAGAAGAATTTTGAATTGTTGTTGTTGAATTTAAAAATGTTTTTAACTTTCTAATTTGTTCAATTGTAATATTAGATTTAATTTTTCCAGTTTTGTTATCAATCTCTTTTTCAATTATTTTTATATTTGGATGTGTATTATTTTTAAATAAATTTAAATGATGATCCAAATTACTATCTTTAAATTCTATATTTATAATATTTTTTACTAATTTGTTGAGAAAAGTTCTTTTACCTACACCACTCAATCCATGAATTAAAATTGAATTTGGAAGATTATTTGATTTGTATCTTTTAAGGAGATCAATATACTCTTTTTCAAAACCTATTAACTCAATCATTAATTATAACTTCAATTTTTTAATAATATTTTTGTGAATTATATCTTTAGATAAAGAAGCATCAACCATTATATATCTTTTTGGATTTACTATTTTATTATATCCTTGAATTACTTTTTGATGAAATAATAAGTTAGATTTATCGTACTTGTTTTTAACTTTCCTCTGTTTTAATCTTTTAATTATTTCTTTTGGATTGATTTTAAAAATAAAAGTATAGTTAGGAAAAAAATTGTTTAGAAGTTCTTTGTGAAGTTTCTGAGTTCGTTTAATTCCAAATTTATTTACATATCCTTGATAAACAAAGGATGAATCTGCATATCGATCTGAAATGACAATCTTTCCTTTTTTAAGATTAGGAATAATTACTTTATTTATATGATTTGATCTAGCTGCCATAAGAAGAAGCAATTCTTCTAAATTATTAATTGTAGATTTATTATCCAAAATTAATTTTCTTAACTTTTCTGCAAAATTTGTACCTCCAGGCTCTCTGGTGATAATAAAAGGAATTTTATTTTTTTTTAAATATTTTGATAAAAGTAATATTTGAGATGACTTTCCGCTAGCTTCAGGTCCTTCAAAAGTAATGAATAAACCTTTATTTGATTTCATCCAAACTTCTTCCAAAAATTAAGTATTTTGCAGCGGCGAATATTTTAAATAAAGGGTTGATTTCAGATACATCTTTTCCAGCAATAAGCGGTACTTCTATTTTTGGCTTTCCATCTATATTTATAATTAATTTTCCTAATTCATCACCTTTTTTAATTGGGGCAGATATTGGTTTTGTATATGTAATAGAAGAATTCATTAATTGAATTTGATCAAATGATAATGTTGATACTAATTTTTGTGAACTAATTAAATTAATACTACTCTCATTACCCAACCATACATCAACTTCTTTAATAAATTGATCTTTTTCAACTAATGTTTGTTGCGAAGTTTGATTAAATGCCCAATTTATTAAATTAGAAGATTCATTTAATCTTGATCTAGAGCTATTGGTACCATTGATAACAACTGTAATCCTTCTATCATTCCTTAATGCTGTAGCAGCTATTCCCCACCCGGATTCTTTAGTAAAACCTGTTTTTAATCCATCTGCTCCTTGAACTTGATATAAAAGTTTATTTCTATTTGGCTGAGTAATATCATTATAAGTAAATTCTTCCATTTTGAAATAAGTATAAAGATTTGGAAAATCTCTAATTATTGCATTTGAAAGAATTCCAAGATCATAAACAGTGGAATAGTGATTATCATCAGGCCAGCCAGATGAATTAACAAAATTTGTATTTGTCATTCCTAAACGTTCTACATAAACGTTCATAAGTTTAGCAAAATCTTCTTCAGTACCACCTAAACATTCTGCTAAAGCTATAGAAGCATCATTACCAGATTGAACAATTATACCTTTTAATAAATCATCAACTATTACATTATCATCTATCTCTAAAAATGTTCTGGAACCCCCCTTTTTATAAGCTTTAGGGGAAACTCTACATTCATTAGAAATTGCAAAATTGGTATTCTTTATTCTATCAAATGCAACATAAACGGTCATGATCTTAGTCATTGAAGCTGGTATAACTTTTGCATTAGAATTTTTTTCAAAAAGAACTTCATTTGTATCAAAATCAATGACAACTGCTTGCTCTGCCTTTGTATCAATGGCGTAAAGTTTTAAAGAAATAATAAAAAATAAAAAAAAGCTAAAAATTTTTACCATAAATATTAATAATTCTTAATTATGACCTTTATTTGTTATTCAATAAGAATTTCAGTCTGTTTATAACCTTTTGAGATAAAGTATGAAACCAAATTATTTGCTTCTGTGTTTTCTAAAGGACCAATAATTACGTCATATTTGGAATTATTTTTTTCAGAAGCATATTTTACATTATTATTGTAATTATCTAATACTGATAGAATACTCTCATAATTTTCAAACCCTTTTACTCTTAAATATAATTTAAAATCAGTTATTTTTTCTGATTTAAGTTCAATTGGTTCTTCTGTAATTGTAGTTCTCTCATCATTAATTTCTAAGATTTCATCAATTTCTTCAATAGATACAATATCTGTTGGTGCAGAAGATATAGTTTCATCAAAATTTTCTTCATTTAATGAATTTGCAACACTCTTCCATTGTTTACTAGCATCAGAAAGTATTTCTACTCTTACAGTAGCTATTTTAGATTTATAAAATCCAAGAAGTTGTGCAACTTTTCTTGAAACCTGAATAATATCTGCATTATCATCATGTCTATCTATTATTTTCACATTTATAGAAAGTCCATTATCCAAGTTAGTTACCTTGACCATACTTGGAATAGGCAATGTTTTATGTCTCCCAAGTAACTCTGTAACTTTATTTATATCATTATTTACAGTTTTAATATTGTGTAATTCCTTACCGTAAAAAGAAGAAAGTCCAATTTCCGAGTAATTATAATTTTCCTCTGGAATGTAACTAACCCCTTCAATAAAATAAGGCTCACCGACATAATAAAAAATATTATCTTTTGTTTTTTTATTGGTTGATTGATTTTTTTCTTTTATATCATCTTTTTTATTGTCAATTATTTCTTCTATTTTATTTGTGCTATGTTCTACAACATCAGAAACATTATTCAGATTTAATTCATTACAAGAAAATATAAATAAAAGAAAAATTAAACTAATTAGATATTTTATCACTTAGGAGACCTACTGATACGGCATAATATGATGAACAATTATAATAAAGAATATTTTTGTAATTTGGATAAACTATGAACATCCTTCCGTCTATCCCATCTGGCATTATTAATCTAGCCTCTAAATCATCTCTTACTGGTAAAGGATCTCCATTGATCTTTGTAAATCCTAATTTGGACCATTCGGATAGAGTTTTTGGAATTGATCTACGTTTAACTGCCCCACAACCTTTGGGGTTAACTTGTTTTATAGAATCAAAAAAAGATAAAGAAATATTTTTTGGTGGAAGCACTTCTCTTCCCCAAGTGCTATCATTCGACCATGGATTTTTATCTAATGAAGTTAAATAATTTGCAGTACTAGCAAAAGCATCAGCATAACTATTCCATATATCAATACCATTACCATCCCAATCGTATGCAGTTTCCAAAAAAGTTGTAGGAATCATCTGAGTCATGCCAACTGCCCCACCCCAACTTCCTTTTAGTTCTCCATTAGGGACGAGATTTTTGTCTAAAATTTCAAGTGCAGCAAATAGTTGTTTTTTATAAAAATCACTTCTCCTTCTATCAAATGCAAGAGTTGTTATCGCTATTATTGAATTTATTTTTCCTTGATTTCTTCCATAATAACTCTCCATACCTAAAACTGCTACTATAAACCTGGGTTGTATTTTAAAATAATCTCCAATTTTTTTTAATAAATCATTATGTTTTTTTAAAAAATTTTTTCCAGCAAATACTTTATCTTTTGTAATTGTATAAAATAAATATTCATCTAGAGTCATTGTTGATGCTGGCTGACATCTATCACGCATAATAATTTTACTTTGTGGCTTAATTTCATCTAAATTATTTGATATAATATTATGACTTATACCTCTTTCACGTGCTTCTTGTTTTATATTTGTCAGCCAGTTGTTCCATTCTTCATCAGTTGGCATTTTTGGTTTTTCACAATCAGCTGCATAAGATTTGAAAGAAATAAAAACAAAGAATATTATAAGCCTAATAATCATGAAATTAAATTACCAAAACTATCGTCAATTAGGAAATCATTATACTTAATATTTTGACATTTTTAAGATGAAACTATAGTAAGCTTTTAAACGGAGAGATGGCTGAGCGGTTGAAAGCACTGGTCTTGAAAACCAGCAAGGTGGCAACACCTTCCAGAGTTCGAATCTCTGTCTCTCCGCCATTATCTTCTAAATATAATTAAAATACCTCATTAATGATTTTAGATTTTTTTCAATAAGTTTGGCTTGTGAATTAGATAATATATCTTTCCACTGATTAGATGTCCCTGATCTAAAAAACTTAGAATGTTTTGTAGCCTCATCAAAACCATTTTTGTCTTCTAATTTTTTTAGATTATTAAAGTTTGTATTATCTATTATTTTATCAATGTCTTGATCACGTAGATTTATATTTAATCTGTGTATTTTATTAAGAAATTCTTTAATATTTAATATAATTCTTTTTGGATTCAATTTTAAATCTTCATACTTTATAATCAATCTGGGAACACTGTTATAATTTAACCAGGATTGAACATTAAGTTCCCAGGTTGAAAGTAATTCTTTAGCTCCATTAGTATTTATCATTAATTGTTTTTGAAAAAGTAATTCGTCAATAATTTGATCAAGACTATTCCCAGTAAAGTTCTTAAAAGAAACAACAATATCTCTCGGATCCCTTAAAATATATATAAAACCTGCATTTACAGTTTCATTTGTAAAATTCTTATGCCGGGCACTATGTGTTTTAAATATGTTCAGATGATTTGACTTATTATTTAATAAATTTTGACATTGAATTATGTTTTGAGAGATCCAATCAAAATGTAACTCATTATTATTTATATAAACTTTATTATTAAATTCACTAAAATGTTTTTTAATTGATAGCAAAGGAATTGATTTTAAATCATTCAGACTAAACTCTTTATCAAAATTATAAAAGTTTCCAATAATAGACCTCAGCCAAGTATTTCCAGATTTAGGATAAGAAGCCAAAAAAATATTTTTATACATTAAAAATTAATTTTTATTTTCAAGCTTATCAATCCTTTTTTTTAAATCTTGAACTAAAAAATAAATATAGACTATTGGCCCCATAATCATAACTCCAACTAAAAACGCTAAAAATTCAAACATAAAATTACTATAAATTAATAAGTATATTTCTCAATACTCATAAGGATATTATTTTTTTTCAAATAGCCATAATTTATCTTGTGCTAATAAAAATATTTTACCACTCTCTGGATGAATTTTAATATCTCTGATTCTTCCTATTTCTTTTTTAAAAATAATATCTTCTTTTATATTATCTAAATTTGAAAATTCTAATGATCGTAAAGATTGATCTTTTAATGAAGTAATAAGAGCTAATCCTTTAAATTCTGGAAATTCTTCTCCATCATATATTGCAATAGCACTAACAGCTATAGATGGAACCCAGTAATGAATTGGTTTTGTATAACCAGGTAACCACTGTGGACCAATTTTGGAGTTATCATAATTAGTCCCCCCCCATCCTAATATTTTCCAGCCATAATTTTCACCTTTTTTAACTTCACCAAACCAATCACCGCCTTTTGCTCCGTGATTACTAATATAAATTTTATTATCAAAAGGTGAAATCGACATACCTTGAGGATTTCTAACGCCAATTTGGTACATTTCAGGTAACCATGTTTCATTTGAACTATAATGAGGGTTATCTTTGGGTAATTTACCATCTAATTTAATTCGAATGATACTTCCAGGATGTTGTTTTACATCTTGAGCTATCATTCCTTTTCCTCTTTCACCAACAGACGCATATAAATAATCATCATGAATAGCTAGTCTCGAACCAAAGTGATAAGGTGACCTAATAGGTGGGTTAGCTCTAAAAATGTTTTTAAAATCTAAGAAATTTAAATTTATATCTGCTTTTGCAATAGATGTTGTTGAAGGACCAAATAATTTATCGCCAATCTTTTCAGAGTAAGATATAAAAATCTGGTTATTATAAAAGTAAATGTCTAAAAGGCCGCCTTGAGAATTTTTATCTCTAATAACATTTAAGTTGTGATTAATTTCAGAAATTATATTATTTCGAATATCTAATATTTTAATTTTTCCAGTTTTTTCACTTATTAAAACTTGATTATTATTTATAAAAGTCAGACTCCAAGGAGAACTTAAATTTGATTTTAAAATTTTCAGATTATATTTACTATCTAATGACAAAACATTTTTGGAAAAAAATAAAACAATAAAAAAATTAAATATGATAATAAACTTAATCATTATTTAATTAAATTAATGACTTTTTTAGATAATTCAAATCTGTCATCAAATAAATTACCTTCAAAATCATAAAAGATTTTTTGATCTGGTCTTAATATTAGAGAACTATTATTTGATAATGAAAGTTCTAATAATTTTTTTGGATTTTTTGGTTTATTTTGAAAAAAACTAATTAATATACCCTTTCTACTAAATTCAAACTTTTCTATATTGTTTATTAAACAAATAATTTTTATTTCTACTAATTTTAAAAGATTAATTAATTGAGTGGGTAACTTACCAAACCTATCTATCAATTCTATTTTAATTTCATCAATTTCTTTTTTTTTATTTATATTTGAAATTCTTTTATAAATGGAAAGTCTTAAATCAACATCGTTAATAAATTCTTCAGGTATATAAATTTCAACAGGGATTTTAATAATTGGTTGAAAACTATCTTTTTTTATAAAATCTGAATTAATTTTACTTTTTTGCAAATTTATCTCTTCTTCAAGCATTTGATGGTAAAGTTCGGTTCCAATTTCTTTTACAAAACCACTTTGCTCTTCACCAATAATAGAGCCACCACCTCTAAGATCTAAATCTTGAGATGCAATATTAAAACCAGCACCTAGATGATCTGAGGAATTTATTATCGACAATCTTTTTCTTCCATTATCTTTTAGTTCATTTTCTTTGTATGTAATATATGCATATCCACGTTTGGAAGATCGACCTACTCTCCCTTTCAATTGATATAAAGCAGCTAAAGAGAAAATATTGGATCGGTAAACTATAATTGTATTAACATGAGGCAAATCCAAACCATTTTCAATTATATTTGTACTTAGCATTAAAGGAACTTCTTGATTATAAAATTTTGATATTCTGCTTTCTAATAATTTAGGACTGAGTTGACCGTGAGTAATAACATATTTTATTTCAGGTAAATTATCATTTAGAAATTGTTCAACAAAAGGTAAGTCTTTTCTTCTTGGCACAACAAAATAAACTCCATTTTTTCTTCCATATATCTCTCTTTTAATAGCTTCTGTAATAGTCAAAGAATCAAAAGGGGAAACATAGGTTCTAACTGCCATTCTTTCATATGGCGCTGTAAGAATTAAACTTAGATCTCTTATCCCTGAAAGAGACATACTTAAAGTTCTCGGAATAGGTGTTGCACTAAGTGAGATACAATGTGCTTTTGGTGCAATTTCTTTAAATTTTTCTTTTTGAATTGTTCCTAGTTTTTGTTCTTCATCGTAAATAATTAGACCAAGCCTGTTAAAGTTTAACTTATCGTTTAATAAAGCATGAGTACCAACTAATACATCTAGATTACCAGTATTACATTTTTCATAAATTTCTTTTTTATCTTTTAATGATACTAATCTAGAAATTTCTGCAATGTTAATTCCAAAAATAGATAATCTTTTTTTGAAATTAATAAAATGTTGTCTAGATAAAATTGTAGTTGGAACTAAAACTACAGATTGTAAATTTGATTTTGCAGCTAGAAAAATAGCTCTCAAAATTACTTCTGTTTTACCAAATGCCACATCACCTACAATTAATCTATCAGATGGTATCATCTTGGAGAAATCATTAATTACATCTTGAATTGCATTTAATTGATCATCAGTTTCAACATAGGGAAAAGTACTTACAAATTTATCATATTCAGCAATATTAGTATTAATTTCATAAGATTGAGATTGAAGTCTTTCAGAAGCTATTGAAATGAGTTTTTTTGCAGCATCTCTAATTTTCTTTTTTGCATCTGCTTTTCTTTTTTGCCAATGTGAAGCACCAAGTTTATCTAAAATTATGTTTCGATCAGTATCATCACTATATTTTGATACGTAACTTAAATTTTCAACAGGTAAAAAGAGTTTTTGATTTTCAAAAAATTCTAATTCTAAACATTCATGAATTGAGTCATTTAATTCAATTTTTCTTATGTTATTAAATTTACAAAGACCATATTCAGAATGAACAAGTATAGAGTCAATTGATAATTTATTTAATTCTTCAAAAAAAATAGTTTGTTTACGTGATTTAGATATTTGTGTATTAAAAAAATAACCAAATATGGATTTTTCATTAATAAAAATAAATTTATTAAATTTAAATGACTCCTCAATATCAAGAATCGTTAAAAGAATATTATCTGGTAATGAATGATTAAAGTTTGTTACATCATTTAAATTTAAGTTTAAATTATTCCGTAATATCTTAGATACCCTGTCTAAACTTCCTTTACTACGACAACATATATAAATTACATTTTCTTTAGAGTTAGTTGTAAAAAATTGATTTATAAAACTAAAATCTATTTCTTTCTTAATAGATGATAAATTATGAACAATATTCACATCAATATTAGTATGATTATTTTTATCAAATGTATTAAAATAGAAATGCTCATTAGTGTCTAAATATTTTTTAAAAATTTCTTTATTCAAGTAAAAATATTCAGGTGATAAAAAAAAACTTTCTTTATTATTTTTTCTGGCTAAATAAAAATCATTTATATTTTCTAATCTATTCTCAAATATATTATTAAATTCGTCATTTAGTAATATTTTATATTCTTCAACATAATCGAAAAATGTTTCAAGATTATCATAAAATAAAGGCATAAATTGTTCTCCACCAGATGGAATAATTTTTTCAGAAAAAAGATTATAAACTTGACTATTCCTAAAATCTGGAAATATTTCCCTAAAATTTTTTCTAAATAAGTTCAAATTTTGTTCATTAAGTATTAACTCATTAACAATATTAAATTCTAAATCACTATTTATTTCTTTTAATCTTTTTTGAGTAATTGGATCAAATTCAAAAATTGTCTCTATTTCTTCATCAAAAAAATCTATTCTTATAGGTCTAGATCTATCATTTGGAAAAATATCTAAAATCGACCCTCTTATAGAAAATTCTGATTTATCGCGCACTAAAGAAGTTCTTTGAAATCCTAAAAGTAAAAGATTATTTATAAAATCCTCAAATTTAAATTTTTGTTTTTTTGAAATTTTAAAAATTTGAGAATTAATAATTGATTTAGGGATTATTTTTTGCGTTATTGAATTAATTGTTGTAAGTATTATTCTTTTAATGTTGGAATTACATAAAATACTAAGTGTTTTTAATCTTTCAATTTGAACATCCTTAGAAGGAGATACGTTATCGTAAGGTATTTGATCCCAGGATTTAAATAATAAAACCTCAACTTCTGGTAATAACCATTTAATTTTTTGTTCCATGGATGATATTTCTCTTTCATCTTTTCCAATATATAAAATCGATTTATTCGTATTTTGATAAAACTGCGAAATGAAAAAGGGTTCAACATTATGAATTGATGGACCAATAGTATTTTTATTCGTCATTAAGTATTTTATTAAATATTCCTTTAAATCCTGATGGAATAGTTACCTTATGTGTAAGAAAATCATAAATCTCATTATCAGAGAATTCATTAAATAATGATTTAATATCTTCAAGATCTTTTGCAGTAAATTTATCTAATTGATTTATAAAATATCTTTTGTATAGAATGTCTGTCTCTTTTGTCCCAGAGTAAGAAACCCTGTATTTTATTGTTTTTTTTAGTGAATTGAATGACATAAGAATTGAATATAGAATATAGTTTATAATTTTATAAAAATCTATGAGACCAGAAAAATTAAATTACATATTATCTTCAATATCTTCACTCAAAGGTGTTGGTTCAAAATTAGAAAAAATTATCAATAAATTAGGTATTTATAAGAATATTCATTTTGTATGGAACATACCAAATAACATTTTAGAAAGAAAATTCTATGAAAATATTCATGATGCAGAAATTAATTCTTTAGTGACATTAAATTTAAAAATTATTAAACATGAGCCCTCAAGATTTAAAAGACAACCTTACAAAATTAAATGTATTTGTGGAGAAACAAATATTGATTTAGTATATTTTAATGCAAGACACCCAATGATGAGGCAAATGCTTCCAACAAATGAAAACAGATTGATATCTGGAAAATTAGAATATTTTAGAAATACATTTCAAATAACTCACCCTAGTCATGTAAGTGCTTTAAACAACAATAGAATAATTAAAAGTAAAGAGGCAGTTTATAGCTTAACTATTGGTCTCAATCAAAAAATAATGAATAAATTAACTGATCAAATATTAAATAATTTACCCAATTTTAATGAATGGATAGAAAGTACAATATTAAATAAATATAAATTTAAACCATGGAATGAAGCAGTTAAAAATCTTCACAATCCAAGTGATGATAATATTAAAGATAAAAATTTGTTCAGAAGAAGGTTAGCGTTTGATGAATTATTATCTCATCAATTAGCAATTGGTATCATGAGAAATTTTAATCAAAAGAAAAGAGGCTTAAAGATTACTAGTGAAAATAAAATAATAAATAAATTTTATAGTCATTTAGATTTTGAACTTACTAATTCACAAAAAAATGTAATCAAAGAAATACTTCAAGATCTAGCAACCTCAAATCAAATGATCAGATTATTACAAGGTGATGTTGGATCTGGAAAAACTATTGTTGCTTTAATTTCAATGCTTAAAATATTTGAAAGTAATTTTCAATCTGCTTTAATGGTGCCTACTACGATACTAGCATTCCAGCATTATGAAAATATTTTAAATTTATTAAAAGGTTTAAAAATAAATGTTTTAGTTCTTACTGGAAAAGATAAAGGTAATGAAAGAAAAGAAAAATTAGAAAAAATTGCAAATGGAGAAGCAGATATTATAATTGGTACACATGCTTTGATACAAGATACTGTAAAATTTAACAATTTAGGTTTAGCAGTTATTGACGAACAACATAGATTTGGTGTCTATCAAAGAATGGCATTCAATCATAAAAATCATAAACCAAATATTTTAGTAATGAGTGCGACTCCAATTCCTAGAACATTAACTTTAGCAGCTTATGGAGATATGAGAGAGAGTAAATTAATTGAAAAACCTTTAGGTCGTAAACCAATCATAACTAGCTCTTTGTCATTAAAAAAAGAAAATCAACTTATTGAAAGAACAAAAGAGAAAATTAAAAATTCGTTGTCAAAGTTTTATTGGGTATGTCCTCTAATAGAAGAATCTGAGGAATTAGATCTGAAAGCTGCAGAAGAAAGATATAAAATTTTAAAAAAATATTTCAAAAATAAAGTTCTTTTAATGCATGGACGTTTAAGTGAAATAGAAAAAGAAGAAATAATGACAAAATTTAAAAATGAAGATTATAAAATTTTAGTTTCAACAACTGTTATTGAAGTTGGTGTAGATATTCCCTCTGCTACAACTATTGTAATTGAACATGCAGAAAGATTTGGCTTAGCTCAACTCCATCAATTGAGAGGCCGTGTTGGTAGAAATGATATTCAATCATATTGTATACTTTTACATAAAGATAATATTGGAGAAATTTCAAAACAAAGAATTAATATAATGAAGCAAACAAATGATGGTTTTAAAATCGCTGAAGAAGATCTAAGAATAAGAGGTCCAGGAGAAATTTTAGGAAAAAAACAATCTGGTAGCCCATCATTTTATGTTGCTGATCTTAGTTTTGATTACGATCTATTAGAAGATGCTAAAATTATGGTTGATCAAATATTATCCAAAAATCCAAAATTGGAAAACATTGAGGGAGATAATCTTCGAAACTTATTGTATCTACAAGAAAGAGATGCAGCAATTTTAACACTAGCTGCAGGATAGTGGTTATGGATATAGAAAAAGGTATTAGATTTGAATGCCAGGGTTCTGGAAATTGTTGTGTTTCAAGAGGTACTTATGGTTTTGTTTATTTAAGTAAGAAAGATATTAAAAAATTGTCTATTGGATTTAAAACAACAGAACAAAACTTTACAAAAAACTATTGTCAAAAAACTGATGGCTTCATTCACTTAAAGGAACTAAAAAAAAATAATGGAAATTGTATATTTTTAAAGGATAATAAATGCACCGTATACAAGTCGAGACCAATACAATGTAGAACTTGGCCTTTTTGGCCTGAAAATATGAATACAAAAACTTGGAATAACGATATTGCTAAAAATTGTCCTGGTGTAGGTAAAGGTAAAGTAAAAACAAAGAAAGAAATTTTAAAACAAGTACAAATTGATTATGAAAATGAATTAAATATTAGGAATAAAAATTAACCATTAGACTCAAATTCCATTTCTTTAAAATATCCAATATATTTATTAGTTTTTTTTTTAAGTAATATCTTTATTGTTGTACCTTCAAGAACAACTTCAAGAATGCTGTCATTTTTTCTTAAAATATCGCAATTTTTTTCAATTCCAGATGCAATGTTTTTAATTTTTGCTTTTGTCATTTTAGATGGTGAGCCCTGCAGGATTCGAACCTGCGACCCATTCCTTAAAAGGGAATTGCTCTACCAACTGAGCTAAGGGCCCATCGAATTTGTATTCTATATAGTTCAAATATTGTAAGCGCAAGTGATTAACTAAGAGTTTTTTTTATTAAGTTGTTCTAAAGTATTTTTAGAAACAAAATTTGAAACATCTCCACCCAGTTTGTGGACTTCTTTGACAAAATTAGATGATATGAATGAGTTTTTTTCAGAAGTCATTAGAAATATCGTCTCAATATCAGGATTAAGTTGGTAATTCATACCTGTCATTTGAAATTCATACTCAAAATCAGATACTGCTCTTAAACCACGTATTATACATGTGGCATTTTGATCTTTAGCAAAAGTTGTAAGTAATCCTGATAATTCAATAACATTAATTTTTGAATTTAATTCATTTACAGAATTGATATCACTTTTGATAATATTAATTCTGTCTTGAACACTAAATAATGAATCTTTGTTTATATTACTAGCTACTGCTATTACTAAAGTATCTACTATTCTTAATGATCTTTTAATTATGTCCATATGACCAGCCGTCAAAGGATCAAAGGTGCCTGGATATATTCCAATTTTAGTCATTGTCTTCTAATTCTTGTATTCTAGAAACTGAAACAATTCTATCACTTTCTGGTATTTTAAAAATACTTACACCTTTTGTAGATCTTCCAGCTATTCTTATTTGATTTACATTAACTCTAATAATTTGACCTTTATCACTAACAAGGATAATTTCATCGTTGTCCTGGACAACAAAACAATCAACAACTTCACCGTTTTTTTCAGATGTTAATATGCCTGTAATTCCTTTTCCTCCTCTATTAGAAATTCTATACTCATAAGCAGATGATCGTTTACCAAAACCCTTTGATGTAACAGCTAAAAGAAATTCTTCATTTTTATTTAATTCTTCAAAACCATTTTTAAGAGATGAAGTTTCTCTTCTGCTTTCAGATGCTGCTCTTAAATATTCTTGCCGAATGCTCATATCAATAACTGAATGTTTTAAAATTGAAAGAGAAATTATAGTATTACCCTTATATAATTTTATACCTCTAACACCAGATGAATTTAAACCAGAAAATAGTCTTAATTTTTCAACTGGAAAACGTAGACATTTTCCATTTGATGAAGAGAGCATAATATCATCATCTACAGTACAAAGCTTAACACCAATTAATTCATCTTTTTCATCAAGCTTAATAGATACTTTTCCTGAGTCCCTCAATTCTCTTTTTCCACTCTTTGCAACATCAATTAATTTATTTTTTCTAACCATTCCATTTTTTGTTGAAAAAATAACATAAAAATTTTCCCACTGATTTTCATCTATTGGTAATGGAAGAAAAGTTGAAATTTTTTCAGAATTTTTAAATGGTAATAGATTTACTATAGGCTTTCCTCTTGCCTTCAAACTAGCTTCTGGAACATCATGAGATTTTAGAGAATAAACTTTTCCTAATGATGAAAAAACTAAAAGTTTAGTATGAGTATCTGCAAAGTGAATTTCTTTAACAAAATCTTCTTCTCGTGTTGACATACCAGTTTTACCTTTACCTCCTCTATTTTGAGAACGATAATTAGACAATAATGATCTTTTTATGTATCCATTATTAGAAATTGTTAAAACTATATCTTCTTGTTGAATATATCTTAAATCATCTACTTGCTCATATTCTTGATCAATAATTTCACTACGCCTTTCAGTTGCAAATTCTTTTTTTATTTCAGTTAATTCATTTTCTATTTCCTTTAGAAGAATATCTCTTGAATTAAGTATAGATAAGTAATTTTTAATTTCTAAAATTAAACTTTCTAAATCTTTTTGGATATCTTCTCTTTCTAAAGCCGTTAATTTTTGCAATCTTAATTCTAAAATAGCTTTAGCCTGTGCATCAGAAAAATTGAAAGTGTTGCTTTTTAACTCTACAGTATCATCCTCAACTAGTTTAATAAAATTAAGATTTTGTGAAGATACTTTCCATTTTTTTTTAATTAATTTTTCTTTTGCTTCTTTTGTATCTTTTGATTTTTTTATTAATTCTATAATTTCATCAATATGTTCGTTAGTAACAACTAATCCAACTAAAATATGAGCTTTTTCTCTAGCTTTATTAAGATCAAATAATGTTCTTTTTATTATTACCTCTTCTCTAAAATCTAAAAATGAAGATAAAATTTCTTTTAAATTCATTTGTTCAGGCTTACCTTTATTTAAAGCAAGCATATTAGAATTGAATGTCGTTTGAATTAAAGTATGTTTATATAATTGATTGAGAATAATATTTGAGTCTACATCTTTTTTTAATTCTATAACAACCCTAACACCGTTTCTATCTGACTCATCTCTTAAATCTGAAATTCCTTCAACAATTCCATTTTTTACAATTTCTGCAATCCTTTCTAATAATTTTGATTTATTAACCTGGTAAGGTATTTCGTGGAGAATAATAGCTTCTCGGTCCTTTTTAAAATTTTCAATACTAGTTTTTGATCTAACTACACACCCTCCTCTTCCAGTTTCAAAAGCTTCTGCTATTCCTTTTTTACCAATTATTTGACCTCCTGTTGGAAAATCAGGACCAAAAATATATTTTTGAAGATCTGAAATATTACATTCTGGATTTTTAATAAGATACAAAGATGCATCTATGACTTCCCCTAAGTTATGTGGAGCAATATTAGTTGCCATTCCAACTGCTATTCCCGATGCTCCATTAACTAAAAGATTTGGAAATTGAGATGGTAAAACTGAGGGCTCTTTTGTTGTGTCATCATAATTAGGCTGAAACGTAACAGTGTTTTTGTCAATATCTTCAACAAGCTTTTCAGATACTTTAGCAAGTCTTGCCTCAGTGTATCTCATTGCTGCAGGAGGATCTCCATCTAAAGATCCAAAATTCCCTTGCCCGTCAACTAACTCTAATCGCATAGAAAAATCTTGTGCCATTCTAACCATGGAATTATAAATAGCGGAATCTCCATGAGGATGATATTTACCCATAACATCGCCTACAATTCTTGCAGATTTTTTATACGGTTTATTAAAATTGTATCCTGACTCACTCATAGAGTACAATATCCTTCTATGAACAGGTTTTAAGCCATCTCTACAGTCTGGAAGAGCCCTACTAACTATTACAGACATTGCGTAATCCAGGTAGGATTTTTGCATTTCTTGCTCTAAACTTACTGAAGCTATATTTGCAGGTTCTTGATTGTTATTATTTGATGTATCTATATCGTCAGGCACTAAAAAAATCCAAGTTTTCTAAGAAAAATTAAGTATTTTTTATATCAAAAAGTATAGTTTATACCAATACAAATAAATGATTAAATAATTTTAAAAAATATTTATTTTTCAGTACTTAATGGTTAAAATCTAATAGGATAATTTAAAAAGGTATATCTTCATCTAAATCATCAGAATCACTTGATTGATTTCCAAAAGAATTGTCTTCAATTGACTTTGATTGGTCCATTTCTTGAGAGTTATCAGAAACCTGAGCATTGCTATTTCTACTATCTAAGAGAGTTAAATTACAATTATAACCCTGTAAAATCACCTCGGTGGTATATCTGTCATTTCCATCCTTATCTTGCCATTTTCTAGTTTGAAGCTCTCCTTCTACGTATATTTTAGAACCCTTTTTTACAAATTTTTCTACTATATCTACTAAGCCGTCTCCAAAAACTACAATGTTATGCCAAGATGTTTTTTCTTTTTGCTCTTGAGTGTTTCTATCTTTCCATCTTTTAGATGTTGCAATAGAAAAATTTGCCATTTTCGCACCTGACTGCATAGATCTAATCTCAGGATCTCTTCCCAAGTTACCTAATAAAATTGTTTTATTAACACTACCAACCATAATATTTCTATATATATTTATATAACATAATAAGGTTATTAAATAACACTAATTTCATGAATTTAGATAAAATTGTTATAAAAGGTGCAAGAGAGCACAATCTTAAAAATATCAATTTAGAAATACCAAAAAATAAACTTGTTGTAATTACAGGTGTAAGTGGCTCAGGAAAATCGACATTAGCATTTGATACAATTTATTCTGAAGGACAAAGAAAATATGTAGAAAGCCTCTCTGCTTATGCGAGACAATTTCTACAAATGATGAATAAACCTGATGTAGACAGTATTGATGGTTTATCACCTGCAATTTCTATAGAACAAAAAACTACACAAAAAAATCCAAGAAGTACTGTTGGAACTGTTACTGAAATTTATGATTATCTCAGAGTGCTATACGCTAGAGTCGGAGTTCCATATTCTCCATCAACAGGTAAACCAATTAAATCACAATCAGTAAGCGAAATAACTGATCTTATTGTTAAAAATAATATTGATAAGAGAATTTATATTTTATCTCCAATAGTAAGAGATAGAAAAGGTGAATATCGAAAGGAAATCGAAGATTTAAAAAAAAGAGGTTATCAGCGACTAAAAGTTGATAATGTTGTCTATGATATTGATGAGGTACCTTCACTTAAAAAAAATTTTAAACACAATATTGATGTTGTTATTGATCGACTTGTTGTAAAAAAAAATATCCAACAAAGATTGAGTGAAAGTATAGAAGTAGCGTTAACACTATCCGATGGTTTATTATATTTAGAAAATCTAGATACAAATAAAATATCCATATTCTCATCAAAATTTGCATGTCCTGTATCTGGGTTTAGTATTGAAGAGATTGAACCTAGATTATTTAGTTTTAATGCTCCTCAAGGCGCGTGCTCTGAATGTGATGGACTAGGTGTTGAAAAATATTTTGATGAATACAAGATTGTACCTGATGAAACTAGATCAATTTCTGATGGAGCTATTAAACCATGGGAAACTAAAGTATTTGGTTATCAAAAAAAATATTTTGTTGAAACAATAGATAAAATTTTAAAACAATTTAAAGTAAAGAAAAATGTTCCATGGAGAGAGATTCCAAAAAAAGTAAAAAATATTATTCTTTATGGGGACGAAAATAGCGAATTAAATTTTTTATATGATTTTGAGGGAATAATTAATTTTATTGATCGAAAATATGAGGAAACTGAGAGATGGTGGCTTCAGTATGAACTAGAAAAATATTTATCTGAAAGAGACTGTGAAGTTTGTAATGGTTACCGTCTTAATGAGAAAGCTTTAGCTGTAAGAATTGATGAAAATCATATTGGTAATATTACAAAAAAATCAATTAGCGAATGTTTAGACTGGTTTTCATTACTTGAAAGTAAACTTGATAAAAATAATAAAAAAATTGCTGAGGGAGTAATTAAAGAAATAAAAGATAGATTAGTTTTTTTAAATAGAGTTGGTTTAGATTATTTATCATTGGCAAGAGCTAGTAAAACTTTATCTGGAGGTGAAAGTCAAAGAATTAGATTAGCAAGTCAAATTGGTTCTGGATTAACAGGAGTTTTGTATGTTTTGGATGAACCTTCTATTGGGTTGCATCAAAAAGATAATCAACAACTAATTGAAACTTTATTTAGATTAAGAGATTTAGGAAATACAGTAATTGTTGTTGAGCATGATGAGGATGCAATTAGACAATCTGATCATATAATTGATATTGGTGTTAAAGCGGGAGTTAATGGTGGTCACGTTATTGCAGAGGGAGGACTTAAAAAAATCCTAAAAAATAATAAAAGTTTGACAGCTAAATATTTGAACAAATCCTTAGAAATAGAAGTTCCAAAAAATAGAAGAAAATTTAATAAAAATAAAGTTTTTAAACTTAATAAAATAAAAACAAATAACTTAGATAATCTTAATATTACTTTACCTTTAGGAAATTTTATTACTGTTACAGGTGTGTCTGGAAGTGGTAAATCTTCATTGATTATTGATACATTGTATCAAAGATTAGATGAGTATTTCAATAAATCATTAAATAAAGATGAAAGTCGTTTTAACTTTAAAGGAATCAATCATATCGATAAAGTAATTGATATTGATCAATCTCCTATTGGAAGAACACCGAGATCAAACCCAGCAACATATACAGGATGTTTTACTCCAATAAGAGATTGGTTTGCAAACTTAAATGAATCAAGTGCTAGAGGTTATAAACCAGGTCGTTTTTCATTTAACGTTAAGGGTGGTAGGTGTGAATCATGTGAAGGTGATGGAGTAAAAAAAATAGAAATGCATTTTTTAGCTGATGTTTATGTCGAGTGTGATATCTGCAAAGGTAAAAGGTACAATAGAGAGACTTTAGAGGTAAAATATAAAGATAAATCTATTTCTGATGTTTTAGAAATGACTGTTGAAGAAGGTTATAAATTTTTTGATAAAATTCCTGCAATAAAACAAAAATTACAAACTTTAATGGATGTGGGATTAGATTATATAAAAATAGGTCAATCAGCTACTACTTTGTCAGGCGGTGAAGCGCAAAGAATAAAATTATCAAAAGAATTATCAAAAAGATCAACAGGAAAAACACTATATATTCTAGATGAGCCAACAACTGGTCTTCATTTTGACGATGTTAAAAAATTACTTAAAATTCTTCATACACTAGTTGATGAAGGTAATACTGTAATCGTTATTGAGCATAATCTTGATGTTATTAAAACAGCTGATCATATAATTGATTTGGGTCCTCTAGGAGGTGTAAATGGTGGTCAAATTGTTGGAACTGGTACCCCCGAAGATATTGCAAATAATAAAAAAAGCTTTACAGGTGAATTTTTAAAGAAAATTTTATAAATAAAAGGAAATAAAATGATAAATCTAGAGTTACCAGATCTACCCTATAGCAAAGATGCTCTAATGCCGTTTATGTCGGCTGAAACTTTAGAGTTGCATCATGATAAGCATCACATGGCTTACATTACTAATGGAAATAAATTTATTAAAGAACAAAATATAGCAGATGACAATGTTAATGATATAGTAATTAATTCTTATCAAAAAAATGCTCCAGTATTCAACAATGTGGCACAACATATAAATCATGTTCATTTTTGGGAAGTAATGAAAAATAATCCAAATGGTAAAATTCCCTCTGAACTCGAAAATAAGATAGTATCCGATATTGGGTCAGTTGAAAAAATGAAAGAAGATTTTATAAATGCAGGTATTGGACAATTTGGATCAGGTTGGTGTTGGTTAGTTCTAAATAATGGAAAATTAGAAATTACTAAAACACCAAATGGAGAAAACCCAATTGTACATGGTCACACTCCTCTACTTGGATGTGATGTTTGGGAACATTCATATTATGTTGATTATAGAAACAGAAGACCTGATTATTTAAAAGCTTTTATTGATAATTTAGTTAATTGGGAAAAAGTTACAGATAACTTAAATAACGCTTAATCATCTTCATCTTGCGGTCTAAACTTAAAAATTAATAAAGTTGGGACCGCAATAAAAACAGATGAATAAGTACCAATTATTACACCTATAATCATTGTTAAGGCGAAAGGTCTAATAACCTCGCCTCCAAATATAAATAAAGAAACTAATGCAAGAAGCGTTGTTAAACTTGTCATTATAGTTCTGGATAAAGTGTTATTAACTGATAAGTTAAATAAATCTACTAATTCTAGTTTTTTATATTTTCTTAAATTTTCACGAACTCTATCAAATATCACTACTGTATCATTAATAGAATATCCAGCAATTGTAAGGATTGCTGCTATTGTTGCAAGAGAAAATTCTACATTAAGAATAGATAGCAATCCAAGAGTAAATAATACATCATGAGTTAATGCAACAACTGCGCCGAAACCAAATTGCCATTCAAAACGCAGCCAAATGTAAATTAAAATGGCAATTAGTGCAAAAGAAACAGCTTGAAATCCTCTAAACAGAAGTTCAGAACTAATTGTAGGACCAACAAATTCAGACCTTCTAAACTCAACAACCTTGTCTTGAATTAAATTTTTGACAGAATTAACTGTTTCAATACTTTCTTGATTACTTTTATTTTGAAGTCTTATTAAAATAATATTCTCATTACCAAATTCCTGTAAAGATACATCACTATAAGAAGAAGATAATATTTCTCTTAGTTCACCAATTGAGGTATTTTTTGTACTTACCTCAATTAAAGTACCTCCTTTAAAATCAATACCAAGATTTAAACCTTTTATACTTAATAGACCAATTGAAATTAACATTGCTAAAATAGAAAAAATTAAAAAATTTCTTCTTAAACCCAAAAAATTTATATTAGGCTGAACAGGAATAATTTTATTTAAACCAAACATTATAGTTTTAATTCCTTTTTATTTGCAAATGATAAGTACATATATACTAAAAAGTTTGTAAGCATTAAAGCTGTGAACATTGACGCTATCACACCCAAAGATAATGTAATTGAAAAACCTCTTATTGGACCAGATCCAAATGCAAATAGTAAAACAGCAGCAATTAAAGTAGTAATATTAGCATCAAGTATAGTTGACATCGCTCTATCGAAACCATTTTTTACAATCTGAAAAACTTTTGTTTGTTTTAAACTCTCTTCTTTAATTCTTTCAAAAATTAGAACATTGGCGTCCACTGCCATACCAATTGTTAATACAATTCCAGCTATACCAGGCAATGTTAATGTTGCGCCTATAGTACCTAATAATGAAATTATTATAAATAAATTTACTATTAATGAAACATTAGCAAGAGCACCAAGAGTTCCATAAATGAGTATCATAAATAAACATACTAAAACCATTCCAATAAAAGCAGCTATTTGACCAGCAGCAATAGAGTCTGCTCCTAAACCAGCACCCACAGATCTTTCTTCAACTATTTCTAAAGGCGCTGGCAAGGCACCAGCTCTTAATAAGACAGCCAAATCAGATGCTTCTTGGGCATTAAAGTTTCCAGTTATGATACCTGATCCTCCAGTAATAGCACTATTAATTCTAGGAGCTGTAATGACAACACCATCTAATACAACGGCAAGATTTTTACCAATATTATTTGTTGTAACTTTACCAAATTTTTGAGCACCTTCTGTATCAAAACGGAATGAGACCGCATGACCTTCTGTTTGATCAAATGAACCTTTAGCATCTACTAAATTTTCTCCACCAACAACTGCTCTTTTATCTAATAAATATTTTGTATTTTCATCATACATGTCTGGAACAATAATTTTTCCAAAAGGAGCTAAGTTATTTTGAAGAGCTGAAGTATTCTCATTATCAACGATGTGAAAAGTTAATTTAGCTGTTTTACCTAATAAATCTTTAATTCTTTCAGGATCCTTTACTCCTGGTAATTGTAAGAGTATTCTCTTTTTACCAGATCTTTGAATTAAAGGTTCCTTAGTTCCAGATTCATCAATCCTTTTTCTAACAATTTCAAGTGATTGCTTAATCGCTGAGTCTTGAATAATTTTTCTATATTCATCATTTAACTTTATACTAAGTCTATTATTACTAATTTGTAAGGAAACTCCTCTATACATTTGAAAAAAGCTATCTCTAATATCTTTTATCTTCTCTTTATTACCAAAAAAAACAATAACCTCATTTTCTTGAATATCAATTTTTTCAATTTTTACAGCTTGATCTCTTGAAATCAAACGAACACTATCGACAAAATTATCTAATTCTTCTTTATATAAAACATCTAGTTGAACTTCTAATAATAAATATGATCCACCTTGTAAGTCTAAACCTAAATTAATCTTATTTTTTAAAAACCAATTTTCTGAATTTTCATCGTAAATAATTGAAGGAACTGCAAAAATTATTCCTAATAACACTAATGATACTACTGTAAATGATTTCCAGATGGGATAATTTTTCATTAATAAAAAAATTTATTTTTTTCTAGAAAATAAAGAGAAGCCAGATTTACTTTTATTCTCTTCCTTTGGTAGTTCTTTTTTTTTAACTTCTGGCATTTCATATAAATCTGCAACCATTCCGGATGCAATCTTTATTTCAACATTATCAGCAACCTCTAAGGTTAATTCTCTATTATCAGCTACCTTATTTATAGTTCCGATAATTCCACCTGAAGTTACTATTTTATCACCTCTTTTGAGATTGGATAGCATTTCTTTATGCTGTTTAACTTTTCTTTGTTGTGGTCTAATTAATAAAAAATAAAAAACTACAAATATTAATATAAGGGGTAAAAATGTTCCAAATGCTTCCATAATAGTACCTATGATGATTTAATTTGAGAGATTTATTATACTGTGTAATAAGAAAAATCAAATAAAGTATTTATAATGTTTTTAAGCAATTTGTTATCAAATTTTACACTCTCAAGAGGAAATGCATTTATTTGGGATAGCAAAATAAAAAATCTTAAAATAATCTCTAATTCTAGATGTTTAGATTTAGATCTTTTAATCGGAATAGAAAGACAAAAGAAAACTATTTATGATAATACGGTAAATTTTGCTAATGGAAATTTTACAAATAATGCCTTATTGTGGGGA
>CABYBP010000002.1 GCA_902517315.1 uncultured Alphaproteobacteria bacterium
CTAAAGAAAAACTAATTTTATTTTTAATTTTTTTTTGATTAAATATCTTTCTTGAATAAATATCATCAATTGATAACAAATTAATTCCATTTTTAGTAATAATATTTTTCTTCTGACTAACATAATCACTAATACTTTTGTACCTATCTAAATGATCACCAGATAAATTTGTTATTACTGATATTATACTATCAAGTGACTTAACTGTTTCTAATTGAAAAGAACTTAATTCGATAACATGAACTTTATATTTTTTTTTAAGAAGAAAAGCATTGCATAATGATTCTCCAATATTGCCTCCAACAAATGTTTTAATATTATTTTTTTTTAAAATGTCTCCTATTAATTTGGTTGTTGTTGATTTACCATTTGTGCCAGTAATAGCTACAATCTTTTGATTTGTTAAATTCGAAATATATAAATTTAAATCTCTATTTACTTTTTTAGATATATTTTTTTTTTGAAATTTTTTTTGTCTTAAAGATATCCCTGGGCTAACAAAAATTTTTTTAAAATCATTCAAATTATCTTTTTTTATATTAAAAAAATAATCTTTATTGTAATTTTTTTTTATAGCCTTTCTTACTATTGGATTATCATCCCACATCTTAAATTTTATTTTGTTATTCTCAAAATAATTTACTATAGAAAGTCCTGATTTTTGAATTCCATAAATTAAATACATTATCTTATTCTTAAAGTTGCAAGACCTATCAAAGCTAATACAATAGTAATTATCCAAAAACGAATAACTATTGTTGACTCAGGCCATCCCTTTTTTTCAAAATGATGATGTAGTGGAGCCATTAAAAAAACCCTTTTACCTGTCATTTTAAAAATGAATACTTGGATTACTACAGACAAGGTTTCTAGAACAAATAAACCTCCTATTATTGCAAGAAGAATTTCATGTTTGCATATTATTGCTATTGAACCTAAAGAGCTGCCCAAAGCCAGGGAACCAGTATCACCCATAAAAACTTTAGCAGGTGGTGCGTTAAACCAAAGAAAACCTAAAGCGGCTCCAATTAAAGAACCACAAAAAACTGCTAATTCACCTGTTCCTGGGAGATATTGTATAAGTAAATATTTTGAAAATACTATGTTACCTGAGACATAAGCGATGAAAGCAAAAGACATAGCAACTATCATTACAGGGACAATTGCTAAACCATCAAGTCCATCAGTTAGGTTTACTGCATTAGCCGATCCAATAATTATAAATATGGAAATTAGAAAATAAAATATTCCAAAATCTATAATTAAATTTTTAAAGAAAGGAAATGTCATAGATTTACTTATACTTGGATCTAAATTGATAAGAATTAAATATGTAATGAAAAAAGAAAAAATGATTTGAAATATAATTCTTATTTTTGATGAAATACCCTTACTGGTATTTGATTTAATTTTACTGTAGTCATCTGCAAAACCAATAGATCCAAAAATTAAAATAGTTGAAAGTAAAATCCATATAAAAATATTTTGTAAATCAGCCCAAATAATTGTTGAAACAAAAACACTTAAAATAATCAACAGGCCACCCATTGTAGGAGTACCTTTTTTTGCAATTATATGTGACTCTGGACCATCATCTCTTATTGGCTGGCCAGTTGGCTGAACATTTGATAATTTGTTAATAATATAATTTCCAAATATGAGAGAAAAAAATAATCCAGTAAGAATAGAGGCGCCAGCTCTAAATGTTATATAGCTAAAAATATTTAGAAAACTAAATAAAGATTGGTATTCAAAGGCCAAATATTTAATCAAATCGATACCTGTTTTAATAATATTTTTGCAAACTTATTTATTTTTGTCGAATTAGAACATTTAATTAAAATAATGTCATTATTATGCACTTTCTCTTTTAAAAATTGCATAATTTTATTTGTATTTTTAAAATGGATAAATTCATTATTTGGATTTAAATTTTTTACAGATAATTCAAAGAATTCGCCACATAAAATTACAAATTTAAAAATAGTGGTATCTAATTGTTGTAGTAATTTATAATGAATTTTATAAGAATTATTTCCTAATTCATTCATTGTCCCTAGAATTATTATTTTTTTATTATTTTTTACTTTGATATTTTCTAAGTTTTTTATGCTTTGCAACATTGTATCAGGATTAGCATTATAAGATTCATCAATAATATTTATTTTTTTTTTATTTAAAGAAATTTTATGAACTAATCCTCTACCTTCCACTGGTTTTAAAAACTTGAAACGATTTAGAACTGATTTAATGTTCAGAGAATTTTCATTATAAAATGCAAGACAAAATAAAAAGTTATTTAATCTATGCATAACTATTGCATCAGTAACAATGTTAACCTTTTTTTTATTAATTGATAAAGTTACTTTATGCAATTTTTTATAGGGAGATATTTTTTTAATAAAATATTTTTTTGAAGAATTATCAATACGAATTATTTTAAGATTTTTTTCTTTTTTTGCTTTTGTGATTAAAATATTTTCAGATTTAGAAGAAACATTGAGATATAGCTTTTTCCTATTATTATTATGTTTAGAAATAAATATATCAGCTTTTTCTCTGGCAATATTATTTTTAGTTTGGAAATTTTCAAGGTGAGTAGATTGTATATTTGTAATAAATACCTCTGATGGTTTGACTAAATTACTAAGAAATTTTATCTCACCAAAATTATTTGTTCCAATTTCAAAAATTGCATAATTTGATTTTAAATTTAAATTTAGTAAAGAAATTAATACACCTAATTGATTATTATAACTTTTCTTTGAGTAAGAAATGGTATGATCTTTTTTTAAGAAAAATGCTAAAGTTTCTTTTAAAGTAGTTTTACCAGCACTGCCAGTAATGCCTATTACTTTACCTTTGTATAAATCTCGTTTCGTTTTTGCTATTTTTGAAAGATACTTATAAATATTATTTACATATAAAATTTTTTTATTTTTTTTGAAATTTTTATTATCAGTTACACAAAATTTTGCACCTTTATCTATTGCTTCATTTAAAAACTTGTTTCCATGAAACCTTTTACCTTTTAAAGCAAGAAATATATCACCACTTTTAATATCTTTACTTGATATTTGAATTTTATCTTTTTTAGATATTATATATTTCTCTAATTGATTTAATTCGATCATTAATTTAATAATTGTTTAACAACTTTAAAATCATCAAACTTAATTGTTTTATTTTTTGAAACTTGAAATTTTTCGTGCCCTTTACCTGCTACTATTAAAATTTCGTTCATTTTTAATTCTTTAATAGCTAATTTAATTGCTTTTCTTCTATCAGATACTTCCATAGCTCTAGAACAATACTTAAGAATATTTTTCCTTATTTTAGATGGATTTTCGTTTCTAGGATTGTCATCCGTTATATAAATTTTATCAGCATATTTATTTGCAATTAATGCCATAGATTTTCGCTTACTTTTATCTCTATCACCGCCACAACCAAATAAAATTGATGGTTTCATTTTTTTGATTTTATAAGCAAGTAGAATTTTTTTCAAAGCATCTGGTGTATGTGCATAATCAATAATAATTTTTGATTTTTTTTTCTTATACTCAATTGTTTGCAAACGACCTGATGGATTTGTAACTTTTGATAATACTCTTATAATTTTACTTTGACTAATATTAAGTGCTAAGCAACAACTAATCGCGCATTCTAAGTTTTCTAATTCTATATTTGTTTTAAGTTTTAGATTTTCTAGTTTATATTTTGTATTGTTAATATTCAAATATACTAAATCATTGATTTTTATTAATTTTATATTTTTATTTCCGAAATATTTAAATTTTACGTTTTTTTTTATCAATGTTTTTTTTAATTCAGATAAGATGTTTAATCTTGAATTTATTATAGCAAATCCAGAATTTACTAAATGATTAGAGAAAAGTTTAATTTTAGATTTTTTATAATTTGAGAATGTTTTATGGTAATCAAGATGATCTTTTGAAATGTTTGTAATAGCTGCAATATTTATTGGATAATTTCTTAACCTGTTTTGTTCTAGAGCGTGACTTGAGGCTTCAAAAATGAAAATATTTTTTTCTTTTTTATTCGAAGATCCATATCTAAATAATTCTTCATAGGCAGGTGTTGTTAAATTTATATCATTTATTTTTTTTCCGTTTACAAAATGTCCTAAAGTACCAACCATTGTATTTTTATATTTTAGTGAATTAAGAATTTTTGAAATATACCAAACAACTGATGTCTTTCCATTGGTACCTGTAACTGCTAGTGTTTTAAAGGGAAGATTGCTATGAAGCTTGGTTAATAAATAATGTATCTCAAAATTAATATTAGATACAACAAATTGAGGAATTTTTAAGTATTTAATATATTTATTTGAAATTATAGCAGGTGTTTTATTTTTAAGTGCTTCATCTAAGTAAATCTTTTTTACCTTTGTATTTTTGTCATAAACAAATAACGTTCTGTGATTAGTAAATTTTGAGTTGGAGGTAATTGCAGAGAAATATTTATTTTTATTAAAATTGTACGTTTTATTTACACTTATGACTTTTGATAAATTAGACAGTAGCATTTAATTTAATGTATAAAAAATTTGTGTCTACTTTTAGAAGTTCATCGTTTTTATCTTTTGAAATATTAAAGAGATTTATAATATTAATAATAATATCTTTTACCAAGGGTGCATTTACCCTTGCACCAGTCATTCTTTGTTTAGTACCTGTATCCTTTTTTGGATATTCAATAGCAGTGTAAACTACATATTTTGGATTATTTGTTGGGAATATTCCAATAAAGGATGTCAAGTTTCTATCTTTATAATATTCACCATTTGGATTTAGTAATTCTGATGTCCCTGTTTTACCTCCTACAGAATAACCATCTACTTTTACTCTTGGACCAGTGTATTCAGTTTTTAGAACAACAGAATTTAATAGATTGATGAAGAATTTGGAAGATTCTTTATTATTAAAAATTTGTTTCTGTACAAATTGTTTGTTTAATTGAAGTGTAGGAAAGACTTCATTCCCATTATTTGCCAATGAGGCATATGCTTTAACCAAATGAAGAGGTGTAATTGCAAAACCATGACCAAATCCTATAGTTGCTGTTTCTAACTTACCCCAATTATTTTTATTTCCTAAAGGAGCTGAGCTTTCTTTATTTTCTATATTAATTTTTTTATTGAAACCTATCTTTTCAAAAAATTCTTTTTGGTTTTTTTTACCAATTAATGTAGCAATTTGAGCTGTACCAATATTGGATGATTCAACAATTACTTTTTCAACATCATATATACCGTTATCTTTGTATTTATCATGATCACCAATATTTAAGTATTTTTTTGTTACGTCAAAAGTCATCTTAGGATCTAGGATATTTAAATCAAATCCAATAGTTGCAGTTATTGGTTTGAATGTTGATCCCATTTCATAATTAGACTGAAAAACTCTATTTATTAAATTATTATTATTAAATGACGATTTATCCTCAGGATTATAATCAGGGTAACTTACAGATGATAAAATTTGTCCATTAGTGATATCCATAACTATAGCTAAACCTGATTCAGCTTTATAGTTATTTATTTTTTTTAAGAGATTTTCTCTAACTAACTGCTGTAAATTAGTATCAATACTAATAATTATATCTTTAGATTTTGAAAGATCACTTTCAAAATACCTTTCAATTCCACTCTGTCCATTCTGATCAATATCCACATATCCAAGGATATGCGATAAAGTATTCTTATAGGGGTATATTCTTTTAAATTCCTTATGAGCTTTGATATTTATTTCACCTAGGTTAATTATTTCTTGATATTCAATTGGAGATATATTTCTTTTTATCCAAACAAATTTACTTGTTGATATTAATTTTTTCTCTATTTTTTTTATATCTAAATCAAGAATTAATCCCAATTTATTTGCAAGATCTTTTTTATTTTTTATCTTATTTGGATTTATTGATAAAGAGATACTTTCAATTGAGGTAGCAATTATATTTCCATTCCTATCATATATACTGCCCCTTATATCTTTTTTTACATAATTAGTAGTTTCATCAATCAAATTAGGAAAGAGCATAATTGATGAAATTCTATAAATAGAAATAAAATACACAAAGATAAAAATTGTAATTGAAAAAAAAACTCTTCTATGAAGTAATTTTAACGAGTCACTATCAAATAATTTCAATTTACTTAACATGAATTAATTTTTTGAACTAACAAACTTTATATTTTTATCTTGATTTGAAAGTTCTTCTATTTTTACAATAAGAGGAATATTATTGTTGTCAGTTTCA
This sequence comes from uncultured Alphaproteobacteria bacterium, assembly GCA_902517315.1. The sequence goes on from CABYBP010000002.1 coordinate 6,286, forward strand.
TAAAAATATAATTCATATAGTGTTTTCAAATATGAGCTATTTTGATGAGTAGCTAATTCAATCTTATTAATTTTTAAATTTTCTGAAATTTTAGTTATTTTCATTTTTAGATTATGATTATTTTTTTCGATTTCTCTTGTATTATTGGCAATAAAAATCATTGAAAAAACTAGTATTAAATTAAGAATTAAAAAGAATATAATTGATTTAGTATATTTCATTATTAAACTTTCTGAGCTACCCGAAGTTTTGCTGATCTAGATCTGGGATTTTCTAAAATCTCAGAATCTGATGGCAATATTGGTTTTTTGGTGATTATTTTTAATTGAGTTGCCAGTTTATCAGGTAACTCCGGGTAGTGGCGGGAGGAACGCCATCGTTTACCACTATTGTGGTTAAAAAAATCTTTCACAATTCTGTCTTCTAGACTTTGGAAAGAAACTACTAAAATTAAACCATCTTTATTTAAAATTTTTAAAGTTTTTTCTAGACTCGTCTTTAGTTCACTTAACTCATCATTCACATAAATCCTTATTGCCTGAAATGTTTTTGTTGCTGGGTGAGTCTTGTTTTTAAATTGATTTTTTTTTGGTAAACATTTTTTAATAATGTTTGATAATTCAACCGTGTCGTTTATATATTTTAATTTTCTGTTCTTTACTATTTCTTTTGCAATAACTCTTGAATAACGTTCTTCTCCATATTGATAAATTATATCAGCTAAATTTTTTTCCTCATACTTATTAATTATATCATAAGCATTTTTATCAGCTGAACCCATACGCATATCAAGTGGTCCAGATTTGTTGAATGAAAAACCTCTTTGCGCATTATCTATTTGATTTGAACTTGTACCTATATCGAAAAGAATTATATCAAATTTTTTATCTTTCAATTTTGTATTATTTACTATTTCTTCAATTTTACTAAATTTATCATTTATTAGAGTAAAATTTGAAAATTTAGATACTATTTCTTTTGCAAATATTTTTGATATTGGATCCCTATCTATTGCTAACAATTGATTTACATTAAATTTTTCAAGGATAGTTTTTGAATAACCACCGCCACCAAAAGTTGCGTCTATTACATTTATTGATTTTGTTAATGGTAGAAAGGATATTATTTCTTTTATCATTACTGACTTATGTAAATTTTCCATATTATTTTTGTTGTGTTAACATCATTCGTAATGATTTTTTTTCTTTCAAAAGACGCCTTCTTGAATCTTCAGTATTTTTTAGACCTTTTTTTGGTTCCCAAATTTGAAAATAATGACCTTGACCAAAAAAAGAAGCTTCTGTTTTAATACCAGCGTATAATTTTAATTCTTCAGGAATTAAAAATCTTCCTTCTTTATCAATGTTAGTTGTAATTATTTCTGAAAATATAGATGTTGAAAAATCATCATAATCCTCAGAAAAAAAATCTAAATTATTAATTCTTTTTGCAATTTCTTTTAATCTTCCAACACCACAGCCCTCAATAGAAGTTGTTTTTATAGATTTGTATAGAATAATTTCATTTCTATTAGCTTTTGGAAGTACATTTCTAAAGCTAGAAGGTAGAGAAACTCTTCCCTTCTTATCTATTTTATTAATGTATTTAGATACAAATAGATCCATTATATATGGGTTATCATGGGATTATATGGGCGTCAATGGGTATATAAAATTATAATAAATGTTCTTTGTATGTTCTCAATATATATAAAGATGGTGCATAAGCCGGGTTCTGTAATTCAATAAAAATTGATGATCATTAATCTAGAACAAATGTCACCATTTGTTTCAAGCAGTCTACCCGAACAGCTCAGCTGGAACTGATTGCCATTCCTATTTGACCTTGCTCCAAAAAGGGTTTGCAAAGCCTTTTTTGTTACCAAAAAAGCGGTAAGCTCTTACCTTACCTTTTCACCCTTACCTTTTAAGGCGGTATATTTTCTGTTGCACTTTCCCTAAGCTTTCACTTGCCAGGTGTTACCTGGTTTTTTTCCCAGTGGAGCCCGGACTTTCCTCTTGATTACTCAAGCGATCATCGCACCATCTAAATTCGTATTAAATTTATTTAATTATTCGTCAACATATAATTGAACAAGTGTTTAATTAAATCATTATATATGGATTTATTTTTGATTTTATCTTTGTGATTTAAATATCTAATTCTATATGCGCTAATAAGTTTATTATAAAGTTTATTGTTTTTATATATTTCACGTGTATCGTATCCTATTAATGATAAAGCTAGAATTGTTTTCCGTTTTTTTGACTTCAAGTTATTATTATTAAACCATTTTTCCATAATTTTTATTTCTTTCTTTTTTAAATTTTTTAAATTAATTACTAATTTTGAAGAAGATAATGATTGCCATGGAAAATGCTTACCGGGATCCTTTTTTCTAAAAGGAGCAATATCTGAATGTGCTAAGATATTTTTTTTATTTATTTTATAATTTTTTTGTAATTTAAGAATAAGTACTTTCAATGAATTAATCATTTTAGATGAGAATTTATTATTTTTTCCACTCAAACTATAATCAAGCTCAATTCCTATAGAAATAGAGTTAATATCTGTGATCTCCTGCCAGAATGCCTGTCCTGCGTGCCATGCTCTAAATTTATCATCTACTAAATTATATACAGTTCCATTTTGTGAAATAAGATAATGTGTGCTTACTTTTTTTTCCCTTTTACATAAATACGAAACTGCATCCAATGTGTTTTTCAGTGCGGTATAATGAATTATAATGAGTTGTATTTTTGAATTGTTTCTTGAATTATAATTTGGAGATTTGTATTTAGTTATATATTTCATTCAAATTTTCAAATTTAAATATATAAATAAATTATGATAAAAAAAATTATCTGTCTAATATTATTATACACATGCATTAGTTGTTCTAATAATACTAATTCAAATATTGATAAGAATAAAAATCAATTAACTGAGCCAGAAACACTATATAAATTGGCTAAAATAAATTTTGATGATCAGAATTTTGAATTAGCAAGAGGGCAATTTAAAGAAATTAACAAACTATTTCCATTATCTAATGAAGCAATTCAGTCTGAAATAATGATTGCATTTATAGATTACATCAAAATGGACTACGAAAATGCCATTTTAAATTATAGAAAGATAATTAATAAATACCCATCTCATAAAGATATAGATTATGTTTATTATATGATTGCCATGTGTAATTATGAACAACTTCAGAATGAAGCATTAGATGGATACTATAATGAGTTAGCTTTAAATTCTTTTAATCAAGTTATTATAAGATTTCCAGAAAGCAAATATGCAAAAGATAGTAGACAAAAAATAATATTAGTTAAATCAAATATAGCAGCAAAACACATGGAAATAGGAAGATTTTATTTAGAAAATAAAAAATACATTGCAGCATTAAATAGATTTAAAATAGTTGTAAATGAATTCTCAATAACCAAATTTACCCCTGAGGCATTGCACAGAATGGTAGAAGCTTATTATGAAATGGGTATGTATGAAGATAGCTATAATTCAGCTGCAATACTTGGATATAATTATCCTCAATCTAAATGGTATAAATATAGTTATAATTTAGTTGAACAGATTGATGGCGAAGAAACATTCTTAAAAAAAATTAGAAATTTTTTTGATGGATAAAGAAGAAAAAATATTAAAAAGATTAAAAGAGCTTTCAGATTTAATCAAAAATCATAACTATAATTATCACACATTAGATAGACCTGAAATAACTGATCAAGAATTTGATAAGTTAGTTAAAGAAAATGATACTTTAGAAAAAAAATATCCAAGTTTAATTTTAAAGGATAGCCCTAACAAATATTATGGTAGTAAAATAAAAGATAACTTTAAAAAAATAAAACACGATTCACAGATGTTCTCACTTGCCAATGCATTTGATAATAATGATATAAAAGAGTTTATAAAACGTTCAGTGAAATTTTTAAATTTAGATAATGATGATGATTTTCAATATATCTGTGAGCCAAAAATTGATGGGTTATCTTTGAATCTTGTTTATAAAAATGGAAATTTAATATCCGCTGGTACAAGAGGAGATGGATTTATAGGAGAAGATGTTACTGAAAATATTTTAAATATAAAAAATATTCCGTCAAAGTTAAAAAAAGACTTTCCAGATTTTATTGAAATTAGAGGTGAGGTATTCTTAAATAAGAGTGATTTTGAGAAACTTAATTCTAAGTTAGAAAATAAGTCTAAATTTGCAAATCCAAGGAATGCTGCAGCTGGTAGCCTAAGACAACTTGATATTTCTATTAGTCATAGTAGACCACTAAAATTTATACCTCACGGTATAGGAAAATGCTCTTATAATTTTGATAAAATTGAGAATTATTATAATCAACTTAAGAATTGGAGCATTGCTCCAAATAATTTAGGCAAAAAATGTCAATCAGTTGAAGAAATAATTAAATTTTATAATCAAATAGATCAAAAACGATCAGATATTGATTATGATATTGATGGATTAGTCGTTAAAATAAATAGTTTTAAACTACAAGAAAGATTAGGTTATGTTGGAAAAAACCCAAGATGGGCAGTTGCGATAAAGTTTTCTGCTGAGAAAGCTAATACTATAATTAAATCTGTCGATTTCCAAGTTGGGAGAACTGGAGCAATTACCCCTGTAGCCAGATTGCAACCTGTTAATTTAGGTGGTGTAATTATATCTAATGCATCTTTACATAATTTTGATGAAATAAATAAAAAAAAAATAAATGTTTTAGATCTCGTTGAAATTGAAAGAGCAGGAGATGTTATTCCATATGTTACTAGATTAGTTAAAAAAAATAGTAAATTAGATACTAAAATAAAACCTCCTAGAAATTGTCCTGTCTGTAAGAGTAATGTTTTAAAAGAAAAAGATGAAGCAATAATAAGGTGTACTAATACGTATGGTTGTAATTCACAAAAAATAGGGAGAATAATTCATTTCGTCAGTAAGAAAAGTTTAAATATTGGTGGATTCGGTGAGAAACAAGTTAAACAATTATTTAATTTAAAATTTATAAATAAAGTTGAAGATATATTCAATCTTGAACAGTTTGAAGCAGAAATAATTGAGTTAGATGGATGGGGTGAATTATCTTTTACTAATTTAATTAATTCTATTAATAATTCAAAAAAAATATCACTTGATAAATTTATTTATTCACTTGGCATTAGATTTATTGGGGAAGTAAATGCTGAGATTTTAGCAAATGAATTTAAAAAACTAGATGTATTTATTTCATCCTCAAATAATATAAGCATGTTAGAAAATATTGATGGTTTAGGACCAAAAGCGATTTCTTCAATTATAGATTTTTTTTCAAAAGATATAAATACGGAAACTATTAAAAAATTAAAAAATCATTTGTTTATTACGTTTATCAAAAATGAAGTAATAGATAATTTTTTTTCAAATAAACATTTAGTTTTTACTGGCACTTTATCTGAATTATCAAGAGATGAAGCAAAGTACTTAGCGAAAACTAAAGGAGCAAAAATATTGTCTAGTATTAGTAAAAAAACAGATTTTCTAATTGCTGGAGAAAAAGCAGGTTCAAAAATAAATAAAGCAACACAATTAGGAATTAAGATTTTAAATGAAAAAGAATTCCTTAAGAAAATTAATCTATAATTTTCAAAAATTTTAAATATACTTTTTTTGAAGAAAAGTTATCAAAATCAATTAAAGCTTTATCACCATCTAGTTTTATAATTTTTCCATTTCCAAATTTTTGATGATAAACATTTTTCCCTTTAGATATATTATCTTCAAATTCAAAATCTTGATTAAATTCCCAATCGATATTATTTTTTTTTGAATTTTCTAATAATCTTCTTCTTCCTGGTGTAATTATTTCTTCACTGAATGAGTCAGTTTCTAAAAAATTATCTAAAAAGTTATTATCTTGAATATATTTTGAGTCGTTTATCTCTACTTTATCTTCTGGAAGTTCACTTATAAATCTTGAGGGCAAATTGTAATCATGTGATGCATAAGAATATCTATTTTGATTTACATAGGTAATATAAATTTTTTTTCTGGCTCTTGTTAATGCGACATAAGCCAGCCTTCTTTCTTCCTCTAATCCCTGATTACCTGACTCCTCTATTGATCTTTGACTTGGAAAAACTCCCTCCTCCCAACCGGCTAGAAATACATAATCAAACTCTAATCCTTTAGCAGCATGCATTGTCATAAGTGTTAACGTCTCTTCTGAAGTATTTGTCATATTTTCCATAACTAAAGAAACATGTTCAAGAAAACCCTCTATGTTTTCAAATTCTTTTAAACTTTCAATGAATTCATTTAAATTGTCTATCCTTGATAGACTGTCAGGTTTATTTGAATTCTGCTCCTCTTTTTTTAAGTAATCTAGATAGCCTGAATCTTCTATGATAACTTTTGCTAATTCAATATGATCAAATTTCTTTTTAACTTTTTGCCATTTCAAAATATTGTCAGTAAAACTATACAATTCACCTTTAGCTTTAGAATTACTCTTAAATGTTAATTGTTGAGCAGCTTCAAATAGAGAAATATTATTCATTCTCGCAAAACTACTAATCTTACTCACCGTAGATTTACCTATTCCTCTTTTAGGTACATTAATTATTCTTTCAAAAGCTAGGTCATCAGATAGGTTATTTGTTAGTCGTAAATACGCAATAATATCTTTGATTTCCTTTCTTTCATAAAATCGTAATCCTCCAATTATTTTATATGGCAGTCCAAGATTGATTAGTCTTTCTTCAAACGATCTAGTATGTGCAGCAACTCGAAATAATATTGAGATCTCACTCAAATTTATTTTATCTTTTATTATATTTTCTATTTTGTCTGTTACAAAAATAGATTCTTCTTTAGTTTCCCAAAATCCATTAATTGTAATTTTTTCGCCAATCTGATTTTTACTCCATAATTCTTTTCCATATCTTCCTTTATTTTTAGAAATAAGGGTTGATGCACAACTTAATATATTTCTTGTCGATCGATAATTTTGTTCTAGTCTTACAATTGTTACTTTGTCAAAATTTTTTTCAAAATTTAATAAATTAGTAACGTCTGCTCCTCTCCAAGAGTATATTGACTGATCATCGTCACCTACACAACATATATTTTTATTTCCTTTATATAAAAAATGAATCCACTGTTGTTGTATAGGGTTTATATCTTGGTATTCATCCACATGTATATATTTAAAAATATTTTGGTATTTTGATAATATATAATTATTTGTTTGAAAAATTTTTATACAAAATAAAATCAAATCACCAAAATCAACGCTATTTAATCGAAGAAGTTCAGACTGATAAATACTGTAGATCTTACGAATTTCTTTGTCATTTTTCCTGTATTTATTTTCACTCAATTCATTGGGACTTATTCCTTTATTTTTTAAATTATCTATTGCAGACAAATAATATTTAGGTGAAGTTTCTTTTGTATCTATTTTTTCTACCTCACAAATATTTTTAATCAATTTTAACTGATCATCTACGTCAATAATTAAAAAATTTTTTCGTAATCCTACTTCCTCATAATGCTGTCTTAGTATTCTCAGTGATAAAGAGTGAAATGTTCCTATCCACATATTATCTATTGGAAAATTTAATGCATCTCCGATTCGTGACTTCATTTCGCTTGCTGCTTTATTTGTAAAAGTAACTGCTAAAATTTGCCTGGGTGTGGCAAGTTTATGAATTAATATATTTAAAATTCTGAAAGTTAATACCCTAGTTTTTCCACTTCCAGCACCAGCTAAAACAAGTAATGAACCATCAGTTTGCTGCACTGCATTTCTTTGTGCTTTATTTAATAAATCAAGATAATTTTGCGAATTTTCTGTCATTTTTTTGCTATAATAGAGATATATATAATGTAATTTATAAACTATATTAAATAATAGTTTAGATAATAGTGATTAGTCTATGAGTAAAAAAATTATAATTCCATTTTTTCTATTTTTCAGTTTACTATCCTATAATGCAAGTGCGAGTGATGCTGATGAAGTAAATACTAACTCAGAGGATTTTGAAACAACCACGATAGAGGATGAAATATATGATCCTTTTGAGCCTGTAAATAGAGCTATATTTAGTTTTAATAATGTAGCTGATAGAATTGTTTTAGAACCAATTGCAAAAGGTTACAAAAAATTACCTTCTCCACTACAAAGTGGAATAAATAATTTTTTAAGCAATTTAAGAGCTCCCTTAGTTGTTGTAAATCAATTATTACAAGCTCAGGGTGAAAACGCCATCCAATCATCAGGAAGGTTCATTGTTAATAGTACTTTAGGTGTATTTGGATTATTTGATGTAGCTGAAAAAATTGGACTTGATGAAAAAGAGGAGGATTATGGACAAACTCTTGCAACTTGGGGTGTTGGAGATGGTTTCTATATAGTGCTTCCATTATTTGGACCATCAAATCTAAGAGATACATCAGGCATGGTATTAACTATGTTAACGGATCCAATTAATGCATATGCAGCAAGTGAGGGTGAAGCTTGGTTAGTGCCAATGAGAACAGCAGTTAATGCAGTTGATACAAGATCACAAATAATTGATGAAGTTAATGCATTACGAGATAATTCAGTAGATTATTATGCAGCAGTAAGAAGTTCTTACTATCAAAACCGAAAGGCAGCAATTAATAATGTGGATGACTCAGAATTAATGCCCCTTCCACTTATTAGCATTGAATTTGAATAATGAAGTTTAATTTAATTATATTTTTATTTATAATCTTTATTTCAAAAAATTTATATTCTGATGAAACTTCAGAATGGCTTAAAAGAGAAATAGACATTATCCTTGATGCTTATAAAAATCAAAATCTCTCAAATGAAAATAGATTTCTTCTAGTTGAAGAAACAATAAATAATAATTTTGCAGGTACTGGTATTGCTAAATTTGTAGCAGGAGAAGCTTGGAAGAGATCAGATAAAAATACAAAAAAAATCTATATCGATAATTTTAAACGACATTTAGCTCTAAATATAGCTTCAATGATGCAAGGATATTCAGATCAAACTTATGAACTAACAAAATCAAAATATGACAACAAAAACCAAGTCACTTTAATTGATATGGAGATTTTTTCTGATACTGGATCAGTTGTTGTAACATGGCGCGTAAAAGAATCAAAAGATAGATTGTTTGTTATAGACTTAATTGTTGCTGATATTTCACTTGTGGTGACAAAAAGATCAGAATTTAATTCAATGTTAAAAAAAGTTGAAAATGATCTTTCAAAATTTAATAATGTATTGTTTGAACAAAATGAGAGTAGTTATAATAAAATTACTAACTAATTTTTGAATTCTCAATAATATTTTTATAAAAGAAAAATGAATCTTTTGGAATTCTTTTTTGATTCTTATAATCTATATAAACCATTCCGAATCTCATATCATAACCTCTATGCCACTCAAAATTATCTGTAAACGACCATGCATAAAAACCTTGAACATTTGCTCCATCTTTAATTGCTTTATTTAAGCTAGTTAAATATCGTTTATAAAAACTAATTCTTTCTATATCTGGAATTGTATTTCTTTCTGATAATATATCTTCAGTTGCTACACCATTCTCAGTTATATAAATTAATGGATTTTGATATTTTTCTTTTACATGCATTATTTGATCATAAAAAGAAGATGGTGCAATTTCCCAACCCATAGGATTTACTTCAGCATCTTGAGGAGGCGGAAGTAAAGTAAAACCTGCATCATTGTTAGTTTTTGCACCCATAAATAATTTATCACTCGGATCAGCTTGAACATAAAAATGTGAATAAAAATTAAGTCCAAAATAATCTAATTTTTGTTTTATTATTTTCATATCTCCGTCTTTAATTATATCTTTCATTTGCTGAGCTATATATGAATCATAATTTCCTAGGTATTGTGGATCTGTAAATAAAGTATTAAAAAAAACGTTGGCAATTCTTGAGGCCTCAATATCTTTTTCTTTATTGGAAATAGGTTTAATTGGAGCCATAACATTTACACAGCCACATTTAAGATCTGATGAAATTGATCTCATTTCTTTAATGGAACATCCATGAGATAAATTAACGTAATGTACAGCTTGTAATGTTTTTGTAAAATCACTAATACCAGGAGCCATCATTCCTTGCCCGTATCCAGCAAGTGTAAAAACTACAGGCTCATTAAAAGTTGAGTATTTTTTAACCCTATCACTGGTATTAGTTACAACAACATTTGTGAATTCAGTAAACCAATCAGCAGATTCTCTATTTGTCCAACCGCCTTTATCTTGCAGAATTTGAGGTAAATCCCAATGATAAAGACAAATAAAAGGCTCAATATTTTTTTCTAAAAGTGTATCAATAATGCGATTGTAAAAGTCTAAACCTTTTTGATTAACTTTACCAAAACCATCTGGAAGAATTCTAGACCACGCAGTGGAAAAACGGAAACCTTTTATTCCAGCATCTTTCATTAAAGAAATATCCTCTTTGTAATTATTATAAAAATCACATGTTACATTTGCATTTTCATCATTATGAACATTGCCTTTAGCTTGAGTAAAAGTATCCCAAATACTAGGAGATTTTCCATCAACATTCCAAGCTCCTTCAATTTGATAAGCTGCAGATGATGCCCCCCAAATAAAATCAGATGGAAATTTTATTTCTGACATATTTAAATTTTTAACTTACTTATTTCTTCTTCAGTTAGTAAATCTGGTTGTTCAGGATTTGTAGATAGAATATATGAACTTTTTTCTTCAGCAGATTTAATTATACCATCCATTATTTCAAGAACATGAAGCGATAATTGAAGCGAACATCTTGCTTTACGTTTATTAGAAATTGAATCAATCATTTCTGAAAGTCCAATTCCTCTATAATTTGCTTTCTTATTTCCTTCACCATCACTTTTGTTAGGTATTCCTAATAACATTTTATCATTATTAACTACTTCCCAATCATTATCTTTTTGAGATACTAACAAATCGCCGCTAAAAAAATTTGGGTCCGGTACGATCATACTTCCATCTAAGCCATACAGTTCAATCGTAGAATGTTTGTTTTTCCAAACATCCCAGGTACAAAAAAATTGAACTTTAGCATTATTTTGAAATTCCAATGATCCCATCAAAGTGGTAGGCGTCTCAACTTTAATTTTTTCACCATATCTAGGTTCACTAGTTATAGTCCGCTCGTCTGATGCAGTGCCGCTTATAGCATTAATACTTTTAACTGGACCAATTAAATTGATTAACTGAGTAATATAGTAAACACCAACATCAAATACTGGTCCTGCGCCAGGTTTAAAGAAGAAATCTGGATTTGGATGCCAGTGCTCCATACCATGAGACATCAAGTTAAATGTCCCTAGAACAATTTTCCCAATCTTATTATCTTCAATTAATTTTCTAGCATTTTGACCAGCTGCTCCAAGAAAAGTATCTGGGGCACATCCTACATATAATCCTTTTTCGTTAGCCAATTTTTCTATTTCAATACCTTCTGCAAAATTCATTGCTAATGGTTTTTCACTAAAACAATGTTTTCCATTAAAAAGCGATTTTGTAATAATTTCTTTATGGGCAGCTGGAATTGTTAAATTAATGATTAAATCTATTTCTTTATTTTCCAATATCTCATCAACAGATAACTCTTTAACATTATATTTTGAAGCAGCATTTGATGCAGCTTCTTTATTAATATCAGCACAAGCAATAATATTAAAATTATTAAATATCTTTTGACACTCAAAATAAGTCTCAGAAATATTTCCGCAACCAACTATTCCAATATTCATTAAATTTTTTCTAAATATTCTAATGATTTAGTTGTGTATTCTTTATAATCTTTAGGATCATCATGTTCTAAAACAAATACTTCACATGGTGTTTTTTTAACTTCTTCAAGTAGTTTAGGCCAGTCTATAAATCCTTCACCAACAGCAGATTGTTCACTGTGTTCTAAGAGATTTTTTGTTTCATCAAAAAAGTCTTTCAAATGACATCCAATAATTTTATTTTTATATTTCTCTATCCAATCTGAAGGGTTTGCTTTTCCAGCAATTGCCCATCCAAGATCTAACTCCATCTTAAGATTTTCATTATGATCCATCATACACTCAATTGGAAGTTTCCCACTAGGAAGTGGTCTAAATTCAAAAGAATGATTATGATAACCAAGAGTTAAACCATTATCTTCATAAACTTGTACATATGAAGACAAATCTTTTCCAAAATCATTCCAAGTGTCTTCATCAAGATCAAAATTTGATGCAAAATCTTTGTTAAATTTTTCTGGAACTGATGGCACTATGGCATGGCTAATATTAAGAAATTTCATCCTTCTAATTGTTTCATCTGAGTCAGTAATTGCTTGAAAGCTTATATGTGAGGATTTTATAGAAATACCATTATCATCCATCATTGATTTAAAATTATCTAAATCAATTTTATCTAAATCAAATAACTCAATATTTTTTATTCCTGACTCAGATAAGAACTTAAAAATTGGCTCATAGGGTTGGAATTTTCTTGTTGTATACAACTGCATTGTTATTTCATTTCTATTCATTAAATTCTCTCCTCAGATTGGCTATCAAATATTGATGATTTATTTATATCAAAAGAGATATTAATTTCATCATTTAAATTATAATTTGAACTTCCCTCGAGCCTAATTGAAATAGGATTACCTTCTATGCTGGTCCATACAAGAGTATCCGCACCCATAGGCTCTACTAATTCTACGCTACCAGGAATAGAATTTTCATTTTTTTCTAAAATAATATTTTCTGGCCTTATACCAAATATAACTTCTTGATTATCAACTAAATTATTAAAATTTTCATAGTTTGAAATATTAATTTCCTGCTTACCTATAATTATTCTTTGATTTGATTTTTTAAAATTAGCTTTTAAAAAATTCATGCTTGGCGAGCCAATAAATCCAGCCACAAATAAATTGGCAGGTTTGTTATAAATTTGTTTTGGTGTATCTAATTGTTGAATTAATCCATCTTTCATAACAGATATACGATCTGCAAGCGTCATAGCCTCAATTTGATCATGAGTAACGTAAATCATTGTATTAGATAGATCACGGTGCAGTTTTTTAATTTCATATCGCAATTCAGCTCTTAGTTTTGCATCCAAGTTACTGAGAGGTTCATCAAATAAAAAAACTTTTGCATCTCTTACTAAGGCTCTTCCAATAGCTACTCTTTGTCTTTGACCTCCTGATAATTGAGAAGGTTTTCTTTTTAGTAATTCATTTATTTGAAGAAGATTTGATGCTTTTTCAATTTTTTCATTAATGATATTCTTTGGAGTATTCATCATTCTAAGTCCAAATGATAAATTTTTTTCTACTGTCATGCTTGGATATAATGCATAAGATTGGAATACCATTCCTATATGTCTATCTTTTGGCTCTTTCCATGTAACGTTATCATCTTCGATCCAAATCTGTCCGTCAGTTAAATCTAGAAGTCCTGCAATACAATTTAAAAGAGTGGTTTTTCCGCAACCCGAAGGCCCAAGTAAAACCATAAATTCACCTTCTCTTATATCAATACTTAAATCTTTTAAAATTTCAGTTTTACCGTAACTGAATGAAATATTTTTAACTTCTACATTATTTTTCATCATTACCCCTTAATTGCTCCAGCTGCGATACCTCTTACAAACCACCTTCCTGATATAAAATAAACAAAAAGCGGAACTAGTGATGTTAAAATTGTAGCGGACATATCGACATTATATTCTGCAACACCATAGTCTACTTGTACTATATTATTCAATTGTACTGTCATAGGTTGATTGTCTCTACCTGCAAAGACCAGACCTAAAAGAAAATCATTCCAAATACCTGTGACTTGTAAAATTACTGCTACAATAGTGATTGGTGTAGACATTGGAATGATAACATAAAGAAATATTTTAACAAAATTACCTCCATCAATTCTTGCTGCTTTAAAAAGATCTATTGGTAAACTGACATAAAAATTTCTAAAAATTAACGTTAATATTGGCATACCAAAAATTGTATGTACTAGAATTATTCCTGGAAGAGTTGAATAAATACCTAACGCATCTTCTATTTTAAGCAGAGGATAAACCATTACCTGATAAGGAATAAAAGCACCAAACATACATAGACCAAAAAAGAAATAAGCACCCTTAAAGCGCCAGAAGGCTAGAGCATATCCATTTATTGCACTAAGCCCAACAGACACAATTACACTAGGAATTGTAATTTTAATTGAATTAAAAAAACCAGGTTTAAGACCTTCACATACAAATCCAGTACAAGCTTGTGACCACGCTTTTGGCCAAGAATAAAAGCTGAGTTCTTTTGGTAAATTTAATATGTTTGCGGCTCTAATTTCATCCATATCTTTTAAGGATGTGATAACCATTACATATAATGGCATTAAAAAAAATATAGCACATACTAAAATAAAACAATACATACCTATTCTTCCTATTGTTAAATGTTTTGGACGAGGTCCAGAAGGTATAGCACTCATTAGTTTGCCGCGTATTTGTTTCTTAGATAAAATTCGTAAAATGCCCATGGAGCAAGTATACAGACAACAGAGATGAACATTATTATTGATGCTGCAAATGCTTGTCCTAAGTTAGCTCTACTAAAAAAATTTTCCATAACATACATAGCTGGTGTAGTTGTTGCATAACCAGGCCCGCCAGATGTCAAAGCTAAAATTAAATCATAAACTTTTACAACTCCAGCAGCAATCAGCACTATCGCTGTAACAACCATAGGTCTAAGCATTGGTAGAATAACAAATAAATAAGATTTCCACTTTGCTACCCCTTCTATACTTAATGATTTCCAAATATCTTCATCGATACCTCTAAGACCTGCTAGCATGAGAACCATAACAAATCCTGCACCTTGCCAAACGGCAGCAATACATACTGCGTAAATTGCTAAATCTCTATTAACTAACCAATCAAGTTCAAACCAAACGAATCCCCACATATGCATTGAGTTTTCTAATCCAAAAGTAGGATTTAGAACCCATTTCCAGACTAAACCTGTTACGACAAATGACATTGCGTAAGGATATAAAAATATAGTTCTAAATAAACTTTCTCCTCTAATTTTTTGATCAATTAAAACTGCAAGTAAAAAACCAATTACTAGACATCCAATTGTGAATACAAAACCATAGATAAAAATATTTTCAACAGCCACATCCCATTTTCTCTGTTTAAACAATCTTTCATACTGATCAAAACCAACATAATTTATAACAGGAACTAATTTAGAGTTAGTTAATGAATAAACAAATGAGTAAATAATACATCCAACAAATACTGTTAATGATATTACAATCATAGGAAGTAGCGCAATCATTGATGCAATATTTCTAAATAAAGGCATATTTTTTTTAATTAAAATTTATTAGAGCAGGTATGAACCTGCCCTAAGATTAATAATTTTATAGTCCGCTTGTTAGAACGCCTTCTAAATCATCCATTGCTTGAGCAACAGTATAATTAGGGTCATTTCTAAATTCGGAGATAATGTCACCCCACGCAGCAGTAAATGCTGGTGTGTTCCAATCATCACTTTCTCTCATAATTGCATCAGGATTTTGAATTAAATCTAAACCCATTTGCATACAAGCATCAGCAGCAGAAGTATCAACATCAAGTCTCATAGGTAGAGAGCCTTTAGCATTATTGAATTTAGCTTGTACAGTTGGATTAACCATCATACTTGCCATTGCTAGTTGAGTATCTTTTACTTTTGGATCATCATTTTTAGGGAAAACAAAAACGTCACCACCAAGTGCAACATATTTTTCTTTACCTGGGATAACACATGAATAATCTTTCATTGCTTCCATTCCAGCAACAGCAAATTCACCTCTTGCCCAGTCACCCATTACCTGCATTGCAGCTTTACCTTCGATGACCATTGCAGTTGTATCATTCCATAATCTTCCTGGAGAACCTTCATCAGTAAATGCATTTAGTTCTCTATAAGTATTTAGTACTGATTCAAATCTACCATCTCTAAATGCATCAAGATCTTTATCTCTATACACTGAACGCATTAACGGAAAACCCATAATTGAAGATGCAACGACATCAAACATTCCTGATTCTTGCCATCCTTGTCCACCTAGAGCTAGAGGAATAATTCCTGCAGCTTGTATAGTTGGAGCGCCAGCTAAGAATTCTTCAAATGTTTGAGGAACTGGAAGACCAACTTGTTTATATACATCGTTGTTAATCCACATCCATTGCCAACTGTGAATATTTACTGGAACACAATAAAATTCTCCTTCAAATTCACAAGTTTCAATTAGTTCAGGTGGATATATAAAATCTCTCCATCCTTCAGCAGAAGCAACTTCTTCAAGTGATTGAAGTAAGCCTTGCTCAACTAAGTCCACAAATTGTTTTGAGATATTAAACTGTGCTGCAGTTGGTGGGTTACCACCTATAATTCTGTTTACAGTTGTTCCTCTTGCATTGTCTCCACCAGTAATAGCAGTGTCAATCCAAGTATTACCCATCTCTTGCCAAGCTTCTGCAAACTGAGAAATAGCAGCTTGTTCTCCACCAGATGTCCACCAGTGAATAACTTCAGCTTCCATATGCCCAGCAGCTTTAGAAACATTAGTGAAAGATAGGGGTAAAAAAAAAGTTAAAAGTATTGAAAAAAATTTTTTCATTTTTCCTCCCTTTGGTTAATAATAAAAGGACATTCAATATCTAAGCTACAATGTCAACCAGTTAAATTAACGCAATTTAGTAGTAATATTAGAGAAGATTCAACCAATTAATTTCTTCTTGGTTTAGCTCAATATCAAGGCAAGGAAGGGTTGTATCTAGCTCTTTAACAGATCTAGGACCAATTAATGCAAAAGAAGGAAAAGATTGGTTTATAGTCCAGCTTGCTGCAATATTATGAGCAGAACAACCTTTTTTTTCAGCTAGTTCCATAGCTCTTTTTTTTCTTTCTCTATTATCTTCACTATCATAGCAACTAATAGGACCGCTTGAGTTCTCCCCTGGTGCTCTATATGTTTCTGCCTTAGTAATTTTGTCTTCAATCTCTTGCGTTATATTATCAGGTAAAAAGTACCCCCTTGCTTGACTAGACCAAGACATGTGAGATTTTTGTGAAGAATTTAGGTATGCCAGTATCTCTTCAGTATTAGATGACAAGCAGCCATTCCAAAGAGGCTTAATCATTTTAGCAAGTGCTAAATTATTGTTTAAAATTGACATTTCTTGTTTATTATTTTTTTCTGCCCATTCATTTCCTTCTTTAAATCTTTGTATTGTCCAGTTTGAACCACCAAATATTTTAATTCTGCCTTTTTCTTTTTCTTGATTCAAAACATCCATAAATTCATCAATTGGATAATCAGTATTATCTCGGTGCATAATATAAATATCAACATAATCTGTATTCATTCGTTCAAGAGAGATAGTTAATTGTTTTGAAATCGCTTCAGGGTTACATTCAGGTGTATGTGCACCTTTGCCAAGTATTAAAACATCTTTTCTATTATTATTATTTTTTAACCATTCACCAAAAACTTTTTCATGATTACCTCCACCATATATAAATGCAGTATCAAACATATTGCCACCAACTTCAATCCAATGATCCCATAACTTTGAAGCTTCATTTATATCATCTTGGTTATCACATCCCATAACAAGTTTAGAAATGTCTTTATCTATTCCTTCTATTCTATCGTATTTCATATTTCATCCTGTGGTAATTTATAATTTACTTTTTCTCTCCATGTATCAAGAGCTTGAAGATTGCCTAATGTATCTTCCCAAGTCATTGCTGGGTGAGGTGGTTGTATTTTTTCCTTTGCAATACACTGGCTTGCAAGTTCTCCTTCAAAGAAAAATAAATGTTCTGGTCCTTTGACATCAGTTACTTCTTCATTACCATTTTTACTAATAATGATTTTTGCATGATAAGGACCTCCTTGTCTTCCTGGCATCCATGGATCGGGTAATTCGATAGTACCTTCAGAGCCTGTAATAATAGCATTATTTTTCATGCTTTCTCTAATTGCAGTTGAGACTTTGGCTTTAATTCCATTTTTAAATTCTAAATTGGCATGAGCAACTTCATCAACTCCTGTTTCCCCTATTCTTGCTTCAGCATCTATTAAAGTAGGCTCTAAAAACTTTTCTCCAGTTGCAACACCTGCAATTAACCTAGAAAAAGAAATAGGATATAAACCAACATCCAATATACCACCGCCTGCAAGGCTTTTATTAAACAATCTGTGATCAGGTATTGTTTTACCCATATCAAAACCAAAAGAAGCTTCAATAGATGTTATATCCCCTATTGTTTTATTTTTAATTACTTCTAATAGTTTTGGAATTTGAGGATGGCAACGATACATAAAGCCTTCCATATAAAAAACTCCAGCTTCTTTTACTGCCTCTATTATTTTTTTACCTTCATTTAAATTGACTGCGCCTGGTTTTTCACAAAGAACATGCTTTCCTTTACCTGCAGCTTTGATTGTCCATTCAGCATGCAAAGTATGTGGTGTAGAAATATAAATAGCATCTATATGTTCTGAATTTATAATATCATCATAATTATCAAATCTAAAATCAGGATGAATATCATATTTATCACCAAAGGTTTTTCGACGGTCTTCATTTTTACTTGCTATACTTACGAGTTGACCCGAGTAAGAATCTTTTAATCCATCTGCAAAATTATTAGCTATATTACCTGGTCCAATAATTCCCCATTTAATTTTTTCCATACTACCCTTTTACAGCTCCTGCAGATAAACCAGCAATATAATATTTCTGAACAAAAGAAAAAATTACTATAATTGGAATTGTTGTTAAAGTTGCAAAAGCCATAGCTTGTCCATACTGAGGTTCCTGACCTACACTTAGTGCAAATACTTCCGTCATGCCAAGAGGAATGGTATAATTAAGATCATCTCTTAAAATTATAAGTGGCCATAGGAAACTATTCCAAGAATTAACAAATGTAATTATTGCTAGAGTTGCAATACCAGGCCAAACAAGTGGGACAACTATTTGCCAAAATATTCTAAACTCACCAGCTCCATCTGATCTTGCTGCTTGAATTAATTCATCAGGAACAGAGGTTATAAATTGTCTCATCATAAAAATTCCTATAGCAGGTGCAACAAAAGGAATTATTAGCCCCGTTAAAGTGTCATTCAATCCCATTCTTCCAACTAAGACGTAAAGAGGGATCATTATAATTGGAAAAGGTATCATTGCAGTTGCTACCATAAATATGAAGAGTTTGTTTTTTCCTTTAAAGTTATATTTTGCAAATGCATACCCGGCTAAAGTACATAAAAAAATCGTTAGCATTGTTACAGCTATAGCAACAAAGAAAGAATTGAATATCCATAAACTTGCTGGAAACTCAGTAAACAATTTTGTTACATTTTCCCAATTAGGACTTTTAGAAAAAACTATTGGTGGCCATGCCATTATTTCTGCTGTTGATTTAATTGATGAGGTAAGCATAAAAAAGTAAGGAATTAGTGTTATCAAACCTATAATTGTTATTATTAAATTTAATGAATATTTTCCAATTGTTGGCGATAAGGATTTTTTGCTAGAACTAGAAGACTCAATTGGAAAAATATTAGCAATAAAATCTATAATAGGAGATAAAATTCTCTCAATAAAACTTTTTTTAGCATCCTGATCTAAATTTGACGCAAATGATCTAAATTGAAATAATGATATAGCTAAAATGCAGATGAACATAAATACACCAATAGAAGATCCAAACCCTAATTTGAGCTGATTAAAGCCTCTTTCCATCATGTAAACTACCATTGATTTAGCATGGGTTGGAACATCATTTCCACTGTACATAACAAATACATCTTCAAATATTTGAAATGAACCAATAGAAACAATTATACAAACAAATAATGTTACAGGTGCTAGCTGAGGAAGAGTCACGTACCAGAATTGATGCCATGCAGTTGCTCCATCTATTTTCGCAGCTTCATACAATGTTCTATCTATAAATTGTAGTCCAGCTAAAAAATAAATACAGGTTAATCCTGTCCACCTCCATATAATTAAC
This sequence comes from uncultured Alphaproteobacteria bacterium, assembly GCA_902517315.1. The sequence continues at coordinate 26,432 of CABYBP010000002.1, forward strand.
ATCATAACAGACCACTTAGAAGTTGAAGATGATTCAACCCAATTGATTGGCTCAATTCCTATAAGGCCAATCATATAATTTAAGAGCCCAAATTCACTGTTTAGTATCATCTTAAATGTTAAGGCCGCTGCAACGACTGATGTAACTATAGGTGAGAAAAATACTAATCGCCAAAAAGGTTTTAGTTTTAGACTATGACTATTAAGAGCAAGGGCTAATAAAAGTGCAAGAGGAATGGTTATAAATACACTTCCAGCTGAATAAAATACTGTGTTTAGGAAAGTTTCCCAAAAGTTTTGGTCTTTAAAAAATAAATATTCAAAATTTCCCCACCCCCGAGGTTTAGGAGCTTTAACACCTTTCCATTTATAAAAAGCTAAAATAAAAGACGCTATGGTAGGTAAAAGAAAAAAAATTGTAAAAATAATATAAAATGGTGATATAAAAAAATAAGGTGCAACCTTTTCAGGTCTTAATCTTCGACTATTACTCACAACTGACATATTATTATTTTTATTCTATTTTTAAAAAAGCAGGGTAAAACCCTGCTTTAAAAATTATCGTCTATAAAAAGTCAAGTTCATCCTGAACTTGTGAAATGAACCTTTCATGAGCTTCTTCAGCAGTTATTTCACCGTTTGCAAGTAACGTAGTTAAGTCACGAGAAACAGAATCAATAATTGCTCTTCCAACATGTTGATAGTCATCAGCGCTTGAACCAGCTACTGAAATGAATGGTTCAGCAAATTTTTGACCTCCGTAAAAATCAAACTTTTTGTCAGCAATTCTAGAATCCTCTAGAGCTGATAATAAAGTAGGCATACCTCCAAAGAAATCATACTTTGCAATTTGACCTTCATAAGAAAAATATGCAAGTTCAAGAAGTTTTTTTGCTACATCAACTGCTTCTGAAGATTTATGAATGGCAAAACCAGTTCCACCCCAGTGAAAAGTTTTATAACCCTCATCTCCCCAAGTAGGAAGTGGAGCAACTCTCCATTCACCCGCTTGTGTATCTTTCACAGTAGGTTGTAAGCAGCAATTATTGTACCAATCAGGTGCCATTGTTCCAACTGTTTGTTTAGAATTATATAATACACCAGGAGTTTGACCCCAATAATCAGTTGTATAATTTATTACTCCGCTCGCAAAAGCTTCTTCTTGGTATTTTAAAATGTCCATGAAAAGATCTTCATTCATTTCGAATTCACCATCTTCATTAAAGAATTTACCACCAGCTTGTTGGTACATACCAATAAATCTTAATTCAGATAGCATCATTGAAATACCATCTTTAGCTAAGATCTTTCCTGTTTCCATAAACTCATCCCAAGTTTTAGGAACTGATTTACCATAACTTTCAAGAATACTTGGGTTATAGTAATAAACCATATAACAACCTTCACTCTCGATACCGTAAATTTCACCATTAGTATGAGTCCAAGCAGCTACCTTACCAGGATTCCATTGAGACATATCTCCGTACATATCAGTTAATGGTACAAAATTGTCTGAAATGATATCATCAACCATAAACAATCCGAAACCACTTATTTCTATTCCAAGTAGATCTGTATGTTCAGAACCTGAAGCTATAGCTGTTAAACTATTTGTTGCCATGTCAGGAGTAACCTGAAAATCAAAAGTTATGTTATCATCTGGAAATGCAGCCTGCACTTCTTCTAAGTAAGTATTAAAATAATCAACGTAGAGTTGGTTATGAGTCCACATTGATAAAGTTACATCTCTAGCATTAGAAGCCGATGAAAAACCAACTAAAACTGCGAGAGATAAAATTAAGGATTTAATTAATTTCATCTTTTCCTCCCTTTAATATGCCTTATAGAAGTTATATTGGTAAAAAAATCAAGATAAAAAAGCTTATTTAACTATTAATTTTAGTTGATTTTTAATTATTTGGTGAAAGAACTTTTTCGTGAGGCATTACTATTTTTTTTTGAAATTCAGTAAGATTTGATAGTAATTTTTTTGAAGGTCTATACGGGTGTCTGAAAAAACCCCAGGAAGGTCCATATCTATAAACAACAATTCTTCTTTCTCCCTTATTTGTTCTTTTTGCAGACCCATGACAGAGTGAATCAACGAATAATAGTCCATCACCAGCTTTTAAATAAATTTCTTTTGAAGCAGTCATATTATCAGCAGATGTAACTCTCCCTTTTTTCATAGAATGTTTTTCAAATTCGGGATGACGTATATTTGATTTATGAGATGAGGGTATAATTACAGTACCACCATCACCAGGACCAATATCTTTTAATGCTAATAGGATATTTACTTGACCACAATGAAACTTTCCCTCTTGAAATCTATAATGATTTCTTTGAAGAGCTTCGTGATGACCAGAATGAATGCCAATAGCTTCCCCCGGTCCTCTCATATTAGCAAAATTTTCATCGATAAATAAAGGACCATGATGTTGATCAAAAGTATCTTTGCCTCCAACAAAATGAAGCATATGATTAATCCAAGATGGATGATCTATTAATTTTTCAAATGGCTTACCTGCCTCGTAAATTTGCTGAAGATTAAGACCTTCTTTTCCACCATAGTTGTGACCATGAACATATCCTGCCCATTCATCATTTTTTACATTTTTTAATTTATCTAAAATATTATTGAGATTTTTTAATTCTTTTTTATTTAAAGCATTTTTAATTACTAAGTATCCATTTAGATCAAATAAATATTCATCAAGCTTTGAAACTTTTTTCACAAATATATTTTGAAGTAAAAATTTATTCTTTTCAAGAATAAAAGTCTAATTTATGACTACTTTAAAATCACCAGATTTGTATTTGATAGCCATTTCACCTAAAGATAGTGAATTTATTGAAGATGCATTACCGGCAGTGCCAAATTCTTGTAATCTATTTTTTACAACTTCCTTCATTGCATCTTTAGAAAGTAGTAAATATTTACGAGGATCAAATTGAGAGGGATTTTCATGAAAATATTTTCTAACAGCCGCTGTGGCTGCTAATCGTAGATCTGTATCAACATTAACTTTTCTCACACCATGTTTTATGCCTTCTTGAATTTCAGAAACAGGTACACCGTATGTCTCTTTTATTTTTCCGCCATATTCATTAATGGTTTTTATTAAATCTTGAGGAACAGAAGATGATCCATGCATAACTAAATGAGTGTTTGGAAGTCTTGAATGTATTTCTTTAATTCTATCAATTGCTAAAATATCACCTGTAGGTGGTCGAGAAAATTTATAAGCTCCATGACTTGTTCCAATAGCAATAGCTAATGCATCTACATTAGTTTCCTTAACAAAATCTGATGCCTCATCTGGATCCGTTAACAGTTGATCATGATCAAGCTTACCTTCTGCACCAACGCCGTCTTCTTTTTCACCAGTCCCAGTTTCCAAAGAGCCTAAACATCCAATTTCTCCCTCAACAGAGACACCTAAAGCATGAGCCATATCGGTTGTTTCTTTGGTAACTCTAACATTGTAATCAAAGTCTGAAGGTGTTTTTTGATCATTCAATAAAGAACCATCCATCATGACAGAAGTAAAACCAAGATCGATACAATTTTTACAATCTGATGGAGAACCACCATGATCTTGATGTAAAACAGTTGGAATGTCTGAAAACTCGTCCATTGCTGCTTCAACTAATTTTTTAACAAAAATTGGTCCGGCATATTTTCTCGCAGCACCAGACGCTTGCAGAATTACAGGACTATTTAATTCTTTAGCCCCTTCCATTATTGCTCTGATTGCTTCTAAGTTATTTACATTAAATGCAGGTACACCATAATTATTTTCAGCCGCATGATCTAATAGTTGTCGAAGTGAGATTAATGACATATGAAATATCTTCTTAAACATTAAAAAAATTAATTCAACAATACAGTGAGAGAAATTTTTAAATATTCAAATTTAATTTTTTTATATGCTTTATCTCATAGTTATCTTGCAACTTGTTTTGCAATAGATCTTAAAATTCAAGGATACGAAGAACGCTATATTGGATTATCATTATCTTTGTGGGGAGTTGGAGTAATTTTTGGAGCAATATTACATAATTTAGTTAGAAAAAAATTAAATTTATTTTCTACAATTTTATATGGTTCAATAATTCAGTTAAGTTTTTCTATAATTTTTTTAATTGATCAAAATACTTTTCTAGTAGCTATTATGCAATTTGTGATGGGAATAACAAGTGCAATTAATTCTTTAACTTTAGAAACATACATAAGTTCAAAATTTAGAAAATCATCCGGATTTTATATTTCATTGTTTTGGTCATCAGCAGGTTTAGGCGCAATTACTGGTAGTCTTATTATTGCTATTAATGGAATAAATAATTTTACATATTATATTGCCGTTATATTTTTCTTTTTACACTTTATTCCAATCTTTTTATTTAGATTTTCTATAAAACAAATTAGTATTGAAAATGTCAGCATAAAATTATCCAAAGATGTTCTAAATAAAATTAAATATTTGCTTATGTGTGTTGTTTTATTTGGTGCATGTGATGCAGGTTTTAGCTCATTATTTCCATCATATTTATTAGAAGAATCATATAGTGATAAACAAGTTGGAAGAATAAATTTTTTAGCTGGACTAATTGCTTTAGTTTTTTATCCCTTTATGGGTAAGTTAGTAGATAATTATAATAAGACTGTTATTTTTAATACTTTTTGTTCTATTAATTTTATTAATTTATTTATTCTTTATTTTATCAGTGATTTTTATGTATATATAATTTGTGTAGCATTTTATTATTACACTATTGGAACAGTTTTCTTAATTACATTTAATATTGTAGGTAAAAAACTTGAAGGGGGAGTAATAGTCTTTGGAATAGCTGGTCACTATATCAGTGAAAATATTGGAAGTTTCCTTGGTCCAAATCTAATTGGTAATATCATTAATATAAATATTAATTATTTCTTCTTAATATTTGTTTTCTTATATTTTTTAATTGTTTTACTGTTCAATTTTAATCAAATAAAACATGGTGGGCTCTCAGGGACTTGAACCCCGGACCACCCCGTTATGAGCGGGGCGCTCTAACCAACTGAGCTAAGAGCCCTCAAAATCCCTTATAGATGATTATCAATATTTTAATAATATTTATTTTTTAGAATTTAGCATTTTTTTTACTGAATGATAAAATTCATCAGTAACAGTAAAATAAAAGCCATTTTCTTCATGTGAAGAATTATTACCACTTCCATTTATTGTATGAAAGTCTGTGAGATGTTTAAAAAAAATATTTATGTCTGGAATGGAATATTCTCTGCCATCATCACTTTTTATTATAAAACTCTCCTTACTCACCCACAACCTCAAATGCTGACTGGACTAGTTGTTTAGTATATTCATTAATTGGATTATCAAGAACATCTTTTGTAATTCCTTCTTCAATCACCTTACCATCTTTCATCACTAAAGTGTAATGACATAAGGATCTAATTACTTTTAAATTATGACTAATAAATATGTAAGATAAATTGTGATTTCTTCTTAAGGATCTTAGTAAATCTATTATTTGTGCTTGAATCGATAAATCTAGTGCTGATGTCGGTTCATCTAATAAAATAAATTCAGGATTTAAGATTATTGCTCTAGCTATAGCAATTCTTTGTCTTTGACCTCCAGAAAATTCATGCGGAAATCTATGTAAGACGCTTTCATCTAGATTAACTTCTTCAAGCGTTTTTATAACTAAATTATCTTTATCTTCATTAGATAAATCTTTTCTATTAATTTCTAAACCTTCTCCTATAATTTGCTTAACAGTATGTCTTGGATTTAATGAAGAAAAGGGATCTTGAAATACTATTTGCATGTGTTCTCTAAGTTCTTTCATTTTTTGAGTATTATAATTTTGAATTTCTTGATCCTCAAAAAAAATTTTACCAGAATTAATTTCCTGAAGCTTAATTAATGACATACCTAAGGTACTTTTTCCTGAGCCACTCTCTCCAACAATACCTATTGTTTCTCCATATCTAGCTTTTATATCAACATTATTAACAGCAATGAGCTCTGATTTTTTTTGATTAAAAAAATTTCCTTTTTTTAATACAAATTTAACAGTACATTTTTGACCTTCTATAATATAATTTTTATTTTCCTCATCAAATGGGTCTGGCTCACCACTTGGCTCAGAGTTAATTAGATGTTTTGTATATTCATGTTTTGGATTAGAAAATACTTCTTCTGTAAATCCTCTTTCTACTATCTTACCATACCGCATTACACAAATGCGATCACTGGTTTTACGCACAACTGTTAAATCATGAGTAATAAGCATTATTGCCATGCCGTATTTTTTTTGAAGATTTTTTAATAATTTTAAAATTTGAGATTGTATCGTTACATCTAAAGCTGTTGTTGGTTCATCTGCAATAAGTAAATCAGGTTTATTTGCAATCGCAATCGCGATCATGATTCTTTGTCTTTGACCCCCTGATAACTGGTGTGGATATTGATTTAATCTTTCTTCGGGTTGTGGTATCTGAACCTCATTTAATAACTCTAAAGCTCTTTTTTGAGCTTGAATTTTACTTATGTTACTATGTTCACGAAGAACTTCTATAATCTGACTTCCTATCTTATGTAAAGGATTTAAACTAGTTAAGGGTTCTTGAAAAATCATAGTTATGCTATCCCCTCTGATTTGTCTCATTTGTTCATCAGTAAATTTACCTGTCTCAACACCTTTAAAAAAAATATTAGTTTTTGTACCAACTGTAGAATTTTTTGGTAACATCTTCATGATGGTTCTAGCAGTAACAGATTTACCAGAACCTGACTCACCTACTATTGCAAGTGTCTCACCTTTCATAATATCAAATGAAATATCGTTTACGGCGTTAACTACACCTCCTTCAACACTGAATTTAATTTCAGCATTTTTTAGATCTAAAAGTTTTGTATTATTTTGAGACTGCATATGGATCTACCGCATCTCTTATTCCATCGCCAAAAGCGTTAAATGCTAAAACTGTAAAAATAATCATACCTACTGGGGCCATCATCCAAGGAGCATAGGCAAAACTTTGTATATCTAAAACCTGATTTAACATAACTCCCCATGAAACCATGGGATGCTGAACACCTACACCTAAAAAACTTAAAAATGTTTCAACTAAAATAATTGAAGGGATGGTAAAGGAAGTCCATACAATTACATGGGATAATGTATTTGGAAAAATATGCTGAATCATTATTCTAGATCTTGAAGCACCTAGAGCTCTGGCAGCTCTTACAAACTCTAGATTTCTTACTAAAAAAGTTTTACCCCTAATCTCTCTTGCAATTGATGCCCAGTTTAATAATACAATTATTGCAGCAAATAAAATAAACACAACTGTTTCATCTGCTCTTCTGGGTAAAAGTGCAACTAATGCAAAATATAATGGATAAGCTGGAAAAGAAAGAGCAAATTCTGTAACTCTTTGAGCAACTAAATCATAAGTTCCTCCAAAATAACCAGAACTTATGCCTACCATTAAACCAATAATTAATGATGCACCAACTGCAATGAGAGCAAATAATAATGTTATTTGTGTTCCAACTAACATTCGTGATAACATATCTCTTCCCATATTATCAGTTCCTAAAAGATGTATATTTCCATCATTGTTTCCAAATAATCTAAGATTAAAATTCATTCCAAAAATTGTATATTCATCACCTTGTATAAAAAATTTTATAGGAATCATTTCTTCAGACTCAGAAAAAGTAAACTCAAAAGTTTCCATATCCATTTCTTCAATAGTTTTATAAACAAAAGGACGAAAATGAAAGTTACCATTGTTATCAAAAAAATGTATTAGTTGGGGAGGATGGTATAATTCATCTTGAACAACTTTTTTATAATTATGTGGTGATAAAAATTCTGCAAATACTGCTAAAAATAAAATAAATATAACTCCATAAAAACCAAACATCCCATACCTATTTTTTTTAAGTCTTAAGTAAGAGAGGTGCCAATGGGAGTTAACTTTTATATAATTATCAGTCTCTGCATTTAATGTTTGAATGTTATTACTATCCACTATGCTGCACCTCCCGCCATATCTCTAATTCTAGGATCTAAGAGTGCTAAAAAACAATCTGCAACAAAATTACCAATTACCAATACGAGTGATAAAATCATGAAGATTGAAGAGGCAACATATATATCCATTGAAGATACAGAACTGAGCACTAATGGACCAACTGTTGGTATTGCTAAAACAATAGCAACTTCTATTTCACCTTCTATAAGATAGGATACACTTCTACCTTGGTTCATAATGATTGGATGTAATGCATTTGGAACACCATGCTTCCAAACTATTTTACTTTCCTTTAATCCTTTTGCTCTAGCTGTTTCAATAAATTGCATTTTTAAAACATCTAATAAATTTCCCCTCATCATCCTCATTTGATAGCCAGCCCCAACAAAACTTCCAACTGCAATAATAGGCCAAGTATGTAGGAAAAAATCCCAAGTTTTAGCTAAACTCCACCAACCTTCTTGCAGTACGTATTCCTGAGAAAATAATGATCCGTAATAGGGGGAATGAAACTTAATTGCCCAAAAATATAAAATAAAAATTGCTATTATAAATTTAGGAATGGAGAAAGCTAAGAATGTTAAGACCGTGGCTATCTGATCTCCAATTTGATATTGATGAGTAGCGGCATAAACACCAGCAAGAATACCAATCGTTACAGCATTAAAATAACAAATAAATGCCAGCAGTAATGTCCGCGGAATCCTATCTCCAACAACATCATTTACTGGTCTTTTTTGAACAAAAGAATCTCCTAAGTCCCAATATAAAGTTACATCTTTTACCCAAGTTAAATATTGTATGTATACAGGCTTATCTAAACCTAGTTTTTTTCTTAAATCTTGAGCTTGAATTTCTGCTTCATCTTCACTTATTCCGCCAAGCATCATTGTCTGTCTTTTCCATTGATCTGCGTAATCTCCGGGCATTGCTTGAACAAGAATGAAGGCAACAAGAGTAATTGCTATTAACAAAGGAATAGTTGCTATTAGCCTTTTTAAAAAGAAAATTAGAAAACCCATATTTGAAAATTAAGTTAATTCTATGGCCCATTTTTGGGCCATAGAAAATATATATTATTAATACTCTGCTAATACACCAGGTAAGAACTCATCAAGCTGATCAGCTTTTGGAGTGTAAAGTCTAGACCTCATAACTCCATCTTCTGCCCACTCATACATATACACAGGTGCACCAGGATGATTATTTTTTATCCTTTTATTGATTAAAAGTGCAGCTGGAGCTTGAATTAAGCCCACAGTATATACATTTTCAGTTCTAACTCTCTGGATATCTCTAGCAAGACTTGCAACTTCTGAAAGATCATTAGTTGATAATATACCTTGAGCCTTATCAACCAGTGTTTCTTCAAATGCTAGAAGATCACCTTCATTATCTCTATGCCAAGCAGGATTTTGAGATGTTGTTGGCAATCTATCGCCAATATTCTTACTCGCAACAACCCAGTGCTCTCTTGCAATATACATGCTCCAATTTCCACTATCAGTGAATGCATCAGTATTATCAGAAGGTTTTAAAACTGGTTTAATACCAATTGCTTCAAACATACTCACAGAAGCATCAGCTAATTTATTATCCGTAGATCTTAAACTATTATAAAGAACATCAATAACAAGGTCATCTCCTCCATTAGGGAGATTTCTTATACCATTGCCGTCTGAGTCTTCTAAACCAAGACCATCCAAAATTGAATTAGCTCCAGATACATTATATGCATAGTAAATTGAGTCATCAAAATTATGAAAAGGAGAACCAGCTACAAAACCACCAGCATGTGGATGAAAAAAAGGTCCTCTAGCAACTGATTGGCCCATAGTGTCTCTATCCATTGCATGTGACATTGCTTTTCTAAATTCCACATTTCTAAATAATTTTCTAAGCTCTCTTTCATAATCACTACTTACACCAAATTCTGAAGATAGATTCAGCATTAAGTCCCAAGCAATCAACCTAGTACCAAATACTGATTTAACTGGAGAATTCGGATCTTTGTTTTGTTTTAATGCTTCAACATAGTTTCCTGGATTTTCCATATTAGAAAAATCTCCAGTACCAGCCAAGGCCTGAGTAGTTCTATCATCCCAAGATGTTAACTTGTAAATAGTTTCATTATAGTATGGAAGCTGATTACATTCTTCATCTACTTTCCAGTAATACGGGTTACGCTTCATAACCATTAATTCATCTACTTTATGAACTACTGGAACAAAAGCTCCCATTGTAACAATAGGTAAAACACTTGCTGGCATTCCATTTGCGTATGACTCGTAAGTTGCGTCACTATTATGCGCAGGATGCAATGGTTTCATTACATGAGATGGTCCAGGAGCACCTCCCATATATGCTAACTGTGCTAATACAGCATTACCTTTTGGTTCATCAAAATTAAATTTAAATGAATATGGCCCAAGTATTTCGAGAGTTGTTCCTGCTCCTAATGCATCTTTAGGTAATCTAGAATTTACATTGGCGTCTTGAACATTATCGTTCCACCAAAAATCAATGTCTTCGGTGTCAAACATATCTCCATCGGACCATCTAGCTCCCTCTAAAAGATACATCGTTAGTGATTTTCTATCAGAACTAAATTCCCAATCTTTTGCCAAGTTTGGAAGTGGATTAGCTTCTTCTGCTTTAACTTGCCATAGAGGTCCAAGCCTAGTCAATGATTCCATTAGTTGAATATTAATTCCACCCCATCCTTGACTTTGTCCAGCTAACCAGTTGAAACCTTCTGGTCTTCCACCAATAACATGTCGAAATGTTCCACCATACTCACCAATACCATCAACCATTTGATCTTTTTTTGCCATCCATGGTTCTTTAGGCATTCTTTCGTTTACAGGTGGTAACTTTCCAGCATCAACATAAGATTTAGTTAGAGGAGATTCATTATAACTATCACAACTTTGATAAGTCCATAAATCATCTCTTCCCACAAGTTCAATATCCATACCGGACATACTCTTGTCTTTAGGCAAAGTTTCCAAACCACTTACAGTTGAAGTCATAGCAAAAATACTAACTCCAACAAGTAAGCTTGCTGCCTTGCTTTTAAATTTGAATTTATTTTCAATACCCATCTTTCCTCCCTTAGAAAAAATATTTACTTAAATAGAGTATTTTTTTTCTACAAAATCAATATCAAAAATAAATTATTTTAATAATTTTATGAATTTGTAGAAATATTAATAAATTGGTTATGAGTAAGAGATTCCTTAATAATTTGATTAAATTTTTGAGAAAAATCATTATAATATTGTCTAGAACTAGACCTTAAATCATACTTTTGCATTTGTTGTCTTGCAGATTCCTTATTTAGTAGCCCAAGACCGTCTACAACTGGATAATAAAGCTGTGATTGTACATGAGGTAGGCCAGATAAGTAATCGTCAAAATGGTCCAAACTTGGAAGTTCATCTTGCCAAAGTGATATAAGTTTTTTAGTTTCTTCACTAATACATTCATCAGCAACATATTCCCAAAATTGTGAATCTCTTCTCTTAGAAACATAATGCATATTTAAGAAAGTTTTAAAATCATCAAACTGTCGACCAATACGATTATTAAAATCTGATATTTTATTATCATCATTGAAATCCATTTCTTTTCTTAAATATTCAGAAGCAAATAAGATTAATTGAACCAAAGTACTATGAATGGAAGTGGCCTCCAATGGTTCAAGAAAACCTGATGATAAACCGATTGCCAAACAATTTTTTACCCAATACTTTTCAAGTCGACCACTATTAAATTTTATATCTCTTCGTGGTTCAATTTTATGCCCAAGAACTTTTTCTATTTCTTCTTGTGCTTGATCAGGTGAAATAAATTGATCACTATATACATAACCCGCACCTATTCTTTCTTGAGTTGGTATTTGCCACATCCACCCAGATTTTTGTGCCCAAGCTAAAGTATAATTAATATAATTTTCTTCATTAATATCTAGAAAGAATGGCATTGCTCTATTAACAGGTAAATTGTCTTGATAAGATTTCCATTTTGTTTTGTACTGATCTCCAATAATTAATTTCCTAAATCCACTACAATCAACAACGAGATCAACATCTAATTCTAAACCACTTTCAAAATATAAAGATTCTATTGTTCCATCATCTCTTACATTACAAGATGTATAAACATCGTCAATTATTTCTATATTCTGAGATCTTTTTTTTAAATAACTAGCAACTAGTGAATTATCAAAATGATATGCATAATAAAATGGACTAATAAGTTCTAAATTATTATCTTTGTAAACATAGGGAACTTTTTTATTTTGCATAAGTAACGTATGTAGGTGGATTTCTGAAACAGGTCTTCCAGCAGCAACGGCATAAGCTTTTAAGTATTCAAAACTTTCTGGCTTACTTTTTGGTGCTATTAATTGAGGGTCATCAATTGGTCCATAATAAGTATACCCCAATTCTTTCCAGTCTTTATGAACGATACCAAACTTTAAAGTAGCTTTAGTTTCTTTTAAAAAATCTGTCTCATCTAAATTATATTTTTTTAAAAACTCATAAAAAATACTTGTTGTTCCTTCTCCAACTCCAATTGTTGGAATTTTTGATGATTCAATTACTTTTACATTTGCATTCAATTTATTAGAGTAAAAAAAATCACTCATAATATAAGCAGCTAACCAGCCAGCAGTTCCACCACCTAAAATAACAACATTTTTAATTTCTTTCATAAATTATTTATCAAATTCAAAAGCTTGTGCTTCTACAAGCAGAGATGATTCTTTGTCATTTTTTAATTCTTCAGGTGATCTTATTTTCATTCGAGCAGCGCCTTTAAAATTTTTCTTTTTAACAGTTGATTTTTTGATTCTTTCTAATGCTTGATCCATTTCATTTTGATATTGTGGTAACCACTTAGATTGAGCTACTAACATTTCATCTACCATTGCCCAAACTTCATCAGGTGAACAAACAGCGCTTACTAATGGATCTTGTAGAACAGCTAATTTTAAAAGATTAATATCTCCATCAATTGCAGCTTTGACAGCCATTCTTTGCACATCAATTGAAGTTCGGCATAAAGAGGCACAAGCCATTGGTAATTCTATACCCTTAATCATTTTAATACCTTCCTTATCAACCATTCCAGTACTTTCAATTACACAATCATCTGGTAAATTTTTTATAGTACCATTGTTTACAACATTAAAATGACCTCTATAAGGTCTGTTAGTTTCCATAGCTTCAATTATATAACTTCCATGCTCAGTTGATCTTTTGTGAGTTGACAAATCAATTCCGGATTCATTTAAAAATTTTGAAAAATCTTCAACAAACCAATTTCTTTTTTCTGAAGTAACTCTTAAATATCCGCCTGTTTCACCATGTATCCAATTTGATAGATCAATCCACTTTGGTATTTCTTCTACCCTCTTTCTGTACCATGGAAGATATTCACTTAAATGACCATTGCTCTCAGTTGAGAACAAACCAAATCTCTTTAATATATCAATTCTAACTTTTTCTTGTTTTGATATTTCTGGATGATTTTCTAGTGCTTCAACAAGCTCATCTTTTGTAACATTTTTGCCTTTGTATTTTAATTCAATGTACCATGTCATATGATTTATACCGCTACACATATATTCAAGATCTGTATCATTTTCAGAACCCAAAGCTTTAGAAATTAATTTGGCACCACCTTGAACACCGTGGCACAAGCCAACTGTATTTACTTTTGCTTCTGATATAGCTGCCCAAGTATTCATAGCCATAGGATTAGAATAATTTAAAAATAATGCATCTGTATAAGAATAAGATTTTATATCATCACAAAAATTTAAAGTCTGAGGAATATTTCTTTGTCCGTATAAAATTCCACCAGCACAAATTGTATCTCCTACACATTGATCAACTCCATATTGAAGAGGAATATTTATATCATGTTCAAATGCCTCTAACCCGCCTATTCTAGTACAATTAATAATATATTTTGCCCCATCTAGAGATTTTTTTCTATCAGTAGATTGTTCTATCTTTGCTGGGAGCTTATTTTGATCAATATCTTTTTGAATTAAACGAGAAACTAATTCTAAATTTTTTTCTGAAATATCGTGAAATGAAAAAGTGATATCTTGAAATTCAGGAACTTTTAGCAAGTCTCTTACTAAGGTTTGTGTAAACCCTATGCTTCCTGCACCAATAAAACTAATTTTCATATTTTTATTTTTACACTGAGTAAATTAATTGACAATATTTTATTTTTTATACATCATTAAAAAATATTAAAGATGACTGATTTACAGAATTTTATAAAGAATGGATTTGTTCTAAAGAAAAGTCTTTTTTCTAAAGAGGAGATTGATAAATTAAATCAATATATAGCCTTTAGGCAAGATAAAGAAGAAAGTGCGAGAGAAACTACTACTTCAACTGGAAAATTAACGATGACAATGTGGAATCATCCTTCAGAGGATCTATTTGGAAAATTCTCTACTAATGAAAGAATAGTTAAGCCAATGGAAATATTATTAAATGATGAAGTATATCATTATCACTCTAAAATTATTTGGAAAAATCCTGGTGATGGTGGATTTGATTGGCATCAAGATTACGGTTATTGGTATCACAATGCCTGTCTTTATCCTGATATGGCATCATGTTTTATAATGCTAGATAAAGCAAATAGAGAAAATGGGTGTCTAAAAGTATTAAAGGGCTCTCATCGAGTTGGAAGAATTAGTCATGCACGATCAGATACACCCGAACAAACAGCAGATAATGAAAGAATAAGTGAATTAGAAAAAAGACATGAATCTGTTTACATTGAGGCAGAGCCAGGAGATGTACTATTTTTTCATGCAAATTTATTACACTCTTCTGATGCGAATAAATCACAAAATTCTAGAAGGACATTAATAGTGTGTTTTAATACTAAATCCAATAATCCTTATAAAGAAATTGGACATGCTTCTTACAACCAGTTAAAAGTGGCAAATCATAATTCAATTATGGAGTATAAAATTGACTAAGCTTACAATTATTGGCGCTGGTAGTGCAGTATTTACAAAAAATATTTTTACCGATTTAATGTTTATTGATGATTTTAAAAAAATGGACATTGCACTGGTAGATATTGATGAAAAAAGATTAAAAATTTCTCATGAATTATTAGATGTAATTGCAAAAAAATTAAATGCATCTCCTAATATAAAATCATACACTAATAGAAAAGAAGCTTTAGCAGGTTCTGATTTTGTGCAATCAACTATCCAAGTAGGTGGTTACAAACCATCAACGGTAATCGATTTTGATATTCCAAATCAATTTGGGTTAAAACAGACAATTGCTGATACCCTTGGTATTGGTGGTATTATGAGAGGTCTGAGAACAATTCCTGTTTTAGTAGATATTGGTAAAGATATAATGGATCTTTGTCCAAATTCTTTATGGTTGCAATATGTAAACCCTATGTGTTCAAACATGATAGCAATAAATAATGCTTGTCCTGGAATTAAATCAATAGGACTTTGTCATTCTGTACAAGGAACTGCAGAAATGCTTGCTAGAGATTTAAATGAAAAAATTGAAGATATTGACTATCTATGTGCTGGGATTAATCACATGGCTTTCTATAAAAAGTTTTCAAAAAAAAATGGTAATGGGGGAGAAGATCTTTATCCAAGATTGAAAAAATTAGCTGATGATATTGTAACTGATAAAATAAAATCAACTAGAAGTATAGTCAAAGATACCGAATCTGACAAAGTACTACATGAAAAAGTAAGATACGAAATTTTAAGACGATTTGGCTATTTTGTTACAGAGTCTAGCGAACATTTTGCTGAGTATGTTCCATGGTTCATTAAGCAAAACAGACAAGATTTAATTGATCAATATAAAATTCCAATCGAAGAATATATTGATAGGTGTGAAAATAATATCAAACTTTGGTATGATTTAGAAAAAGATATGACACCCATACAAAATCAATCTTTAAAAAGAGGAAAAGAATATGCTTCATACATAATGGATGCTGTAACAAATAATAATGAAGTAACAATTAATGGTAATGTAATGAATGATAATTATATTGATAATTTACCTTCAAATTGTTGTGTTGAAGTTCCTTGCTTAATTAATTCAAAAGGTAATCAACCTCAAAAAACTGGTCGCTTACCTGAACATTTAGCAGCCTTAATGAGAACAAATATAAACGTGCAAATATTGACGGCCGAAGCTGCACTAACAAATAAAAAAGAGCATATCTATCATGCTGCCATGCTTGATCCATTAACGGGAGCAAATTTATCAATTGATGAAATATATTCAATGGTTGATAAATTAATTGAAGCACACGGTAATTACTTACCCGAATTTCATTAATGTCTAAACTTACTGTTAAAGATTTATTCGATAAAAAAGGAAAAGTTAAATTAACAGAACTGTATGTTACAAATGCTTTAGAAGCATATGCAGCTGAACAAGCTGGAATAGATATCCAGATTGTTTCATTTAAAAAAGATACATTAAGAACAGGTGTACCTACTAATAGATGGTTCAGAGACGCACATATTAAAGATATTCGAGATGCAGCTCCAAACACATTTATGATTTATGGTCTTGGTCAATTATCCTCGCCAGAAAAAGCAATTGATGCTGCTCTTATTGCAAGAGAAAATGGAGCTGATGCATTTTATTGTGGTAATAGTCCAAAATATATAGAAGCTCTTCGAAATGAAGGTTTGCCAGCAGTCAGTCATATTGGTTTAATTCCATATAAAAACACATGGACAGGTGGTTTCAAAGCAGTTGGGAAAGACGCACAATCTGCTTATAGGGTTTATAAAGATGCTTTAGCATATGATCAAGCGGGGGCTATAGGTCTAGAAGTTGAATGTGTTCCTGATAGAGTTGCAGAAATAATTACTAATAAAGTTAATTTATTAACGTTATCAATGGGAAGTGGTCCTAAATGTGACGTTGAGTTTTTATTTATTCAAGATGTTATTGGAACAAATACTGATAGGGTTCCTCGTCATGCTAAAGTATTTAAAGATACAAATAAATCATACGAAAAGCTTTTAGAAGATACTGTAGAAGGACTTAAAAATTTTATTAAAGAGGTAAATACTAAAAAATTTCCAACTCCATCAAATATTGTCGAAATAAAAGATGAAGAGTTTGAAAAATTTTTGAATAAAGTTGGCTAGATATTTATAGTTAATAAATCTTCTCCAATTATAGGATCTTTACCAAAATCTTTTTTTACAATTTTCTTTAATCTTGAAACATTAAATCTTGTTGGAACAAAATGTGTTAATACAAGTTCTTTACAATTTGATAATTTTGCAACTTTTCCCACAAGATTACTTGGAGTGTGATACTCTTTCACATTATGTAATGTTTTTTTAGTTCTAAGTTTAGACGTTTTATTCATTTCATATTCTATAAAAACCTCATGAAGTAAAACATCTGAGTTCTGAGCATTTTGCATTAAACTCTCACACGGTCGTGTATCTCCACTAATTGTTAATTTTTTATTATTATTATAAAATGAAAAACCATATGCATATGGCACTGGTTTATGATCAACTTCAAAATATTTAATTTTTATATCATTTATTTTTATTGAGCCATTTTTTTTTAATTCATAAACTTTATATTTAAGAGCATTTGTTGATTTTCTTTTTTCATAAGAAATTCTTAATTCACGTTCAATTTTCCAAGCTGAAAATATTTTATCAACAAATTTCTTTGTTCCTTTAGGTCCATATATTTTCCATATTGTATCTCTATCAGAGTGCCAAGAAGAAATGATAATTTGATACAAATCTATAACATGATCGGTGTGTAAATGAGTAAGTAGTAAAGCGTCAATATCAGCTGAAGAGTTTTTACTTTGATTTAATCTTTGTGTTACTCCAGAACCACAATCGATTAAAATTTTAGTTTTTTTGGTTGATACAAGGTTTGATGCACCACACCTTTTGTAATCAATTGAGGGGCATCCTGTTCCTAGAAGCGTTAGCTTCATTATTCATCTAAAAATGTTTTTAGTTTCCTTGCTCTTGTAGGATGTTTTAATTTTCTTAGAGCTTTAGCCTCTATTTGTCTTATTCTTTCTCTAGTAACACTAAATTGCTGACCAACTTCTTCCAGAGTATGATCACTATTCATACCAATACCAAAACGCATTCTTAAAACCCTCTCTTCTCTTGGGGTTAAAGAAGATAGTATTCTTGTGGTAGTATCACGTAAAGAGCTTTTTACAGCTGCATCTATTGGTATGAGTGCATTTTTATCTTCAATAAAATCTCCAAGTGAACTATCTTCTTCATCTCCAACAGGTGTTTCTAAACTTATCGGCTCTTTGGCAATTTTAAGTACCTTTTTGACCTTATCTAAAGGCATATGTAATCTATCAGCTAATTCATTAGGTGTTGGTTCTCTTCCAATTTCTGACATTATTTGCCTTGTAGTTCTGACAATTTTGTTAATTGTTTCTATCATATGAACAGGAATTCTTATTGTCCTCGCCTGATCTGCAATTGATCTTGTAATAGCTTGCCTTATCCACCAAGTTGCGTAGGTTGAGAATTTATAACCTCTTCGATATTCAAACTTATCAACTGCTTTCATAAGACCAATATTACCTTCTTGTATCAAATCTAAAAACTGCAAACCTCTATTAGTATATTTTTTCGCTATAGAAATAACTAGTCTTAGATTTGATTCAATCATTTCCTTTTTTGCTCTATTTGCTGATCTTTCACCTTGTTGAACGGTACCAACAATTCTTCTAAATTCTGATAAAGGTAATTCTGATGCAGCTTGTATTTCCTTTATTTCTTCAATAGTCTTATTTATTTCTATATGGTTTCTATTGATAAAATTTTCCCAGTTTTTTTCTTTAGTTGCAAGTAAACTTTGTATCCAATTTTTTTCAAAATTAAAATTTAAATATTGAGAAATAAAATCTTCCCTTCTTACACCTGAATTTGTTGCCATACGTAGCATTTTACCTTCACGTAAAAGAAGTTTTTTGTTTAACTCGTATAGGGCTTCCATGAGTGCTTCTATAGTTGTTGAATTAAAATGTACTGCTTTCATAGCAGCAACCATTTCTCTTTGAATTTTTAAATATTTTTTTTCAATAGAGGTAAAAATCTTTTCATTTTTTTTATCAGCATTAATTAATTCTTGACTATTTTTTTGTAACTTTTTGAATAATTTTGTTATATCATTAAAATCGTTAAGGACTTTAGGTTTAAGTTTTTCCTCCATTGCCGCTAGAGATACGTTCAAACTATCATCATCATCATCTTCTTCTTGTTGTTCATTATTTTCGTTATTTTCATCTTTATTTTTATGATTATCTTTCTTTTTTTTATCATCCTGTTTATCATCTCCACCACTTTCAATAAGCTTAAGTGTGTCTTCTAGTTTTGAGTCAGAAATATCCGACATATCATAAGTAGCTTCCAAATCTACTATATCTCTTAAAAGCATGGTCCCATCTTTAATTGCATCTTTCCAATTAATAATTGATCTAATCGTCATTGGGCTTTCACAAATTGCTCCAATCATTTTTTCTCTTCCAGCTTCAATTCTTTTAGCAATAGCTATTTCACCCTCTCTACTTAAAAGCTCTACTGCACCCATATCTCTTAAGTATAGTCTTACTGGATCATCAGTTTTGCCTGCTTGTTTTTTTTCTTGATCATCACTAGCTTCCTCAGACTTTCCAGTCTGTTCTTTTGCTAGATTTATTAATTCTTTTGCCTCCTCCTCAGAATGAATTTTAATATTATTGGAGGTTATTAAGTCACTAAATTTTTTAATATTTACTTCAAGTCTGAATTTTTTTGGAATAGCTTTTTCAATTATTTTTTGGGTATAAATACCATCAATTTTATATTTGTTGATTAACTTAGCAAATATTTCTTTAATTTTTTCTTCAAAGTCTAAGATTGCTTTTGGAATTTTTTTTGGCTTATCTTCTTTTTGAGATTTAGTTAAAGTCTTCTTGGATACTTTTTTTGCAATAGTTTTCTTTGTTTTTTTAATAATTTTTGATTTAGATACTTGGGAAGACTTAGAAATTGATTTCTTCTTTGTTAATTTTTTTTTAACAGAATTTTTCTTTTGAGGTGCCTTTGTTTTTTTCTTTAAAGTTTTTTTCTTCTTTTTTGCCATAACTTTATTTTAATAACTCTTCGTTATTATGAAGGTTAAAAGTAATATTTTTTAACTCGTCCCATGTAATTGAAGATGAATTATTATCAATATCATTTAGGCTTTTATTTATTTTTTTCAAATTTGAAAGTCTTGTCTTCAAATTATTTATAGATTCTTTAATTTCATTTATAACTTCCTCAGAATCATGATCTCGGCGTGCATAAGGGAAAAGTTGAAATACACTATTATCCTTAGTTTTTTGGTGAATTTCAGATACTTTATTGGGAAATTTACTAGTATTAATATTATCTATATCAACCTCAAAAAACTCTGATTTATGAATAAAATTTAAGAATTCAGTTTGATTATCATTTAATAATTCAGAAGCTATCAACAATGAATAGATCTCCTGTCTTAAATTCATATGATTTAAATAGGCTGCTAAAAAAGAGTAAATTTGTTTATCTTTTAATGAAATAGTTTTTGGAATAATTTTAATAGATTTTTTTTTACTAGAAAATGATTTAATTTTTTGAAAAAATAAAGATTTAAACTCATTTTTATAAAAATATTTTATTTTATTATCTTTTATATTACTGACTAATTGATCAATATAGTTATCAAAAATAACTTTATTATCAGATTTTTGTAAATCAATTGATTTTGATGATTCCTGAAAAATAAAGTCTACAATTGAAAGTGGATTTTTTAAATATGTTGCAAATTTGCTTAAAGAATATTCATTTATGAATGTATCAGGATCATATTCATTTGGCAAAATAATAAATTGTAATAATTTTGAAGGAGTTAAGTAAGGTAACGACATTATAGCACTTTTAAAAGATGCTTTTAAACCTGATGTATCTCCATCAAACATCAACGTTGGTTTATTTACATATTTCCATGATAATAGAAGATGGCTATCAGTTAAGGAGGTTCCAAGCGGAGCTACAGCTGTTTTGATATTTTTATCATACAAACTTATTACATCCATATAACCCTCACAAATTAACATATTTTTTTTTGACCTTATGGTTTGTTTAGCATTAAAAAGATTATACAAAATATTTCTTTTTTTAAAAAAATCACTTTCAGGTGAATTAATATATTTGGGATTTGAATTATCTAATACCCTTCCTCCAAATCCAACAATTTTTCCATATTCATTTGTAATTGGAAAAATAAGTCTATTGTAAAAAAAATCACGAATTTTATTATTTTTATCTAGTTTTACTACATTACTTTCAAGCAGTTCTTTATCTTCGAAATCTTGTTCTTTTAGAAATTGATAAAGAGTTTGTTTTGAACTAGAAGAAAATCCTAATTTAAAATATTTAACCGTCTCGTCTGATAAATTTCTTTTATTTATATATCTTTGACAATCTTTATTTGACTGAAGATTATCTTGAAACCATTTTGTAGAAATTTCTAATATTTTATAAATTTTATCATTTTTTTTATTAATATTTGAATCAAAATTATCAACTATTCTAATACCAACTCTTTGAGCTAATTCTTTTACTGCTTCAGGGAATGAAAAATTATAAAGCTCTGTGTATATTGTAAATATATCTCCTTTAGCGCCACATCCAAAACAGTAATAGGAACCTAAATCATCATTTATTTTGCAAGATGGTGTTTTTTCATCATGAAAAGGGCAGCAACACCAACTATCCTTACCTTTTTTTATGACTTTTGATTTTTTTTCTATTTCTTGTGAAAGAATAATTTTAGATTTTATTAATTCAAGATCATTTTTTGAAAATGACATCAATTACCCAGTAAAGTTTTAGCTATTTTTCCTACTAAACCCATATCTATTTTTCCAGTATATTTTTCCTTAATTATTTTCATAAGTGAACCCATTTCTTTGAGTGATGTATAATTATTCTCTTGGATTATATTCTTTATGATCAATGTAGTTTCATCTTCATTCATTTGTTTAGGTAAAAAAATTTCTATTACTTTGATTTCATTTAATTCATTTTCAATAAGATCATTCCGATTCGCTTTTTCAAAAGCTTCTATTGAATCTTTTCTTTGTTTTACTAAACTTTGAAGTAAACTTAAAATATCAGAATCGGTCAAAGTGTCTTGCTTACCTCTTAGTGAAATTTCCTTATCTTTAATTGCACTCTTAATTAATCGCAAAGTATTTATAGAATTAGTGTCTTTTTCTTTGATAGAATTGTTGTAATGACTTTCAATTTTACCCTTTAAGCTCATATTTTTTCACTTTCTAATAAATTTAATTTAATAATATAATTCTTCTTTTTAATTTCAACTAATCCTTGACTACATTGTTATAAATGCCTACTAACTATCATTTTGCTTCATCAAAATATAATGGAAGTTTTAAAAAAAGTACCACATATACACAATAAAACTGCAGCTCTTGTATTAGATAATGGTGAAATATTATGGGGTTATGGATTAGGAGACAAAAAGGCTGCCGTAGGTGAGCTTTGTTTTAATACTTCTCAAACAGGCTATCAAGAAGCATTATCTGATCCCTCATATACAAAACAAATCATTACATTTACTTTTCCACATGTTGGAATTGTAGGTACAAATCAAGAAGATCAAGAGTCAAAAAAAATCTACGCTGATGGTTGTATAATAAATCAGCCATTATCAGAATATTCAAATTGGAGAGCAGAAAATGACTTAAATTCATATTTTTTAAAAAATAAGATCCCATGTATTTTTGGAATTGACACTAGATACTTAACTAAGAAATTATCTGTTGAGGGGGCTAAAAAGGCAGCGATTATTCACTTTGGAGAAGGTGAAAATAAAATTGAAAATCTTAAAAATCAAATAAATGAATGGAAAGGTCTTCAAAATTTAGATTTGGCTGGGATAGTATCAACAGAGCAAAACTATAATTGGAAAAAAGGAATATGGAAAAGTGATAAATGGATTAAAAACCAATTTAAATATAATGTCACTTGTTTAGACTTTGGAATTAAAAATAATATTTTAAGAAATCTAAATGAATTTAATCTTAACCCAACAGTATTAAACTTATTTTCTAGCTACGAAGAAATAATAGAAACTAAACCCTCAGGAATTTTTTTATCAAACGGTCCAGGTGATCCTTATGCCACAGGTAGTAAAATAGTTGATGTAATTAAAAAATTAATTGATGATAATATTCCAATATTTGGAATATGTTTAGGGCATCAAATTTTAGGATTGGCATTAAATGCAAAGACTAAAAAAATGTTTCAGGGTCACAGAGGTTCAAACCATCCTGTCAAAAACCTTACAACAGGCATTGTTGAAATTACCTCACAAAATCATGGTTTTGAAGTTGATAAAGATACTTTTAGCAAAGATATGATTGAAACTCATGTTTCACTATTTGACGGTACTAATGAAGGTTTAAGACATAAGCATTTGCCATTATTTAGTGTTCAATATCATCCAGAGGCATCGCCTGGTCCACACGATAGTCATTATTTGTTTGAAGAATTTTATAATCTTATTGAAAAAAATGCCAAAAAGAACTGATATAAATAAAATATTAATAGTAGGTGCAGGCCCTATAGTTATTGGTCAGGCTTGTGAATTTGATTACTCGGGTGCGCAGGCATGTAAGTCTCTCAAAGATGAAGGTTACAAAATTGTATTAATCAATTCAAACCCAGCAACAATAATGACTGATCCAGAATTAGCTGATCAAACTTATATTGAGCCTATAACTAAAGAATTTGTAGAAAAAATTATAGAAATCGAAAAACCAGATGCTCTTCTCCCAACTATGGGAGGGCAAACTGCTTTAAACGTTTCAATGGAACTTTTTAATAATCGTATACTTGAAAAATACGGAGTTAAAATGATTGGAGCTAATCCAACAGCTATAGAATTAGCTGAGGATAGGCAAAAATTTAAAGATGCTATGAAAGAAATTGGTCTAAGCTGTCCTAAAAGTTACGTGGTTAACACTATTGAAGAGTCAAAAAGGGTAAAAAATGAATTAAATTTACCTCTTGTCATAAGACCAAGTTTTACACTTGGAGGTACCGGAGGTGGTGTTGCCTATGATGATGATGGGTTTATTGATTTGTGTAATAGGGGTTTAAATGCTAGCCCAACAAATCAGATACTTATTGAAAAATCTGTTTCAGGTTGGAAAGAATTTGAGATGGAAGTTGTTAGAGATAATAAAGATAATTGTATTATTGTTTGTTCAATTGAAAATGTTGATCCAATGGGTGTTCATACTGGAGATAGCATTACAGTTGCTCCATCCTTAACATTAACTGATAAGGAATATCAAATTTTAAGGAATGCTAGCATTAAGGTGCTTAGAAAAATAGGCGTAGATACTGGTGGCTCAAATGTTCAATTTGCAATAAATCCTGAAGATGGAGAAATTAATGTAATTGAGATGAATCCAAGAGTTAGTAGATCTTCTGCATTAGCATCAAAAGCTACAGGTTTTCCAATAGCAAAAATTGCTGCAAAATTAGCTGTGGGTTATACTTTGGATGAACTTGAAAATGATATTACTAAAACAACTCCTGCAAGTTTTGAACCAACTATTGATTATGTTGTAACTAAAATTCCAAGATTTACTTTTGAAAAATTTATTGGTGCAAATTCTGACTTAACAACATCTATGAAATCAGTTGGAGAAGCAATGAGTATAGGTAGATCTTTTAATGAATCAATCCAAAAGGGGTTTAATTCTCTTGAGTACGGTCTAACTGGTTTTGACAAACCAAAACTTAGCTCAAGTGATAAAAATACAATTTTGAATGAACTTAAAATACAATCTTCTCAACGCTTGTTAGTTGTAGGAGAGGCACTTAGGATTGGATTAACAGTTAATGAAATAAATCAAATTACAAATTATGATAAATGGTTTTTATACCAAATTAAAACAATAATTGATTTTGAAAAAATCTTAAAAGAAAAGGACCTCAACAAAGATATGATATTATATGCTAAGAAAATAGGCTTCTCAGATACTAAAATCTCCTCAATATTAAATCTTGAAGAAAAAGAATTAAGAAAATTTAGAAATAATAACGATATTAATCCTGTCTTTAGACTTGTGGATACTTGTGCAGGTGAATTTAGTTCTAAAACTCCATATCTTTATTCAACTTATGATTGGGATTTTGAAAATACTAAATTCTGTGAAGCAAATCCTACATCAAAAGACAAAGTAATAATTCTCGGAGGTGGCCCTAATAGAATAGGCCAAGGAATTGAATTTGATTATTGCTGTGTACATGCTGTCTATGCACTGAAAGAAAAGGGCATTGAAACAATAATGATAAATTGTAACCCAGAAACGGTTTCAACTGACTACGATACTGCTGATAGACTTTATTTTGAACCACTTTCAGCTGAAAGTGTTATTGAAATTTACAATAAAGAAAAAAGTAATGGAAATGTTCTTGGTGTGTTAGTTCAATTTGGAGGTCAGACCCCTTTAAAAATTGCAAAAGAAATAGAAGAGGCTGGAATAAAAGTTATAGGAACTTCAACTGAAGCAATAGATTTAGCTGAAGACAGAGATAGATTCAGTGAAATATTAATTAAACTAAAAATTGCTCAACCAAAAAATGCTTTTGCAAATACGGTAGCTCAAACTTTAGAAAAAGCTGAAGAAATTGGATATCCTGTTTTAGTTAGACCTTCATATGTACTTGGAGGAAGAGCTATGCAAATCGCATATGATAAAGATAATTTAGAATCATTTTCTAATGAAGCTCTTGAAGTTTCTTCAAATAATGTAATTTTAATTGATGAGTATCTTGAGAATGCCAAAGAAATAGATGTTGATATAATTAGAGATAAAAATGGAGAAATTTATGTAGCTGGGATTATGGAACATATCGAAGAAGCAGGAATTCACTCTGGAGATAGTGCCTGTTCCTTACCTCCATATTCGGTTAGTATAGAAACTCAGAATAAAATTATTGAGTGGGTATCAAAAATTGCCAATGAAATTAATGTTGTTGGATTAATGAACACTCAATTAGCAATTAAAGATAAAAAAATATATGT
This sequence comes from uncultured Alphaproteobacteria bacterium, assembly GCA_902517315.1. The sequence continues at coordinate 52,690 of CABYBP010000002.1, forward strand.
TTTAGAAGTAAACCCAAGAGCCAGTAGAACTGTACCATTTGTAGCCAAATCAAAAGGTATTCCAATTGCAAAAATCGCAGCAAAAGTAATGGTCGGTGAAAATCTTAATGCAATTTTGAATGATTATAAAATTAATGAGTTAAAAAACTTTAGTGTTAAAGAATCCGTTTTTCCTTTCAATAAATTTGATGGAGTTGATCTAATATTAGGTCCTGAAATGAAATCTACTGGAGAAGTAATGGGAATTGATGAAACTTTTTTATCTTCCTATATAAAGAGTCAAATAGCCTGTGGTAATATTCTTCCATCTAAAGGGACAGTATTTATCTCAATAGATAATGATAATAAAAAGTTCATTATTGAGATAGCTCAAAAGTTAAAAGAATTAGATTTTAACCTACTTGCAACTAAAGGAACTGCCGAATACTTAAATACTAATAAAATCAAGACAAAAATAGTAAATAAAGTAAAAGAAGGTAATCCTCATGTAGTTGACTCATTAATTAATAATGAAATTCAACTGGTAATTAATACAACAAAAACTCAATCATCAATTAGAGATAGCTATAGTATTAGAAGGACATCATTAATGTATAATATTCCGTATTATACGACTATAGCTGGAGCTAAAGTTGCTGTAGATGCTATTGAACACATGAGAAGTCAAGAATTCACTATAAAAAGTCTTCAAACTATAAATTAATTTTATTGACTATAAAAAATAAATAAATCATCATGAGTTTATGAATAAAATTCCAATGACTGCTTATGGTTATACAAAATTACAAGATGAGTTAAAAAAATTAACCTCTGAGGATAGGCCAAAAATAATTGAAGCAATAGCAGAAGCTAGGAGTCATGGTGATTTATCTGAAAATGCAGAGTACCAATATGCTAAAGAACAGCAAAGTTTAATTGAAGGAAGAATTATAGATTTAGAGAGTGCTATTAGTAAAGCAGAGGTAATAGATGTTAAATCTGTTGAAAGTGATGATATTAAATTTGGTGCAACAGTTGAAATAGAAGATGATGAAAGTGGAGAAAAACAACAATATCAAATTGTTGGGGAATATGAATCAGATATTGAAAATAAAAAACTTTCAATTTCTAGCCCATTAGCAAGAGGCTTGATTGGTAAAACAGAAGAAGATAATGTTGAAATCAATAGTCCAAAAGGTTTAAAAAGTTATACAATATTATCAGTAAAATACATTTGAATATAGACAATCCTAAAATTTGGTTATTAACTGATGGTTCACAAGGCATGATAAGTCAGACTAAAGGTCTTGCAAATGAATTGAGTGAAAATATAGAAGAACTTAAAACTGAAATAATTTTTCCTTGGAATAAATTACAGCCTGGGATATTGCCTATATTTGGTTGGATATTTGAAAATAAGCTACCTACAAACGAAATACCTGATGTGGTTATTAGTTGTGGAAGAAAAAGTGTTTACTTATCAGTCTATCTTAAAAAAAAATATCCTAATATAATTAATATTCATATTCAGAACCCAAAAATTTCTTCAAAATACTTTACATTTGTTATTGCTCCAAATCATGATGCTTTATATGGTGAAAATATAATCAATTCGAAAGGTGCGATACATCATTTTAAAAAAACTAATAATTTAAAAAATTATTATGAAATTAAAACAAAAAATTTGATTACATGTATTATTGGAGGTGAAAATAATCACTATAATTTCTCAAATGAAGATACTTTGGATCTTTGCAAGAAAATAAAAAATATAAAGGGATATAATAATAAAGAAATTTTAGTTATTACCTCAAGAAGAACTAATCTAGAAATTAAAAATATTTTAAAAAAAGAATTAAACTCTATATCTACATTATGGTTTGGAGAAGGAAAAAATCCATATGAATTTGCTCTTTATAATTCTAGTTATTTTATTATAACTTCTGACTCAACCTCTATGATTTCTGAAGCAAGTATATCTGGTAAACCAATTTATGTTTATCAATTACCAATGAAGAGAAAAAGTAAAAGATTTATAAGATTCCATGAAGAATTTAAAAAAATGAATATAACAAAAGATTTAAATAATTTAGACAAATTAGAAAATTGGACATATACGAAACTTGAGGAAAGCGAAAGAATCGCTGGAATTATAAAAAAAAGAATTATAGAAAGGAATAATGAATCTTGAGAATTTAGCTCACGTAGATTTTCCCTTTAATCACTGGGTATTTAGTAATTGCCTAGAAGAAGGTGCATTAGATGAAATTTCCTATAGTAATATACCTGTAGGAGATAGAATGTATGATGGAACAAGAGCTGCTGATCATACAGGTCAGGGAGTTGATGGTAAATTAAGACTTTTTATAACAGAAAATAATTGTCAAAATTTTCCATATCTAACAAAATTAATCCAGTCTTTACAAAGTATAGAAATAGTAAATAAAATATCAAAAATAATTAATAAAGATTTATCAAATTCATATGTCAGATTAGAAGTGATTGGAGACAAAGAAGGATTTTGGTTAAAACCACATAAGGATATCTCAGAAAAATTAATGACGATGATGGTTTGGGCAAACCCATATAATGAAGCATCCAATTTGGGTACCGACCTATATGATAAAAATTTTAAATTAGTTAAAACAATAGAGTATGTTCATAATAGTGGTTATTTTTTTTCTTCTGGAGATGATACTTGGCATGGACTTGAATTAAAAGAAATTCAAAAAGAGAGAAGATGTATTCAAATAAATTATGTTACTTTTAATACAGATTGGCCAGTTGAAAAAAGTGACTAAATTATTAATTTAATTATATGACTGAAAAAATAGAAAATGATGTCTTAATTATAGGGTCAGGACCAGCAGGTTACACTGCTGCAATCTATGCAGCAAGAGCAAATTTAAAACCACATTTAGTTTCAGGTTTAGAACCAGGAGGTCAGCTAACTATCACTACAGATGTAGAAAACTATCCAGGGTTTGAAAGTGTTATTCAGGGACCTTGGCTTATGGAACAAATGAAAGAACAAGCAGTTAAAGTAGGAACTATTTTTCATAATGATATTGTAACGTCAGTTGATTTTAAAAAAAATCCATTTACCTCTAAAACTGAGTCAGGAAAAGAATTTGTATCCAAAACAATAATTATTGCAACAGGTGCTCAAGCTAGATGGCTGAATTTGGAAAGTGAAAAAAAATTTAAAGGATTTGGTATTTCTGCTTGTGCAACTTGCGATGGATTTTTCTTCAAAAACCAGCAAGTAGCTGTTATAGGCGGGGGTAATAGTGCAGTAGAGGAGGCAATGTTTTTAACTAAATTTGCTTCAAAGGTATTGCTAATTCATAGAAGAGATAGTTTGCGAGCTGAAAAAATTTTACAAGAAAGACTTTTTAACAATAAAAAAATTGAAGTAATTTGGAACAGTAAGGTTTCTGAATTTGTTGGAGAAGAAAATCCAAATACATTAAAAAATATTATTTTAGAGAACACATTAGATGGCACCAAAAGAACTATAGATGTAAATGGTGCATTTATAGCTATAGGACATGATCCTGCTACTTCACTTTTTATTGATAAGTTAAAAATGGATGAGGAAAATTATATAATTACTAAACCTGATAGTACTGAGACAAATATTAAAGGGGTCTTTGCAGCTGGTGATGTAAAAGATAAAATTTATAGACAGGCTGTAACTGCTGCTGGTATGGGTTGTATGGCTGCTTTAGAAGCTGAAAAGTATATAACAGAAAATTAATTATCCCTGTCTTGCCTTCATTCTGGGATTTTTTTTATTAATGACATATATTCTGCCTTTTCTGCGAACAACTTTACAATCTTTATCTCTAGTTTTGGCAGTTTTTAATGAACATTTAACTTTCATAAAAAGCGCTTTAAATTCTGGGATTTGTTTTGTCAAACATATATTGTCTGAATTAATATGAGAAAAATAACTTACCCAGGAAGATCTAATGTTTTAGCTCAAAATGGCATGGTGGCAACATCAAATCCATTAAGTTCCTTAGTTGCTATAAATGTACTTCAAAAAGGGGGAAATGCTGTTGATGCTGCTATCGCGGCTTCAGCTGTTCAAGCTGTAGTATGTCCTAGTGCAACAGGAATTGGTGGAGATTGTTTTGCAATTATTTCGATGAATGGGAAAAAACCAATCGCTGTAAATGGGTCTGGAATAGCTCCAAAAAAAGCAAATCTACAATTTTATAAAGATTATAATATAAAAAGTATTGGTTTAACAAGCCCGCATTCAGTTACTATTCCCGGAGCAGTTCATGCATGGTGTTCTATGCATGAAAAATTTGGAAGAATTGATTTTAAAGAAGTTTTATCTGGAGCAGAAAATTTTGCTAGAAATGGATTTCCTATTCATGAAGTCGAAGCTATCGCCTGGAAAGAAAATGAAACTAAACTAAAAAAAAATCATAATTCTAAAAGATTATTTTTAAATAAAAATCTTAGTTATAGTTTTGGTGAAGTTTTTAAGAATATTCCTTTAGCTGATACTTTAAGAGTCATCTCAAAAAATAAAATTAAAGGATTTTATCAAAGTGAAATAACTAAGGATATGGTAAAGACACTAAATAAACTAGGTGGATTACATACAGAAGAAGATTTCTATAATCAAAAAACGTTATTTTCAAAAACAATAACTAATTCGTATAGAAATCTAAAAATCCATCAATGTCCTTTAAATAGTCCTGGATTAGTTGTCTTGATGATGATGGCGATGATTGAGAAATTAAATATCAAGAAATACAATCCTTCAAGTTTTGAAAGATATCATTTTCAAGCTGAAATTTCAAAAATATGTTTTGAGGTTAAGGAAACAATATTTGGTGATCCAAATTTTAACAATATAAATATTAAACATTATTTAAGTAATGAATATATAAGCTTTTTGTGTTCTAAAATTAATAAAAATAAAATTTACTCTTCAAAAAAAAGCTATGTAACTTCTCACCCTGAAACAATATATTTAAGTGTTGTAGATAGAGATTTGAATTCAGTATCTTTTATTAATTCAATATGTCATGGTTTTGGGAGTGGAATTACAAGCAATAAAACAGGAATTCTTTTTCAAAATAGAGGTGTAAATTTCAGATTAGAAGATGATCACCCAAACTCTATTGATAGTCATAAAAGACCGCTTCATACAATAATACCCGGTCTAATAACTGATAAAAACGATGAGACATTATATTCTTATGGGGTAATGGGAGGGCAATATCAACCAATTGGTCAATCTCATTTGATTCAAAATATAATCGACTACAACATGACAGTGCAAGAAGGTTTAGATTTATCTCGAGCATTTGCTCTTAACGGCCTCTTAAATGTTGAAAATTCATTAGATGATAAAATTGTTAAAAAGTTAAAGAATGCTGGTCATAAGATTAAAATAAATAAACATGCTATTGGTGGGGGTCAATGCATAAAAATAGATAGAAAAAATGGAGCACTTATTGGGGGATCAGATCCTCGAAAGGATGGTATGGCAATAGGTTATTAATCTACACTTTCCCAAAAGTGTCATTATACTGATTATTTACTCTCACAAATGTAGTACATTTACTAAGCTGTTTTAATGATGAAGCACCTACGTATGTACAACTACTTCGCACTCCTCCTAGAATGTCTCTAATTGTACTATCTAACGAATTCTTCATTCTTATCTTAACTTTTTTTCCTTCAGATGATCGATAATTTGCAAGACCGCCGTAATGTTTCTCATTTGCCTCTTCAGAACTCGATCCATAAAACTCAATAAATTTACTTCCATTTTCTTCGATTATATCACCCCCGCCTTCCTTATGACCTGCTAGCATTCCACCAAGCATAACAAAGTCTGCACCAGCACCAAATCCCTTTGCGACATCTCCAGGACAAGTACAGCCTCCATCGGCAATAATATGTGCTCCTAATCCATGTGCTGCATCAGCACATTCCATTACTGCACTTAGTTGAGGATATCCTACTCCTGTTTGTATTCTTGTAGTACAAACACTTCCAGGACCAATACCAACTTTTACAATATCTGCCCCGCTTAAAACCAATTCCTGAGTCATATCTGCAGTTACAACATTACCTGCTATAATAGTTTTTTTTGGATATTTTTTTCTCACCTCTGATACAAAATTACTAAAATTTTCTGAATAACCATTTGCTACATCAATACATATAAATTTGAATTTTGGATATTTTTTTAAAATTAAATTTAACCTATCGTAACTATCTTTACTTGTACCGCAACTTAAAGAAATTGTATCAAAGAATATATTTTTTTTGTAAATATCTGTTATTTGATTAATATCATGCTGTTTTGTTAAAGCAGTCATTAATTTGTGAGAAGTTAATTTTTTTGCAACATCTATTTCACCAACACCATCCATATTAGAGGCTATTATTGGAATTCCTTTCCATGATAATTTTGAATATTTAAAAGTATATTTTCTATTCAAATCTACATCTTTCCTACTTTTTAAAGTACTTCTTTTAGGTCTAAAAAGGACATCTGAGTAGTCAAGTTTAATTTCTTCTTCTATTCTCATAAATACATTCGCATATTGGTATTAAATAATTTAGAAATTAAAACAAATATAAATTGTTATCTATGAACTTAAAAACGTTAATAAATGTAAATAAAAGAAAGTTTGATATTAAATTTAAAAAACTTTTAAAAAATAAGCTAGACAAATCTAGTTTATCAAAGGCGATATTTTATGGCTCTATGAATGGAGGAAAAAGAATAAGGCCATTTTTAGTAATGGAGTCAGCAAAAATAGCAAAAATTTCATCAAATGATGCCTTCATCATAGCTTCATGTATTGAGTGTATACATTCGTACTCTCTAATTCACGATGATTTACCATCAATGGATAATGATGATTATAGAAGAGGTAAATTAAGTACACATAAAAAATTTAATGAAGCTAGTGCAATTTTAGCAGGAGATGCTTTACACGATTTAGCATTTGAATTAATTTCAGGAAATATTAGTAAGAAAAATGATTCTCCTAAATTAAAATTAATAAATTATCTTTCTTTATCTATTGGACACAAAGGACTAGCTCTTGGCCAAGCTTTAGATTTAGAATTTGAAAATAAAAAATTATCAAAAAATAAAATTTTAGATATGTATTCTAGAAAAACTGGTAAATTATTTGAATTCTCTTTTTCTGCACCTTTTATATTAAAAGATAAAAATAAAAAAGATATTCGATTTGCCAAAGAGTTTGGAATGTTGTTTGGTTTAATCTTTCAAGTAATAGATGACTTAATTGATGAGATTGGAACTTTTAAAAAAATTGGGAAAACACCAGGTAAAGATGTCGAGCAAGGTAAAAGTACTTTACTACAATTAATTGGTGAGAAACAAGTTACTGATCTTTGTAATAATAAAATTAACACTTTTATTAAAAAGTATAAAAATAAATTAGATCAAAACCCTATACTGATAAAGATTCTAGAATTCGGAATGGATCGACTTAATTAAAAATGTACTAATTTTTTTGCTAAATATAGTCCAGAGGTAGCTGACACAGCAGTCAATGAACCACCCCAAAACATGTCTACGAAAGTAACAGTTGGTGACCATCCTTTAAGTACAGCCATATTGGTTAAATTATATGTGCCATACGCAACCAAACCAAAAATGAAGCCAGTGTATAATGTTCGCATTAAGTTACCTGATACAACGCAGGGTTGAATTACAACCAAAGCCATACCAAAGACATATAATAGGTAAAAAAGAGCGGCAGCCCACATGACAGGCTTATCAGCTAATAAATTACCAATTAGGGGTCTATAAAAAGACTTTGTAGCAAGGCTTAACCAAATTACGTCTATTATTAAGAAAATGAATGACGCGATTAGAGTAGCTACTAATAAACATTTGAACATGAAATATAGATATATCATATTATTAAATTTCAAGAATATTTATTTAAATTTTAATGGTGGGTGTGACAGGGATTGAACCTGTGACCCCTGCCGTGTCGAGGCAGTGCTCTACCGCTGAGCTACACACCCAAATGGGTTTATTTTATAAAAATATAGTAAGATGAAATATAATGACTTTTAAAGCTAAAGCAATATTTGAAATATTGTATGATATTTTAAAATTTTACTTAATTTAACCTTTTTTAATCATTAATTTATTAAATAAAATTATAAACATATTGATCAATTTTTTATTAAATAATATTCAGAGTTTAGAATTATTCATACAATTGAATATTGATATTAGGAGATAAATGAAGGTAAAAATAAATTATTTTACAGATAATGAAATCTCTAAAGCTCTAAAAATTTATAATTATTTTATTGAAAATTCATTCTCTAATTTTGAAGAAAAAAAATTATCTAAATCAACATTTAATTTATTATTAAAGAAAATTAAAAAAAATAATTTACCATTTATTTTAGCAATTAAAGATAATGAAGTTATTGGACTGGCCTTTGTAAATAATTTTAGAGAAAAAAGTGGATACAGGTTTTCATATGAACATTCAATCTATGTAGATCCAGATTTTATTAATAAAGGTTATGGTAATAAAATTCTAAGAGAACTTGTTAAAATATGTAGAAAAATTACAAAGATTAAAAATTTAATAGCAGTGATTGGTGGAAAAAATAATTATGCTTCTATAAAAATACATAAAAATAATGGATTTCAATATATTGGAACTATTAATAAAGCCGGTTTTAAGAAAAATAAGTGGGTTGACTCAATTTATATGCAGAAAAGATTATGAAAAAAGTAAATACAAAGAATTTTAAAAAAACACTTAGTAAGTTTTCAACAGGAATTACTATTGTATGTGTTAAAAATAATAATTCAATATATGGTAAAACTGTTAATTCATTTAACTCTTTATCTCTTACCCCTCCTATGGTTTTGTTTTCTTTAGGTGGTTACTCATCTTCAATAAAGCAGTTTTCAAAAACTAAATTTTTATCAATAAATATTTTATCTAATAAACAAAAAAAATTATCTGATAATTTTGCTTCAACTACACCTAAATTAGAAAATATAAAATTTATTGAAGGTAAAAATAAAACAGTAATTATACCTAATTGCATAGCAAATCTTGAATGTGAACTAATGGATAAAATCAAAAAAGGTGATCATGTAATATTTATATGTAAGATATTAGAAGTACAATCTAACGACAAATTGAAACCACTTATATATTTTAATTCAAAATATTTCTAAGTGTTTAGAATTTTAAAATATCTATTTTTAATTTCTTTAATATCATCAGGATATTATTTATTTATTTCTGAATACTTTAATTTATCAGAGAAAAAAGTTTTAAAGAACGAAATTGTAAAAAAAGAAATAGCAGAAGAAAAAAAAGAAATTATCCAAGAAAAGAAAGAAGAAGTTTCTTCGCATAATAATAAAAAAAGTATTGATAAAGAACAATATGTTGTAAAAAAAATTGAAATTTTACAAGGTGATACTTTTGTCTCTATTTTGAAGAATTTAAACTTTAAACAAGAAAATATTTACAAAATTATAAGTAAGATAGAAAACTCTTTTGATTTAAAGAAAATAAAAACTGGAGAAATTATAAGTGTTTTTGAAAATAATTTTGGAGAAATAAAAAAAATTGAATTTTTTAAGAACAGTGATGCAATTATATCTATTAATTTAGATAAAGAAATAAATTTAAATATAAGAGAATTAACTAAGGATTCATTTATTGAATCAAAAGAATATACAATCACAGAATCATTATTTTCAGATGGTCTTAAAAATGGTGTATCACCAGATATTTTAGTTAAAATAATAAGCCTTTTTAGCTTTGATCTAGATTTTCAAAGGGATATTAGAGTCGATACTGTTGTTTCAATATCATATGAATTTGATGAAATAATTGAAACTGGTAGACTAGAATATAATGATATTAAATATGCTTCAATAATAATTGATGGGAAACAATTAGAATATTTTAAGTTTATTACAGATGATGGTTATATTGATTATTTTAACAGAGAGGGCAAAAATGTTAAAAAATCAATATTAAAGACACCTTTAGACGGCGCAAGAATTTCATCAAATTTTGGTATGCGTAAACATCCTATCTCAGGTTTCAATAAAATGCATAAAGGTGTTGATTTTGCTGCACCTACAGGAACACCAATTTATGCTGGAGGGAATGGAATTGTTGAATATGCTGGAAGGAATGGAGGATATGGAAAATATATTCGTATAAGGCATAATAATGGATATAAAACTGCATATGCACATTTATCAAATTACAAGAAAGGTATTTCTAAAGGTGTAAGAGTTAATCAAGGTGAAGTTATAGGCTATGTAGGTAGTACAGGAAATTCTACAGGACCTCATCTACATTATGAAATTATTTATCAGAACAAGCATATTAATCCTCTAAAACTAAAGCTTCCCTCTGGAAAAGTACTTCAAGGTAAAGAGTTAGAAAAATTTAAAGAAAAATATAAAATAATATATGCAGATCATTTGAGTATGTTATACGAATAACTACTTCGTTGATCTTGTTCTTTTCTCTTTAGATGGATCGGCTATAAATGGAATTGATTCAATTGAATCATCTTCTACTTTATCGTTGCCAGTTACTTCTATTGTCTCACTCTGATTCTCAGAGCTTTCTTCATTTAAAGTATTTTGTTTTTGATCATCAAGATTTGTATTTTCTTCTATATTTATACCAAGCTCAACCATTATTCTGTAGTAGTGATCAGTAAATTGATAATAGTATTCAGATTGAATTCTGTCACCTGATCTTGATGCCTCTTTAGCAAGTTTTAAATACTTACTATATTGCTGGGATACGTTTCCTCTATTTCTATTATTGAAATTTTTATATCCACCAGGTTTCCTAAAACTGGTTCTTCTATTACTCTTATAAGCAGTTCTACCGTTTTTTTTATACATATTGTTTGGAAATTAAAAATTTTAATAAATTATTAATCTTTTATCTTATCTATACAGTTCATATGATTTTTTTCAACTTATATCTTTAAAAAACTAAGCATTCTCTCGATTCCTTGAAGATCATTAACTATTTTATTCAAATATAATCCAGAATTTTCAAATATTTCTTCACAATCTTGTCTCTGATTAATACCAATTTCACATAAAAAATAAGCACTTTTATTCATTAAATTTTTTAGATTATTTGAATATTCTCTGTAAAATTTTAACCCATCATCTCCTCCAACTAAAGCTAATTTAGGCTCAAAATTTTTAACTTCTGGATCTGCATTATTAAACTGTTCGTTTGTTAGGTATGGTGGATTAGATACAATTAAATCAAACTTGGAATTAATATTTTTAAAATCAATCATCTTAAGTTGAATTTGATTATAACAATTATGTATTTTTAAGTTTTTTTCTGCAACTTCTAATGCTTCTTTAGATATATCTATAGCTATAATAGATGAATTTTTAAATTCCTTTGCTAGTGATATTGCGATACAACCTGATCCAGTACCAATATCTAATATTTTTAATTTAAGGTTTTTGTTTCTATAAATATTTAATGCTTCCTCAATGATTAATTCTGTTTCAGGACGTGGATCTAACACAAAATTATTTACATAAAAATTATTTTTCCAAAAAGGTTTATTTTTAATAATTTTAGCTACTGGTTGTCTATTAATTCTTTTTTGAAGATAAGATTTAAATTTAACAATATCAATATTGTCTACATTAAGATTACTTAAAATAATTTCATTATTTTTTTTTGAAGCATGTTTTAGTAAAATTCTTAGATCTAGTTCCGGATTACTAATATTTTTTTGTTTTAATTTGGTTAAACTCTCTTTAATTAAATTATTCATTTTTCATATTTGCTAACTTTGTACTCTCTTCTTCAGCAATTAAAGGATTTATCAACTCATCTATTTTACCCTCAAGTATTTCTGAGAGATTATACAATGTAAGATTTATTCTATGATCAGAAACTCTTCCTTGAGGAAAATTATAGGTTCTTATTCTTTCAGATCTATCTCCAGAGCCTACTTGATTTTTTCTTTGCTCAGATCTTTCTTTGTTTTTTTCTTGTACTTGATTGTCTAGTAATCTTGATCGTAAAATCTTTAGAGCTTTTGCTTTATTTTTATGTTGAGATTTTTCATCTTGTTGAGAAACTACTATACCTGTTGGAATGTGTGTTATTCTTACTGCACTATCAGTAGTGTTGACAGATTGCCCTCCTGGTCCACTTGATCTAAAAACATCAATTCTTAAATCTTTATCAAGAACTTCAATATCAACCTCTTCAGCTTCAGGTAGAACCGCTACAGTAGCAGCTGATGTATGTACTCTTCCACTATTTTCAGTTGTTGGAACCCTTTGCACTCTATGAACACCAGATTCAAATTTTAGTTTTGAAAAAACATTTAACCCTGATATATTACAAATAGCCTCCTTTACTCCTTTTAAACCTGTTTCTGATATTGATAAAATATCAAATTTCCAAGAATTTAAATCAGCATATCTTTGATACATATTCAATAAATCAGAAGCAAAAAGAGATGCTTCATCACCTCCAGTACCAGCTCTGATTTCTAAAATTGAATTTTTAGAGTCATTTTCATCTTTTGGTATTAGTAACTTCAATAATTCCTGTTCAAGATCTTTAATTTGATTTTTTTTTTCAATGAGTTCCGATTCAGCTATTTTACTAATTTCTAAATCATTATCTTTTACTAACTCATTAAGATTTAATATATCTTTTTGTAATTTATTGTATTCTTGAATTTTTTCTACAATAGGTCGGAGATCTGAATATTCTCTGTTTAATTTAATTAATTCATTTGAGTCAATATCATTCATATTGTTTAATGAATCTTCAATTAATTTAAATTTTTCTAAAATTATTGAAAATTGTTTATCTAGATTTATCATTCAAATGATTAAATATTTGATTAAGCTTTAATTCTTTTTGTTCACCAGTCATTAGATTTTTAATAGTAAAAAAATCACCATTAAACTCATTTTCTCCAATAATAATTATATATGAAGCTGAAGATGTATTTGCTTTTGTAAATGATTTTTTTAAATTGTATTTATAATTCCAGTAATATGAAATTTTATTTTCAGATAGATATTTTTGTAGATAAAGAATATAATCTGTAAATTTTTCATTTGTTACAGCTATATGAATAGTTGAGCTTATTTTTTTTTCGGACTCCATTAATAATGCTATTCTTTCAATACCTGCAGCCCATCCAATACCGGGTATATCAGGTCCACCTAATACTTTTATTAAACCGTCATATCTTCCACCACCTAGTAATGTATCTTGACTCCCTAAATTATCTGATTTGTATTCGAATACTGTATTACAATAATAATCGAGACCTCTAACGAGATTAGCTTTTTCTTCAAAATCAATTTCTAATATATTTAATGATCTTTTAAGATCTTCGTAGTGCTTTTTAGCTTCATCACTTAAGTATTCATAAATTTTAGGTGAAGATAGTGAAATTTCAATATCTTCCTCATTTTTTGAATCTAATATTCTTAAAGGGTTAGTTTCAATTTTTTTAATACTTTCTTCTGATAGTTTTTTTTTATGTGTAGTAAAATATTTTGTAAGACTTTTTTTAAAATCAATTAATGTTTTTTTATCTCCTAAAGAATTAATATAAAGTTTTATTTTAGATTTAGGTAACAATTCGTTTAAAATATTATTTGATAGAGAAATTAACTCAACATCAGCAAGAAAATCTCTAGTTCCAAGTATTTCAAAATTAATTTGATTAAATTGCCTATATCTACCCTTTTGTGGTCTTTCCCTTCTAAACATTGGCCCAATTCCAAAAATTTTTAATGGAAGATCGTTTAAGAGATTATTAGTAATAGCCGCTCTAATCATAGGCGTTGTGTACTCAGGTCGAAGTGTTAAAAATTCATTATTTCGGTCTTCAAATGAATACATTTCTTTCAACACAACATCAGAATGTTCGCCAAGAGGTTTTGCAAATAAATCACTAAATTCAAAAATTGGTGTCTGGATTTCTTTATATTCTTTTAAATTAGCATTTTTAGAAACAATATTAGAAATAAAGTTAAATTTATCTATTTCTTCCCCAAATATATCATGTGTACCTCTTACTGATCTTAATTTCATATTAATTACTAAGTTCTATTTCTTTTGTTTTTTTTCTAATAAGATCTTCAAGATAACTCTCTAAATCAACATTTTTTACAACATTATTTTTTTTACCATCAAGATAAATCATATGTGTATCATTACCGCCACCAGTTATTCCAATATTTGTCATGGTTGCTTCACCGGGACCATTAACAACACATCCAATTATTGAAACTGTTATAGGCGTGGAAATGTCATCTAATTTTTTTTCTAAATTTTTTACAGTTTTTATTACTTCAAATTGTTGTCTTGCACATGAAGGGCATGATATAATTTTTACACCTCTGTTCCGCAACCCTAAGCTTTTTAAGATTTCAAAACCAACTCTTACTTCCTCCTCTGGTTCATCTGAGAGTGATATTCTAATAGTATCTCCTATTCCTCTCAAAAGTAAATTGCCTACTCCAATTGAAGATTTAATTGAACCTGTTCTTTTTCCTCCTGCCTCAGTAATGCCTAAATGCAATGGATAATCACATAATTCGGCTAATTGCTCATACGCTTTTATAGACATAAATATATCTGAAGATTTCACACTGATTTTGAAATTGGTAAAATCATTATCTTCAAGTATCTTGATATTTAATTTAGCACTTTCAACTAAAGCTTCTGGGTTAGGTTCAGAAAATTTTTCTAAAATTTGTTTTTCTAAACTTCCTGCATTTACACCTACTCTTATTGAGCAATTATTATCTTTTGCTGCTTTTATAACTTCTTTTATTCTTTCAATGCTTCCTATATTACCAGGATTTATTCTAATACAAGATGCGCCATTATTTGCTGCTTCAATTCCTCTTTTATAATGAAAATGTATATCCGCAATAATAGGTACTGGGCTGTGTTTTACTATTTCTTTAAGAGAATTTGAAGATTCTTTATCTGGAATAGAAACACGAACTAAATCAACTCCTAGTTTTGCTGATCTTTCTATTTGAGCAATAGTATCTTTTGCATTAGAGGTAAGAGTGTTTGTCATTGTTTGAACTGCAATTTGATTATTGCCTCCAATGCTTACATTTCCAACTTTAATAACACGCGATTTTCTTCTATTAATTTGTTGATACGGTCTTAGCATCTATTTAGTTTGTAAAATCTTTGTATAAAACGAAAGAGTCTAATATATCGCCGTATTTACCTATCTTTCCTCTCACATCACCATCTATTAATACTAAAATATTTCCCGCATTTCCTGCTGTGATATTGTAATTCAATTTTAATTCATATGAAAATTCATCATCTTTATCCATTAATTTGCTTAAAACAATATTATTTGATTTATCTCTTAATTGTAGCCAAGTTGGATTTAACATTTTTAATGTTGCAACTGTAGTTACATCTTCATCAAATTCTATAGATGCTATAGCACTAGAGTTATTTACCAAATTACTATTATTTACATCACTGCTTTGAGATAGATTAAAAGTATTAGCTTTTTCTACTATGGGTTCCAAACTTTCAGGTATATCTGGCACTAAAGCAAAATTAATTTCATTATCATCCTGATCAATAAATAAAAAATAAAATGAAGTAAATATTATCAAAATAATAGAAGCAGCGAAAAATTTTTCTATTTTAAAAAAATTGTTTTCAACAATAGGTGAAATATTCTTTTTCTCTTCCTTAATATTAAATGATACTTCACCTTTAAATTTTTTAATAATTATATCAGTATCTAGATTAAGAAAGTTTGAGTAAGATCTTAGGTGACCGATATTAAAAATAATATCTGAATTGTTTTTAATATTATCATTTTCAAGATCAATAATAATGTTTTTAGGAATCTTTAACTCAATTTCTATATCTCTAATTGAAAAGTTTTTGGAGTTTCTTTCAATTGATAAAATTTGGCCTACTGTTTTCATTTACTTATTTAGATTATATGCTTCATGTAAAGATTTTACAGCAATTTTTGTGAATTTTTTATCAATTAAGACGCTGATCTTTATTTCTGATGTTGAGATTGCTAATATATTTATAGAATTATCTGCTAGTGTTGCAAACATTTTTTTTGCAACTCCAGATTGAGACATCATTCCCATACCAATTACTGAAATTTTAGAAATATTAATATCGGTTTCAATAGATTTAAAATCTATTAAATTTTGATTATCTTCTAATAATTTATTAGCATTATGAATTTCACTGTTTGGAACTGTAAACGTAATATTTGCAGTTACACCATCTTGTGATGTATTTTGAACAATCATATCTACATTAATGTTGTTATTAGCTAATAATCCAAATATCGTTGCAGATATACCAGGCTTATCGGCAATACCAGATAAAGTTAGTTTTGATTCATTGTTACTATAGCTTACTCCACTCACTATTTCTTTTTCAATTAATTTCTTTTCATCTACAATAAGAGTGCCACTGTCTTTTGTTATTGAAGAAAGTACTTGCAAAGTAAGATTATTTTTCATTGCTAATTCAACAGAACGAGTATGAAGTACTTTTGCTCCAGTAGAAGACATTTCTAACATTTCTTCAAATGCTAATTTATTAATTTTTTTAGCTTTGGGCTCAAGATTTGGATCAGTTGTATAAACACCGTCAACATCAGTATAAATATCACATCTATCAGCATCAACAGCTGCAGCAACGGCAACAGCGGTTGTGTCGGAGCCACCTCTTCCTAATGAAGTAATTTTTCCAACTAAATCTACACCTTGAAATCCAGCAACTACAATAACGTCATAATCTTTTAGATATTGGTCAATTCTAACTTTATCAATATTTAAGATTTTAGCTTTTTGATGATTGCTGTCTGTTATAATTGGGATTTGCCATCCAAGTAATGGAATAGATTTGATATTTCTTTTTTTTAAAATAGCTGAAAGGATTCCAACTGAGACAGATTCACCAGATGTTAAAATTAAATCATTTTCAATAATTTCATTTGACTCAATTTCATCTATATATTCTTGCATTTTATTTGTTACACCTGACATTGCAGATAAAACAACAATCAATTTTTTATCATTTAGTTGTGTTTCAACAATATTTGCTACATTTTTAATTTTATCGATACTACCCACTGAAGTACCGCCAAATTTCATTACTACGAGTTTCATTGACTTAAATAATTTTTAAATTATTTCAGCTAATATAATTATTGTTTCTAACAAACAAGATATATGATGAATATAAAATCAAAAAATGAAGAATTTACCTTGTTTAATCAACTTTCAGACGAATGGTGGAATGAAAATGGTAAATTTAAGATTCTTCATCAAATTAAAAAACATCGAATGACTTATATATTGGATCAAATCAATAATAGAAACATCAAAAATTTAAAAATACTCGATGTAGGCTGTGGTGGAGGAATAATTTGTGAGCCACTAGCAAGACTAGGCGCTAAGGTTACAGGGATAGATTTTGCTCCAAATAATATAAAAGCTGCTAAGATACATTCCAAAAAAAATAAACTTAAAATTAAATATATTTATAATGATATTGAAAAATCAAAATTAAATGAAAAATTTGATTTAATACTAATGTTTGAAGTATTAGAGCATTTAGATAATTGGAAAAAAACAATAAAAAATATAAAAAAAAATTTAAATCAAAATGGTGTGATTATCATTTCTACAATTAATAGAAATTTACTTTCTAAATTATTTGCAATTGATATAGCCGAAAATATCCTTAATTGGATTCCAAAAGGAACACATGATTATAATAAATTGATTAAGCCTGAAGAATTAATAAAAATTTTAACAAAAGAAAATTTCCATTTTAATAATGTTAAAGGTCTTGTTTTTGATCCATTAAATAGGGAATGGAAGTTATCAAATAATTACATGATCAATTATTTTTGTTCTGCAAATTTAATTAATTAGTTTTTTTTGTTGAAAAAGGTAATGGTAATACATCAATGTCCTCATCAATTAGTTCTTTGGTTTGCTCAATTGAAGCTTCGCCATAAATTGCACGTTCCTTTACTTCACCATATTTAATTTTTTTTGCTTCTTCAGTAAAGTTATCACCAACATAATCAAATTCTTTTTCAATAATCTTTTTAAACTTCTTTACATTAGAAGCGATTGATTTATTTCTTTTAGTAATTTTTGCATTTGATTTTTTTGCAACGTTAGGTGCCATTAAACCTTTTTTAATTTCAATACTATTGCAAGAGGGGCAAGTTACTTGTCCTTTCTTATTTTGCTGATTATAGTCTTTTGTATTTTCAAACCATCCTTCAAAAGAAAAATTACAATCAGAACAATTAAGATTAAATACAATCATTTCTCTTATATTGTTGCATCTTGTTTATTTTCAATATCAAAATCAACTTCATCGGTTTCTAATTGCATAATTAATGAATTTTTTGGGAAATCAAAATTACATATTGTTTCCTTGGACAACGTTACACCCATAAAGGGTTTTAAACTAATATTAATATATTTTTGATTTTTTTGATTTAAGATATCAACTTTTACAAGTTCTTTGAAAACAATAAGAAGAAAATTTTCTATCTGGTAAATAATCTAGTTCAGTATCCCCACTTTCTTCTCCCATTTCATCATTTTCTTCTAATGAAACTGACTGCTCAACAGCTGTTTCACTTGTTTGCATTTCAATATTTGACTCAGTTTGTTCATCATTTTTTTGTTCATCATTATTTTCATTTTCATTATCTTGATCTTCATCGTTTTGA
>CABYBP010000003.1 GCA_902517315.1 uncultured Alphaproteobacteria bacterium
TAATGTATGCCCAGGTGTTTTTATTATTTTAAATGTATTCAAACATGAGTTCACCTCATCTTGATCACGTAAAATAAATCTTGTATTTTCAATCTGAGCACTTGGAGAGTGTATATTAACTTCTGGAAAAGCATTAAGTATTCCTTTTACACCTGATGTGTGATCTTTATGATGATGTGTAATAAATATATCTTCTATGGTTAAATTATTTTCAAAAACAAAATTTAATATAGGAGTACTTTCAGCAGGATCAATCACACAGCTGTTAGGTGTATCATTGTATAAAACAAAAGAGTAGTTATCTTCTAATTGATTTATAATTTCAACTTTCATCTAATAATTAATTTGCAATAACAGAATTTTTTGTAAAAACTTTTTTTGATGATTTAATTTTGATTGGTTCAAAATTTTTATAACTTAATAAAAAGATAGCTTCATGAGTGAAAAAATTAACTCCAGTTACTGATTCACTTATATCAAATTGCCTACCTTTAGATGTCAGTCCAATACTTTTTTCAATCATAATATTCATTTCATTACACAAATTTAAAAAATCCTTAATTGTAAAAAAATGAATGTTTGGTGTGTCGTACCATGTATAAGGTAAACTCTCTGTTACTGGCATTTTTCCAGATATTAAAAGTTGTAATCTTATTTTCCAATGTCCAAAGTTTGGAAAAGAAACTATTGCTCTTGATCCTATTCTTAATAACTCTAATAGAATATCTTTAGGTTTCATCATTGCTTGTAAGGTTTGACTTAAAATTACATAATCAAAACTATTATTTGAATATTGTGACAAATCTAATTCGGCATTTCCATGTGTAACGTTGAAACCTCTTGCAATAGCATTAGCAGCTAAATCTCTATTTAATTCAATACCATGAGTCATCGCATTACGATTATTTTCTAACTGTTCCATAAGACCACCATCACCACATCCAATATCTAAGATTTTTCTATCTTGATCGATAAGTGTTTCAATAAGGGACCAATCTTTTCTTATGCTATTAATTTTATTCATCTATCTTTGCAAAGTTATTTGTTAGAAAACCTTTTATTACATTATCTAACTGTGGTTCTTCTAATAAAAAACTATCATGTCCTTTATCAGTATCAATTTCTAGAAAACTTACTTCTCTTGATAGAGAATTTAATTGATTTACGATCATTTTACTTTCTATTGTTGGGAATAACCAATCTGAGGTAAAGGAAACTATTAAATATTTTAAATGGTTATTTGGATTATGACTAAACTCAACGTTTTTTCTAAATGTTTCATCATGATCAAAATAATCCATAGCTCTTGTTAAATAAAGATATGAATTTGCATCAAATCTTTCAACAAATGATTTACCTTGATATCTTAGATAACTTTCAACTTGAAAATCAGCATCAAATCCAAAAGAAATAATATCTCTTGATTGAAGTTTTCTTCCAAATTTTCTATGCATTGCATCTTCAGATAAATATGTGATATGTGCAATCATTCTTGCTACTGATAGACCTCTTTCTGGCACCTCATTATTTTCAAAATACTTTCCATTTTTCCAAATAGGATCGCTCATTATCGCTTGTCGTCCAACTTCATGAAATGCAATGTTTTGAGCCGAATGTTTTAAAGCTCCAGCAATATGTATTATATTAAATATTTTATCAGGAAAATCAATTGACCATTGTAGCGCTTGCATTGCTCCCATCGAACCGCCAATGACAGAAAATAATTTATCTATATTTAAACTTTCAATTAATAAAGATTGAGCTTTCACTATATCTTTTATTGTTATGGAAGGAAAATTACTACCATATGTACCATCACTTCCATTTTGTAATTCTTTAGGGCCAGTTGAACCAGCACAACCACCAAGTACATTTGAACAAATTACAAAAAATTTATTTGTATCAATTGGTTTATTTGGTCCAACCATTCTAGACCACCAACCTTCTCTCCCAGTAATGGGATTATTCCCCGCCACATATTGATCACCTGTTAAAGCATGGCACACAAGAATAGCATTAGTTTTATCATTATTTAATTTACCAAAAGTTTTAAATGCCAGTTTAAAACTATCTATAACATCTCCTGATTCTAGCTTTAAATTAATTTTCTCGAAATAGGCTATTTCGCTTTCAAGTTTGGTGTCAGTAGTAAATTTTGTATTCATATCTTTCTTAATCTAACACTATTTGAAAGAATGAAGGAGGAGTGTAAACGCTTTAGCTGATTATTGCTCCACCCGCAAGCTGTCTCAAATCGGTGATATTCGGTCTTATATTTATATATCTTTCTAAGTCAATAAATCGTCATTTTTTAAATTAAATACTACTTTATTTTGATTTATCTTAAGATACTTTGTAAAGAAACGTCGCGAATTATGAAAAATAAAGAATTAGACAATTTAAGAAGCAAAATTAATGATATTGATGATGAAATTTTATCTTTATTATCCAATCGTTCTAAAATTGTTTTAGAAATTGGAAAGCACAAAAAAGATAATTCAGTTGTTGATCCAGATAGGGAACAAAAAATTCTAGATAGGTTAAGTGCTAAATTTACAGGATCATATTCAAAAGATACTATTGTCAGATTATGGAGAGAAATTTTTCAATCTTCTGAAAAACTTCAAAAATTATCAAAAGATAGTATTCAATCAAAAAGATCTATAGAAAATATAAATGCTTATAAAGGTGGTAAGGCAAAATTAAATAATAATAAAAGAGTTATAAAACTTTCTTCTAACGAAAATCCCTATGGCGCTTCTCCAAAAGTAATTGAATTTTTAGAAGAAAAAAAAATTAATCATGATTTACACAGATACCCAGAAATCGATGGATCATCATTAAGAGAAATAATAGCAAAAAATTTTTCTATTGATAGCAATAGAATTATTCTTGGTTCTGGCTCAGATGAAGTATTATTATTTGCAGCTTTGGCATTTTGTCAAGATGGTGATGAAATTCTCCATGCTAACCATGGTTTTGAAATGTATTCAATTGTCAGTAAAGTAGTTGGCGCAGTTCCAAAAAAAATTAAGGAAGATGAGAATTTTAATTTAAATATTGAAAATCTTATAGATCAAACAAATGAAGCAACTAAAGTAATTTATATTGCTTCACCTAATAATCCTACAGGAACTTATTTATCTAGAGATAAACTAGTTAAATTGATGAATAGAATTTCTAAAAATATTGTAGTTGTCATAGACGGAGCTTATGTTGAATACGTACAAAAAGATGATTATGATAAAGGATTTAGTCTAACGGATGAATATGAAAATATTATTTTAACAAGAACATTTTCAAAAACATATGGACTTGCGGCTTTAAGAGTTGGTTGGTGTTATTCAAGTAAAAAAATAACTGACATAATTAATAAAATAAAACCCCCTTTTAATACAACAACTATTTCTCAATCTTTGGCAATTAAAGCTTTGGAGGATAAAGAACATATTGAAAATTCTGTTAAATTAAATTCTGAAATCAAAAATTGGTTTGAAACGGAGCTCAAACTTCTAAATATTAAAACCAGACAAACTGAAGGAAACTTTACTTTAATTGAAACCTCAGAAGAAGAAGCTGAGAAAATTAGTAATCATCTTATGAATGATGGCATTATTATAAGGCGTTTAAATAGCTATAATCTCCCAAATTTTCTGCGAATTAGTATTGGTACGAAAGAAGAAATGAATATGACAGTTGAAAGTTTGAAAAAAATTAATGTCTAAAATAATGTATGATTCAGCTTTGGTCATTGGTATGGGGTTAATAGGATCCTCAATAGCCAGAGTACTTAGAGAAAAAAAATTATCAAAAAAAATTTTTGCTATTGAAAAAAATAATGATGTAATAAGTATTTCTAACGATTTAAATCTTGTCGATGCAATAGAAAATGATTTAAATAAATATAATCAACAATTTGATATCATTTTTATTTGCACACCTTTAAGCTCATACAAAGATATATTTAATCAATTAAATAGCTATATAAATGAAACAACTCTATTAACGGATGTTGGATCAACTAAGGTAAGTGTTATTGAAGATTTTAAAGAATCAATTGATAATAAAAAAATTTTATTTGTTCCAGCTCACCCAATTGCAGGATTAGAGAAAAGTGGACCAGAATTTGGATTCGCAAAGTTGTTTGAGAATAGATACTGTATTTTGACTCCAATGGAAAATAGTAGTGAATCAACAAAATCAATTTCAAATACTTGGGAGTCATTTGGAATGAATACAGAAATCATGGAACCCACACGTCATGACAGGGTATTAGCTATGACGTCTCATATTCCCCAGCTCATTGCATACTCTGTAGTTGGCACTGCAACTGAGCTTGAATCTCAAATGAAAGATGAAGTTATTAAATACTCAGCTGCAGGATTTAGAGATTTCACAAGGTTGGCGGGAAGTGATCCAGTAATGTGGAGGGATGTTTATGAAAAAAATAAAGAAGCCGTTCTAGAAATGCTTGGACGTTTTAGTGAAGATTTACTTACTTATCAAAAGGCAATAAGAAATAATGATCTAAAATTTTTGGAAGAAAAATTTATAAAATCAAAAGAAATTAGAAAAATTATTGAAGAGATCGGTCAAGCAGGAACTTTTGATCCTACAGAAAAGAATTAGTTATTTAATAATAAATTTGAAGCAGTCTCTATACTATTTTGAACTTCATCTAATATAACTTTTTTATCTAAACCTTCACCAATTACTGGAAGAAATTTAATGGTAATTATTCCTTTTTTTAAAACCCAAGATTGTTTCGACCAGCATAAACCTGAATTTAAAGCTACGGGGAGAATTTTTCTTTTTGTATGATTATAAATTCCAATAAAACCTGTTTTATAATTAGGTTTACTACCAGGCAATTTCCTTGTTCCTTCAGGAAAAATAATAATTGATGATCCAAAAGATAATTTTGACTGAACTTTTTTTAACATACCTCTCATCGCTTTCGTTCCCCCATCTCTATTTATTGCAACCATATTAGACTTGAATAGATATTGGCCAAAAATAGGGATTAAGAATAGCTCTCTTTTGTGCACAAAAAAACAATCATTTAAATAGTAATAGAGTGCGAGTGTCTCGAATGCGGACTGATGTTTAGAAGCAATTAAGACACTTTCATTTGGAATATTTTCTAAACCTTCAATTTTGTGTTTAATATTACATATCAGATTAAGAAAAATAAAAATGACACGTATCCAAAGTTTGGTTGGATATTTAAGTAAAGAACTTGGTAAAAAAAGGAATGGTAAACAGATAATACCCATCAGTACAGTCCATATAACCAAGGAAATATAAAATATTATACTTTTTAAAATTAACATACTTTATTATTTTGTTTTATATACTAGCCTGACTGATCTATATATAATTTATGTTCATTGTTTGCTCTAATTGTGAATTCAAGTATTTAGTGAACTCTGCAGATCTTAAACCAAATGGTAGAATGGTTGAATGTGTAAACTGTAATCATCGGTGGTTTCAAGAATTAGATAATTCTGATCTTACTTCATCTGTCCCATCTTCAAAAAAAGAAGAATTAGATCAAGATATAAAAAATAATAAACAACAAAAAAAATTAGAAGAAGGTCCAGTTAAAAATTTACCAAGTACAGTTGTTAGACAAGAAAAACCAAGCGTTATCAATTCAACTATAGTAATCGCTCTAGCTATAATTGTAATTTTAGCCATATGGATTTATCGATCCTATGGTTTAAATACTTTCGTTATTATTGATTTCTATATTAGGGAGTTTTTCTTTAATTTAAATTTGATAATCTCAGACTTAGCTAAAATTATACACAACACTTTAAATTAATTATAACCAGCTAGGAAGTATATCAGCTTCAATTGTTTTCTCAATTTTCTCTGGAGAAAAAACAATTGCATAATTATCTTTGTTGACTAAAATTTCAGAAGGCAACGGTCTAGAATTATAATTTGAAGACATCACCTTTCCATAAGCTCCTGTATTTTTAATAACTAGAAGATCACCGATTTTTTGTGTAGCTAATTTTATATTTCTTGAAAAAATATCTGAACTTTCACAAATTGGACCCGCAATAGTATAATCCATAAACTCCTCAGAGTTTATATTTATTGCTAATATTTCATGATGTGCAGCATACATGGCTGGACGTATTAATGTATTCATACCAGCATCAACAATTAAATAGTTGATACCTCCGTTATTTTTCATTGTAATAATTGAAGTAACAGTAATTCCTGCCTCAGCAATTAAATACCGACCAGGCTCAAAAGAAAGTTCATATTTTGTTTGCGCAAAACAATTATCAAGTTCTTTTTTTACCATCTCAATATTAAAATCTGGATCAGAGTCCTTATATTTAACATGGAATCCTCCACCCAAATCAACATGTTTTATATTAATATCTGACTCAACAAACTTATTAGCAGCTATTTTCATTTGATTAAAAGTATTTTTATAAGCTTCAATTTTACTTATTTGACTTCCAATATGGCAACTAATACCAACTAAATTTAAACTTTTGCAAGTTTTGACTAATTCAATAATTTTGTCTATTTTATCAATTTCGATACCAAACTTATCCGTTTTTTTGCCTGTAGAAATTTTACTCAAAGTTTCTCCATCAATATCTGGATTAAGCCTGACCCCAATATCAACAACCTTATTTTTTTCAGTTGCTAAACTATCAAGTAATTTAATTTCTTCTAAAGATTCAGTATTAATTAATCGTATATTTTTATGCATTGCATAAAGTAAGTCTTGTTCAGATTTCCCCACACCTTCAAAAATAATTTTATTTGGATTAAAGCCAGCCTCTAAAGCTCTTTTAAGCTCACCAACTGAAACTACATCTGCTCCAATATCTAATGAGTTCATTAATTTCAAAATAGCCTGATTTGAATTAGATTTAACTGAATAAAAAATATTCTTGTCTAAGATTGCTTTAGTTTTATTTACTTGATTAATAATTTTTTCTTGTGAATATACATAAAAAGGGGTTTCACAAACTTTCACTAAGTCATGCAATGAAGTACCCTCAATATATGGGTCATTATTTTTATAATTAAGCATTTAATCAGTATTTATAACAACAGATTGTTGACGTTTTTTTTCTTCTTCTAATTTCTCTAAACATGCTTCATCACACGGGTATGTAATTACTGATTTGTCTACTTGATCCTCTGGCAAGCTTAATGGGCCAACTTTCCCACAACTAAAAGTAAACAATAAAAATGATAATAATATTAGTCTGATCATTACAGGTATTTTTTTATAGCAAATTTTATCATTTTTTTAGTAATTTTGGGAGCTGTTCCCCCAAAACTAGTTTTTGAATTTACACTATTGATAGCTGATAGCACTTTTTTTGCATCTGCTGTGATATTTTTGTCGAACTTTCTTAATTCATCAAGAGATAATGAATCTATATTTATTGTTTTTCTTGAACAATAAGAAACAACCTTTCCTGTAACATTATAAGCATCTCTAAAAGAATAACTAAGATTTTGGACTAACCAATTAGCTAAATCTGTAGCAGTGGCATTTGAATTGTCTATCAACTCTTTCATTTTAGTTTTATTGAATGTTGATTTTGATAAAATTTCATTAATAACTTTTACACACAAGTAAACATTGTCGTATGAGTTAAAAGTTAATTGTTTATCATCTTGTAAGTCTTTACTATATGAAAGTGGCAATCCTTTAACAATATTAAGCATTGAACTTAAATTGCTAATGATAATACTTGTTTTTCCTCTGACAAGTTCTGCGCCATCAGGGTTTTTTTTCTGTGGCATAATTGAACTGCCAGTTGAAAGATCGTCTGGTAAATTTATAAAATTAAATTGTTGGTTTGACCAAAGTACAATTTCCTCAGCTATTTTTGAAAAATGAACAGCGATCAAAGATAAAACAAATAAAAATTCTATTACAAAATCTCTATCTGAAACTGTATCCATTGCGTTTTTTGTCGGCTCTCTAAAGCCTAATTCTATAGATGTATATTTTCTATCAATAGGAAATGAGGTTCCTGCAAGTGCAGCTGCACCTAATGGACTTTCATTTAAACGATATAAACAATCTTTAAGTCTTGTTCTATCTCTACCAATCATTTCAACATAAGCTAAAACATGATGAGCTAATGATATTGGTTGAGCAATCTGTAAATGTGTGTAACCAGGCATAATTGTTTCAGTATTTTTTTTTGCAATATTAATCAAAGTTTTCTGAAATTTCTTTAGCTCACTATCTAAGAATTTTGACTCTTTTTTAATCCATAATTTTAAATCAGTTACTACTTGATCATTTCTAGATCTTGCCGTGTGAAGTTTACCTGCAACTTTTCCAATTTTTTTAAATAGTAAACTTTCAATATTCATGTGAATATCTTCAAGTTTTTTTGAAAAATCTACTTTGTTTTTTTCAATATCTTTTTCAATTGCTTTAAGCCCAGAGACTATTGCACTTTGTTCTTTTTTGTTTATTATCTTTTGCTTACCAAGCATTTTAGCGTGCGCAATTGAGCCTGCTATATCTTCTTCATAAAGACGCTGATCAATATCTATGGATGAATTAATATCATCTAAAATTTCGCTTGGTCCTTTTGAAAAATGGACATTTCTTGAAGGGTTTTTTTTCATTTTTCGGGCCTATAAGAGATATTTATATTAATTTCCACTCTTATGCTTAAATTATTTTCATACATCAAATTTTTCTTATATAAGCTCAGCTTTATAGAACTCAAATGAATATTAAAAAAGTAGTAGTTATAGGATCTGGGACTATGGGTAGTGGTATTGCTGCTCAGGTTGCTAATGCAGGAATTTCTGTGACTCTCCTTGATCTGCCTTCAAATGAGGGATCACGAAATCAAATAACAGAAAAAGCTAAAGAAAGAATTATAAAATCAAGACCCCCACTACTTGTAGAAAAAAATAAGGCAGAACATATTGAAACTGGAAATATAGAAGATAATTTTTCTGCTGTCTCAGAAGCTGATTGGGTTGTTGAAGCTGTAGTAGAAAGAATTGATATTAAACATTCTATATATTCTAAAATACAAGATGCACGTAAACCTTCTTCTATAATTTCATCTAATACCTCAACTATTCCTTTGAAAGTTTTATCTGCAAATATGTCTGAGGATATGAAGAAAAATTTTTGCATCACACATTTTTTTAATCCAGTTCGTTACATGGCTCTTTTAGAAATTGTGACTGAGCCAATTAATGATACTGAAAAAATTAATTTCTTAAAATCTTTTTGTGATGAACAACTTGGAAAGGGTGTAATCATTTGTAATGATACTCCAGGATTTATTGGAAATAGGATTGGTGTTTATGCAATGCAAGTTGCTATGACTGAAGCATTTAAAATGAATATATCAATTGAAGAAGCAGATGCAGTATTTGGTAGACCAATGGGTATTCCTAAAACAGGTATTTTTGGTTTGTATGATTTAATCGGTATCGATTTGATGGCAGATGTCTTAAAAAGTTTCATTAAAGAATTACCAACTGAAGATCCCTTTCACGAAGTTGCCCAAGAAATTCCGTTAGTAAAAAAACTAATTGATACAGGTTACACTGGAAGAAAAGGCAAGGGTGGTTTTTACAGGATGAACAAGTCAGACGGTAAAAAAATTCTTGAAGCAATTAACCTAGAAACTGGAGAATACTCTCCTAGTAAAAAAATAAATTTAGGATTGGGTGATAAAATAGATATAAAAAAATTAATCGAAAGAGATGATAAATATGGCAATTATGCAAAATCGATACTAACAAAAGTAATTAGGTATGCTGCTTTTCTAATTCCTGATGTATCATCTAAATATATAGATATTGATGATGCTCTAAGATTAGGCTTTAATTGGACTATTGGTCCATTCGAGATGTTATCAAATATAGAGACAAATTCCTTTATTCAGGAAAATACTGACATCAATTATTTTGAAACAATTCAAAATAATTTTAAATTTGAAAAAAGACCAGGCTACCTTGATCCTAATATTGATAATCTTAGATCTCTTAAATTAAAAAAATCATTTCATAACGCTTCTGCAAACGTACAAGATTCTTCATCTTTTCAAATTGTAGAATTTACCACTAAAGCTAATGCCCTTAGCACAGACTCTATGCTTGCTTTAAAAGAAGCTGCACAAAATAATAAAAGCACAATAATAATGAATGAAGCAATGCAATTCTCAGCAGGCGTAAATTTAAATTATGTAATGGATTTTGCTAAAAATAATGAGTGGTCAAAAATTGAAAAATTTATCGTAGATTTTCAACAAACCTGTAAAGCAATCAAATATGCAGATAAACCTTTTATTGCAGCACCTTCTGGGTTAGCAATTGGAGGAGGATTTGAAGTAGTGCTTCATTGTGATTACTCTGTCTCACATACAAATGTTGTTTTAGGTCTTGTTGAATCTCTAGTCGGTCTAATACCTGCGGGTGGAGGATGTAAGGAAATGTTGTGGCGTTGGTTACAAACACCTGAAGGAAAAGAAAATTCAGAATATGCTTCTATGAAAGTCTTTGATCTTATTGGTTATGCTATTACTTCAAGTTCTCCTAACGAAGCTAAACCTAATCAATTTTTTCTTAGTAAAGATAAGGTTGTAATAAATAGGGATAGACAACTTACAACAGCTATTGAATTACTTAATAATATTGAAAGCAATTATATCAAACCCAGCGAACCTGTATTCAGACTTGGAGGAAGTTCTATAAAAGATAAAATGTTTGAAAAGTTAGAAAAACTTTACACTGAAAAGAAAATAATGGATCATAGTTTAGAAGTTGGAAAACAAATTGCTTTTGTTTTAAGTGGTGGTGATACAAATATGAATTCTGATCTAACAGAAGATGATTTATATAATTTAGAGCTTGAAGCTTTCATGCGACTTATCCAGATGTCTAAAACACAGGAAAGAATAAAACACACATTAGAAACAGGAAAACCATTAGTAAATTAATTTGATTTCTTGTAGTATTGATTAAAATTTGGAGGGATGGATGAATAATTTCGATACAAATCTTGATAAAAATGCTGCTAACTTTGTTCCATTATCTCCTTTAAGTTTTATTTCCCGCGCTAAAGATATTTATCCAAATTATGAGTCACTTGTTTATGGTAAAAGAAGTTATACCTGGTTAGAAACCTATAATCGTTGTACGAAATTTGCTAGCGCTTTGGAAAAACAAGGTATTGGTAAAGGAGATACTGTTTCCATAATTGCAGCTAATACACCTGAAATATTTGAGGCTCATTATTCTATTCCAATGATTGGTGCGGTAATTAATACAATTAATACAAGATTGGATGCAGAAACAATTGCATATATTCTAGATCATAGTGATGCAAAATTATTAATCACAGATACACAATTTTCACCTACCATGAAAAAAGCTTTAAGCCTATTTGGAAAAAATATTCTTATTATTGATATTCATGATGAACAAGCAATATTTAAAGAAGGTGAGGGTGAAAGAATAGGTAAATGGACTTATGAGGATTTTCTTTTAACAGGAGATGATAACTTTGAATGGTCTTTACCTGATGATGAGTGGCAGGCCATCTCTTTAAGCTATACATCAGGAACAACAGGAAAACCCAAAGGGGTTGTCTACCATCATAGGGGTTCTTATCTAATGTCAACAGGCAGTGTAACGGCATGGAATATGCCTAACAAATTAACTTTTTTATATACAGTGCCAATGTTCCATTGCAATGGATGGGGTTATCCATGGACTGCTGCATTAATTCACGCCAAGGTTGTTTGTTGCCGATATATTATTGCTAAAGATATTTACAATTTGATTGATCAACATAAAGTTACTCATTTTGGAGGTGCACCAATAGTATTGAGTTTAATCGCTAATGCAGATGAGAAAGATAAAAAAATCATCAATCATAAAGTATTTGTTCTAACTGCTGGTGCACCACCTACAAGTGCTATCCTTGAGAAGATGGACAACCTAGGTTTTGAGGTAATGCATGTTTATGGATTAACAGAAACATATGGACATATATTACAATGTGCATGGAATGAAGAATGGAATGAACTTCCTAAAACAGAAAAAGCAGATATTAATTCTAGGCAAGGTGTTCGTTATCCTAACACAGAAGAAGTTATCGTTGCTGATCCAGAGAGTCATAAACGTGTTCCAATGGATGGTAAGACAATGGGAGAAATACTTATAAGAGGTAATGTTGTAATGAAGGGATATTATAAAAATAAAGGAGCAACTGAAACATCTATGAAGAATGGCTGGTTTCATTCTGGAGATTTAGCTGTTGTTTATCCTGATGGTTACATTCAAATTAAAGATCGCTCTAAAGATATTATAATTTCAGGTGGAGAAAATATTTCATCAGTCGAGGTTGAAAACGTTGTAGCTAAACATGATTCTGTTTCTCTTGTTGCCGTTGTAGCGAAGCCAGATGAAAAGTGGGGTGAAACTCCTTGTGCTTTTGTTGAATTAGCACCCGGAAAAAATGCCACAGAAGAGGAAATCTTACAGTTTTGTAAAGAAAATATGGCTGGATTTAAGAGACCAAAGCATGTAATCTTTGGAGAATTACCAAAAACTTCCACAGGGAAGATACAGAAATTTGAATTAAGAACAAAAGCAAAGGAGTTATAAATGGACCCAAAAACATATAAATTTGACACACTCAGTCTTCACGCAGGTTATCAGCCAAGCAAAAACGCAGGCTCAAGACAAGTACCAATCTATCAAACAACTTCATATATGTTTGATGATGTTGACCATGCGGCAGCACTTTTTAATCTAGAAAGAGGTGGTCACATTTATAGTCGTATGTCCAACCCAACGGTACAAGTTTTAGAAGAGAGAGTTTGTGCATTAGAAGGTGGAACAGCTGCTCTTGCAACTGCATCTGGAATGAGTGCAATATTTTTAACTATTATGACTCTTTGTAACGCTGGTGATCACATGGTTGTGTCTTCGCAATTATACGGAGGGACGGTAAATTTATTTAGACTAACACTTCCTAAGTTTGGTATTAAAACAACCTTTGTAAAACCAAGAGATACTGAAGGTTTCAAAAAAGCAATTCAGCCAAATACCAAAGGTATTTTTGGTGAGCTTGTTGGTAATCCAGGTAATGAATTAATGAACATGCCTGAAGTATCAAATATTGCAAAAGAAGCAGGTATCCCACTCATTATTGATAGTACGTATCAAACTCCATATCTATGTAGACCTTTTGAACACGGTGCTGACCTTGTAGTTCACTCATTAACTAAGTGGATGAGTGGTAATGGTTCTTCTATGGCAGGAATTTTAGTTGAAGGCGGAACATTTGACTGGATGCAAAATGATAAGTTTCCATCAATGACTGAACCTTATGAAGGCTATCATGGATTATCGTTTGCAGAAGAATTTGGTCCAACAGCTTTTACAATGATGGCAAGAGCTGAAGGTATGAGAGACATGGGACCATGTTTAGCTCCTCAAAATGCATGGAACATTTTACACGGACTTGAAACTCTTTCTCTTCGTATGGAAAAACATTGTTCCAATGCTTTGAAGATGGTTGAATATTTATCAAATCATGAGAGTGTTGCATGGGTTTCACATGCTAGCGCACCAGGACATCCAGACAAGGAACTTGCTGAAAAAATTCTTCCTAAGGGTACGGGGTCAATGATCGCCTTTGGAATTAAAGGTGGCAAGGAGGCTGGAGCTGCATTTATTAACAATGTTAAGCTTGCCTCTCATTTAGCAAATGTAGGTGATGCGAGAACACTAGTTATACATCCAGCATCTGCAACGCACTCACAAATGGATGAGGCAACTTTAAAATTTGCTGGTTTATCTCATGACATGATTAGATTGTCTGTTGGCCTAGAAGACTTTGAAGATATCGTAAATGATTTCGAAGATGGATTTAGAGCAGCAAAAAAACCTCGTTTAGTTGCAAACAAATAAATGAAGTTTAAAGTTCGTGGTATCGATACGTTTGCCTCCACTGGAGGCAGACCTTTTGATAAAAATAAACCTCTTATTATTTTTGTTCACGGCAGTGGACTAAGTCACATGGTTTGGGTTTTACAAACACGTTACTTTGCATTCCGTGGATACAGTGTTTTAGCAGTTGATTTACCAGGTCACGGATTATCTTCTGGTGAAAGTTTAAAAACTATTGAAGAAATGGGAAACTGGGTTGGTGATGTTATTGGTGCAGTTGGATGTAAAGAAGCGTCACTAGTTGGACATTCTCAAGGATGCCTTGTAACAATGGAATGTGTTGCACAGCACCCAGAAAAAATTAAAACCTTAACTCTTATGGGTGGTGCATCGGCTATTCCGATGAACCCAGAATTATTAAAGCTAGCTGAAGAGAGTAATCCAAAGGCTGTTGATCTTATGATGGATTTTGCGCATGGTCCAGCAGGACATTTTGGCGGTCATCCTGTTCCCGGTTTATATCACCTAAATGTTGGTTCCATGATTGTTCAAAATAAAGAAATTAAAGATACTCTAGGTGTCGATTTTAGAGCATGTGATGATTATAAAAACGGACCTGAGGTTGCTAAAAAATTAGATTTACCAACTCTTTCTATATTAGGCGCACAAGACAGAATGTGCCGTTTAAAAGATGGAAAAATTCTTGCTGATTATATTAAAGGATCGGAAGTAAAGATCATTGATGATTGTGGGCATATGATGCTCTTAGAAGAAGCAGATCAAACATTAGAAATTCTAAAGAAGTTCATAGCTGAACATTATCCTTTACCCAGTTAGATAATTTTAAAAATTAAATCAAAGATTACTTATTTTCTTCTTTATCAGGTCTTGTAAGTTCTTCGAGTTTACGCATTTCCTCCTCCATTTTAAGCTTTTCTTGCTCTTCACGTTTCTTTTTACGCTCTTCAGCTTTTTGCTTAAGTTTAAGCTCTTTCTGCATTTTGCGGTCTCCCGCTTTTGATTTATGATTAAAGTGAATGCCCATATAAACCTGGCAACTATATACTAAATATTATGAAATAATTCTAGACTCTAATTTGCTAATTTCTGGCTAACCAAACGATTACAACAAAGACGAATATAGCAATTGCTTGAAATAATACTCTTAAACGCATTAGTTTATTACTGTGATTTTTATTAAGCTTTCCATTTACCGCCATGGCAATAACACCAACGACAACAACTGCTAATGTTGCAGCCATAAATAAGACAAGTATAATTTGCATTGTGCTCATACAGATATCTATATAAAACTTTTATTCTATGAAACAAGATTACTTAAATAAAGTGTTACATTATGGATAATATTTTAAAGGGCCCCTCAATTACAAAACACCAAAATCCAAAAAAATTGATGATTATGCTTCATGGATATGGAGATAACGCTACTAATTTTATTCAAATTGCAAATTTAATTGATCAAGATGACTGGGGGATGAAATATGTTGCATTAAATGCACCAGATACAATTCAAGATTATCCTATGGGACATGAATGGTTTCAATTATATCTCAATGGCACTCATATTTCTAATGCTGGTGTAAAAGAATATGATGTAGCCAAAAAGAAAATATTTGAGAATGTAGAAAAAATTTATAACTCTATTTCTCTTTTATTAGAAAATTTAAATTTAAAAATGTCCGATTGTTTTGTTATGGGTTTTTCTCAAGGAGGTATGATGGCGTTTGAACTTGGGCAGATATTACAAAAACAGTTGGCAGGCTTAGCAATTATATCTTCAAGAATTATATCAAAAGAGCATAAGCCTAATAATTCATTTTTAAAAACACCAATTTTTATTTCTCATGGTGCTCAAGATACTGTTTTACCTATTTCCAATTACAACGAGTCACTTGAAGTCTTAAAAAAGTATAACTACAATTATGAAAATTATCTTATTGAAAGTGACGAGCATATAATGTCACAAGAAACAATAGCTTTTTTTCCAAAATTTTATTAAAAAAAATATTTAAAGTAATCGAATCTTAATATTATATTACTATCTAAATATTATGACTTGGGTGAGTAGAAACTAAAATGAGTACTGCAGATAATCCAGCTTTAGTTCTTAATGCTGATTTTCGGCCACTATCTTATTACCCACTTTCTTTATGTTCATGGCAAGATGCCATCAAAGCCGTTTTTCTTGAAAGAGTTTCAGTGATAGAAAATTATGAGCATGAAGTTCATTCTCCAAACCTTACTTTTAAGTTGCCAAGTGTAATTGCCTTAAAGGATTATGTAACTCCACAACGAAGACCTGCCTTCACTCGTTTTAATGTTTTTCTGAGAGATAATTTTACTTGCCAATACTGCACTAATCGTTTTCCAGCAAACGAATTAACATTTGATCATTTAGTCCCGAAATGTCTGCATGGAAAAACTACTTGGGAAAATGTTGTCTCAGCATGTACGTCATGTAATTTAAAAAAAGGAAGAAAACTTATTCAGAACACTGATATGAAACTTTTTAAAAAACCTCTACGACCATCTTCAATTCAACTACAAAATAATGGTAGGAATTTTCCTCCTAACTTTTTGCATGAAACTTGGAGAGATTATTTATACTGGGATACAGAATTAGAAAATTAGATTTTTTTTGAAATTGCAATTGCTGTTTTACATCCGAGCTCTATTACTTTTGACATAATTTTATATCCTGGTGCACTTTCAGCATCATGCTCTATACCAATATCGTGATGTTCAAGTTCATCATCTCTAAATTTAGAAATTGTTTTTTTTAAATCTTTATGATCATCTCCTAAGAGTTCCAATTGTTCTTGGTAATGTTCACCTATTACTTTTTCAACAGCAACAGTACAAGCCATGGCAGCCTTTTCTCCCATTAATGCTGTGGACGCGCCAAGCGCATAACCCGCAACATTCCACAAAGGAAGTAGAGCAGTTGGTCTAACTCTATGTTCCAAGATAAGTTCATTGAATTTATCAATATGTTCTTGTTCTTGATCTGCCATATGTTGAATTGTTTTACCAAGCTTTGAACTTTTGCCAAATATTGCTATTTGACCATCATATATTTTGGTTGCACCATATTCACCAGCATGATCGACTCTTATGATTTCTTCTAAAACTTCCCTATGAGTAGTTCTACCTGATGAAGAATTTTTTTTAGACGTTTTTTTCTTTTTTAATGCCATAGTTCTTAAATAAATAAATAGCATTTAAAATAAAAATAACTAGTAAAACAAGCGTATTAATTGAAGCAGCAGAAATGCCAAAAAAATTCCAAATAACTTCATCACAACTGATTACTTGCTTTGATAATATCTGCGCTTTAAGGTCGGAAGCACTCTCACTATTCTTTAACATTACTGAACAGCCTGAAGGACCTTTAAGAATTTTATTTTCAACTCCAACATGCCATATAGAATAAAATAGACCGTAAACTGCACTTAATTGAATCAATAAATAAAAAACAATTTTATTTAAATTTTTAATAATAAAAATAAAAACTAAACATACTAAAATTAAATAATATGGATGTCTTTGTTTTAAACACAACTCACATGGTTGCAGATTAAAGAAGTACTCTGCAATTAGTGCGGATGATATCGAAATTAGGGAAATGATAAATAAAAGTAAAGTCCAATTACGAATGATCATAAAAATCTAATTATAAAAACACTGCTAACAAGTAAAATAAAAAATGTAATAGATAAGATATTAAAATATTTATCAATAAATAGTTTTATTTTTTCGCCAAAAAAATACAGCAGTATTGCAATTAAATAAAATCTAAGGCCTCTACCAATTATAGAAACTATAACAAATAAGTAAATATTTAATCCAAATACACCACTTGCAATTGTAATAAACTTATAAGGAAATGGAGTTATACCAGCACCCAAAACAATCAAAATACCAAATTCTTTGTAATAATTTTCAAAAATATTAAACGAATTTTCTAAATGATAAAATTCAACTATATACAAACCAACTGAATTGAAAAAAAAATATCCAATTGCATATCCAAAGACACCTCCTAGAACTGAAGACAAAGTACAGATAAAAGCATAAAGTAATGCTTTTGTTTTTGAAGCCAATGCCATTGGTATCAAAAGTATATCTGGTGGAATTGGAAAAAATGAACTCTCAGCAAATGATATTAAGCTTAAATACCATTTTGCATTTTTATGTTCTGCTTTTTTTAAAGTCCAAACGTAAATATTTTTAAGAAAATTCATTATTTATTACAATATAAATAATTTTGACTTATACTAATAACGATTTTAAATCTAAAAAATTTATCTTCTCAATATTCTTAAATGGAAACTACAGAAACTAAAGAATTAAAAACAGCATTTTTTGCAACTTTCTCTCAAGGATTATTTGCAA
The DNA here is from genome assembly GCA_902517315.1 of uncultured Alphaproteobacteria bacterium. The sequence continues at coordinate 18,355 of CABYBP010000003.1, forward strand.
CACTCATTTTTAGTACTTTTATGGTTAACACCCCAATTCTTTTTGAGTTAATAGAAATGACAAAAACTGAATTTTCAATAGGCTTTGTATTTTTTGGAATTTTTAATGTAATTACTAATCAATTAACCACTCGTTTTTTATTACCAAAAATTGGAAGTACAAATTGCTTAATAATAGCAAGAATTATGTATTCCTTTATTCCATTTTATATTTTTTATTTTTCAAACTATAATATTTTTATTTTAGTTTCTATATTCTGGGGAATTTCTATTGGAATACAAGCGCCAAATATTTTTACACAAGTTGCTATTATAGAGGAAAGAACTAAAAAAATTCTTAATCCAATTTTTAAATCTTCTTTTAATTTTGGTTTTTTAAGTGGTGCGGCAATATCAAGTATTTGTCTGGGATTTGACATTGATCCTATTTACACAACTTTTTTCATTGGCTTATTTGTATTTATTTCATCAGTATCAATGTATTTTTTTGGTTTAGAAAAAAAATATGATGTAGTTAATGATAATCCAAGATTTACAGTTCCAAACTTTAATATCATTTTATTTGCATCTATTAATATGTTTATAATTGCGTTTATGGGAATAATTGTTCAATGGTCTCCTCTTTGGCTTGTTACCGATTTGTCAGCCCCAATATATCTAGTTGGGTCAATTGTAATTTTTTTTAATGCTGGTGAGATCATTGGCAATATTTTCGCTTCTAGATTAATTAAAAAATTTAATGAATTAATTGTAGGTCCTTGTTTTGCAATGATCGGATCAATAATATTATTATTGAGTATAATTACTCAAAATATTACTATTATATTTGTATCGATAACAATATTTGGATTCTTAATTTCAAATGTTATGCCTATCGTATTTAGGCAGGCTGTAAGGCAATCAAATAATCCAATACCTATAACTATTTCTCATATATCAAGCATAGCTTTTGTAGGAGCTATATTTGGACCTGCAGTTGTTGGAATTTCTGCAGAAACATTTGGCTTAACATTTAACATGTATGTTTTAGGAGCAATTATGTTTCTGATTTCTCTATTAATGTATTTAATTATGTTCAAAAGTAAAAAAAAAATAGATAATCAAATACAAACATCTCAAAATTATTAAGATTAGTTTAAAAACTATAGTTTTGAAAGATTAAATATTGTGTCTGAATACAAAGAATTAAAAAGATCTTTTTATATCGCTTACTCAGTAGGCTCATTAAATATTTTTCTATTAACTATTTATATGGTTCATGTTCCAATTTTACTAGAAATACTAAAAATTACAAAAGTAGAATTCTCATTTGGATTAACATTATTTGGTTTATTTAGTATAATCTCCAATCAAGCAACTACACTTTTTTTGACTCCAAAGATTGGAACAAAAAATTGTATTGTAATTTCAAGAACAATTATATCTTTTTTACCTTTTATAGTTTTTTTTTCAGAAAATTATTTTGTTTTCTTAATTGTATCATCTGTTTGGGGTTTAGCTATGGGCATACAGGTTCCAAATGTTTTGTTACAGGTTAGTATTATTGAAAAAAAAACTGCAGAAATTCTAAACCCTATATTTAAATCAGCTTTTTCAATAGGTGTAATTTGTGGTTCAATAACTGCTAGTGTTGCACTTGGGTATAACTTTAATCCTATTAATATATTTATTTTTTTTGGCTTTATTTTTATCTTTTCAGCCGTAACAATTTATTTTTTTGGATTACCAAGAAAATATGACATTGTGAGCAAAGGTTCAAAATTTACTCTTCCAAGTAAAGGTGTTTTTATATTTGGATTCATAAATATGCTTATTTTTGCTTCCATGGGAATAATTGCACAATGGTCATCATTGTGGCTGCTTAATGATCTTAACGCAGCTATTTTTATGGCTGGCTCAATAGTACTTTTTTTTAACATTGGAGGAATAATTAGCAATTTTTTAGCATCAAATCTTATTAATTTGTTTAATGAAAAAATCGTAGGCCCTTACTTTTCCATAATAGGATCAATAATTTTGATACTTAGTATCACGACAATGAACTTATATATAATTCTTTTAGCTATGTTAATTTTTGGATTTTTTACATCAAATCTATTACCTATAGTAATTAGATTAGCTGTTAAAATCTCTAAAGAACCCATGCCTAAAACTATCTCCCATATAACTAGCATAGGTCAAGCAGGAGCTTTATTTGGTCCAGCAATTGTTGGTTTTTCTGCATCAATCTTTGGATTATCATTTAATATGTATGCACTAGGTTTTATTTTTTTAGGTATTTCGTTTTTATTATTAACGGCTATAAAAAATAATACAGTGGTAGGAGTAGAGGGAATCGAACCCACACCACCGAAGTGACCGGATTTTGAATCCGGCGCGTCTACCAGTTCCGCCATACTCCCATATTATTTTCAATGTATTACTTGGTTTTTAAAGCTAAGTCTATTAAGTTAATTGAATAAATCAGAGCATAAGTCAACCATAGGTCAACGTTTTTAAATTAAAATATATCAACAATATCAGTGCACAAAATTAAAGTACTTAGTTGCTCGTTTTTTTTACCAAGTGTAGATTTTTATTTATGTTAATATTTTCAAAAATTATTAAAAATAAATTTAATAATACAAAAATTTCATAATGATTTTTTTTATAATATTTAAATATAACTACAGGAGGTTTTAATGCCAAAAGCATATTGGGTTGGAATGGTTGATGTAAAAAACCAAGATGAGTACAAAAAATATGCAGATTTAGCAGGACCAGCTCTTTTAAAAGCTGGAGCAAAAATTATTAGTAGAGGTGGAAAAATAAAAAATCTTGAAGGAAAGATGATTAACCGTGTAGTAATAGCAGAGTTTCCATCACTAAAAGATGCAGAAAAATTCTATAATTCTGATGAATATTTGAGTGCTCTAAAGTATCTTAACTTAGAAGTATGTGATCGTTCTTTAAATATTGCAGAAGGTGTTGAATAAAAAAATATTGAAATTAAAATTATATAATGGCTAAAACTAAAAATATTTTATTTATCATGGCTGATCAACTTAGATGGGATTATTTGTCATGTTATGGACATCCATATCTTAAAACTCCAAATATTGATAAGCTTGCAGGAGAAGGTCTTTTGTTTGAATCAGCTTTTGTGCAATCTCCAATTTGTGGGCCGTCACGAGCTTCTTTTTATACTGGTAGAACAGTCTTTAGTCATGGAGCAACCCTTAATCAAGTTCCACTACCGATTGGCGAGCTAACTATAGGTGATTATTTAAGAAAAGATAATATCAAAACAGCAGTTGTTGGAAAAACTCACATGAAGCCTGATAAGGATGGGATGGAAAGATTAGGTTTAACAAAAGAAACAGATATTGGCATGATAGTAAGTGAACCTGGTTTTGATCCTTATGAAAGAGATGATGGATTACATCCAAACAACTGGGTTAAAAATTACTCTACAGCATTAACTTATAACAAATGGCTAAATAGTCTGGGTTATGAAGGAGATAATCCATGGGAAACTTGGGCTAATTCTGCTGAAGGACCAAATGGTGATTTACTAAGTGGGTGGAAATTAAGAAACTCAAATAAACAAGCAAGAATTCGTGAAGAGCATTCTGAAACAGCATACATGACTAATAGAGCGATAGATTTTATGAATGAAAATAAAGATGATCAATGGATGCTTCATTTATCTTTTATAAAACCACATTGGCCTTATATTGCCCCTTCTCCATACCACAATATGTATTCTCCAAATCAATTTTATGAAGTTGTAAGAGAAGATAAAGAAAATCAAATTCAACATGAAGTTTACCGAGCCTTTACAAATGCTCAAGTATCAAAAGTCTTTTCAAAAAGAGAAGTTAGAGAGGCAGTGATAACTGGGTATATGGGTTTAATTAAACAAATTGATGATAATCTTGGAAGGTTATTTGAATTTATGAAACAAAATAAATTGTTTCAAAATACAATGATCATATTTACTTCTGATCATGGTGATTATCTTGGAGATCATTGGCTGGGTGAAAAAGAATTATTTCATGAGCAAAGTGTAAGAGTCCCTCTTATTATCTATGACCCATCAGACAATGCTGATAACACTAGAGGACAAAGAGAAAAAAAACTTGTTGAGTCTATTGATCTTTTACCAACTTTTTTAGAAGCACTTCATAGTTCAACCAGCACTCATAGATTAGAAGGAAGATCACTATTACCTTTAATAAAAGGTAATCAAATAAATGATTGGCGAAAGTCTGTATTTAGTGAGATTGATTATGGACTTCACTCAGCAAGAGATGAATTAGAATTAGGTCCACATGAAGCCAGAGCATTTATGATAAGAACTGAAAAATGGAAATATATTTATTACAAAGGTTTTAGTCCTCAACTCTTCAACCTCGAAAAAGACCCTAATGAATTTGAAGATTTAGGACAAGATCAGGAACATGAAAAAATTAGAACAGAATTAAAAGACTTATTATTAAAAAGACTAATTAATAGAAAAAACTTACTTACGGTTGATGAAAAATTCGTTTTAAAAGGTCAGGATGTCGAAAGTGAAGGTGGTGTAATGATAGGTGTTTGGTAATCAATTCATCAAACTTGGTAAATAAAGACATATTGCAGGAAAAATAATTATTAGTGCTACTCTTATCATATCTGCAAATAAAAAAGGTACAGTTCCAAACCAAATTGTTTTTAAGGGAGTAGATTGCATTACACCTTTAATTACAAAAAGATTCATTCCAACTGGAGGTGATACAAGACCAAGCTCAACAACAATAACAGCAAAAATTCCAAACCATACTGGATCAATACCGGCGTCAACAATTACTGGATAGAAAACTGGAATAGTTAAAAATAACATTGCTAGTGAGTCCATTAAAGTTCCAAGAACAATATAAATTGCACAAATAACTAAAATTATACCAAGCGGTGTTAGTGCTAGACTATCTATAAAATCAACGACAGTAAAAGGCATTTGAGTGACTGTAATAAGAAAATTGAACATACTAGCGCCAACAACTATAAGATATAATGAGCCAACTGTTCTTATAGTAGACCAGGTTGCGTCAGTTAACATCTTAAGTGTCAAATCACCTTTAAGAAAAATGAGAATGATAACTAATATTACTCCAACTGCAGCACTTTCTGTTGCCGTAAAAAATCCTAAGTATAAGCCTGCCATGATAACAACAAAAATAAAAAAAATTGGAATAACTTTCCATATTGCAGAAAGTCTTTCATTGATAGGCATCTTTTTTCCATGACCACCATGTGATGGATAGAAGTAAAGAAAAATTCTAATTGTTATCATATAGAGCACCACTGCAATTGCTCCTGGAATTAGGGCGGCAAAGAAAAGTTCTTGAACTGATTGTTCAGTTAAATAGGCATAAATAACTAACATAACACTTGGAGGAATTATAATTCCCAAAGTTCCTCCAGAAGCTATTGAACCACTGATAAGAGCTTCACTGTAGCCATGCCTTTTCATCTCTGGCCCTGCCATTTGAGCCATAGTTGCCGCTGTAGCAATAGATGAACCACAGATCATTCCAAAACCACCACAAGCTCCCACAGTAGACATGGCCAATCCACCTTTATAATGACCAACTACAGCATAAGCAGCATCATATAAGTTTCTTGATAAATTAGCGCTATTAGCCAAGTTACCCATAAGAACAAATAATGGCATAACAGAAAGTGAATATTTTGATACCGCTTCATACGGAGCAAAACCTAAAACAAGAATTGCTGGATCAAAACCTGAAATGAAAGCAAAACCAATAAATCCTACAACTAACATTGAAATCCCAATAGGAATATTTAATGCCATCAAAGCTAAGACTGCAGCAAATGCTAAACCACCATTTATGATTGGATCATAATCCATTATATCTCTTTGCCGAATTGCTCGAATACACTTTTAATGAACCATAAAATTATAGCCAAGACGCTAATCCACATTGCTGCTGCAATTACATAAAAGAAAGGATAAAAATATAATTCAAGCTCAAGTGTAACTCTTCCATTGTTAGTAAATTCTAATGCACTTAAAGTAGTAGCATACGCCATCATGGACATAATAGAAATCATAAAAATAAATTTTAAAATTATAATAATTTTTTTTAATAAATTATTATCAATTTGATTTATAAAATCGGCTGATACATGAGAGTTTAAAAAAAATGCTCTTGGCATAGCTAAAAACGCAACCAAAGCCATGCCTATTTCAACTATTTCAATTGTTCCCATTACAGGTGAGTTTAGAAATCTTCTGCCAAAGACATCACAAAAAGTAAGAACAGCTAAAAAAAATAAAACTATACAAGCGCCAATTGCAGAATAATTGAATATCTTATCTATTTTCGCTTGCATATAGAATTATCAGTATATAACAATAATATACAAAACTATGAATTATATTTCCTTTTTAATTAATAATGAAGAAAGATTTGGAATAGTCTCCGACAATAAAGTTACAGATCTAACAGGACAAATTAATAATACAAATTCTCTAAAAGAATTAATTAAATCAAATGGTCTTGAAGAGGGAAGAAATTACGCAAAGAATAACCCTGGAGAAATTGACCTTAGTTCATTAAAACTTTTACCTGTAATTCCTAATCCCAGCAAAATTATATGTGTTGGTTTAAATTATCATGATCATGTTAAAGAAACTGAAAAGACAGTTGCAGATAATCCAGTAACTTTTCAACGATTTAATGATAGTCAAACTGCGCATTTACAGGATATGATAATACCTAAAGCATCTGATAAACTTGACTTTGAAGGTGAAATGGCTCTGATAATGAAAGATACAGGAAGTCATATAAATGAAGACAATGCCTTAAATTGTATTGCTGGCTATTCTTGTTACAATGATGGATCAGTTAGAGATTGGCAACGCCATACAAAATCAACATTTGGAATGGGAAAAAATTTTAAAAAAACTGGAAGTTTTGGACCTCATATGGTGATGGCTCAAGACATAGATGATTATAAAAAACTAACAATTGAAACATTCTTAAACGGTGAAGTAATGCAGAGCGCTTCTTTGAGTCAGTTAATTTTCGATCTTCCCTTTTTAATTTCTTATGTCTCAAAAGCACTTCCCTGGAGAGCAGGAGATGTATTAGTAACTGGTACCCCTGGTGGTGTAGGATTTAAAAGAAATCCTCCGATTTATCTTAAAGAGGGTGATAAAGTAGATATTTCAATTTCTGAGATTGGAACTTTATCCAATACTCTCCAAAACGAAGTTATTTAATACCGATAATAAATTAAATAAATAAAATATAGACATTTTTTTTCATAGCAGTTAGCCTCAGACATCTTTTAAGGGAGGACGCAAAATGAAAAAAACTTTAATAGCTTTTTTGTTTGGAGTTTTTACTTTTGGTTTTATTTCATCTGCATCGGCAGACTCAATAGAACTAAAATTAGCAACTTTCGAACCACCCAAGGCATTTATAGCTGATAAAATTTTGGCTGCTTGGGCAGAGAAAGTAAATATGGAATCTGGTGGAGAACTTGATGTAAAAGTTTTTGCTGGAGGAGTATTAGGGGGACCACCCAAACAATATGATATTGTTAAAGGAGGAGTAGCTGATATTTCTTGGACTGTTCTTGGTTATATTGGAGGACAATTTCCTTTAAGCTCAGTAATTGAATTACCATTCTTAACTAAAACCTCTGCAGCAGGTTCAAAAGCATTAAATATTTTATATGATGAGGGTTATCTAGATAAAGAAATGGAAGGTATTAAATTAATAGGCCTTCACTCTAATCCTGGATACCATATTCATATGAAAGAAGATAATGTTGTAAATCCATCTGACTTTGCCGGTAAAAAAATCAGAGTTCCTAGTAAAATGGTAGCTGATATTCTTGCAAAACTTGGAGCTACTGGAGTTAAAGTTCCTGCTCCTGGAACTCAAGAAGCTCTTCAAAAAGGAGTGCTTGATGGGACACCATTTCCTTACACCGCAATTGGATCATTTAGATTACAGGATGTAACAAAGTATCATACTGAGTTAAATATTAGTAATGCAACATTTGGATTAATAATGAATGAAGATAAATATAATAGTCTTCCTGATAATCTAAAAAAAGTCATTGATAATAATAGTGGTCATGCTTTTGGTGATTGGGCTGCAAGCTTAATTGATGCTCAAAATGCTAAAATGAAAGATGAAGTAATGGGATTAGACGGTCATGTAATTACCATTGCATCCGATGATGTTTTAGCTGAATATAAATCTATACTTGCTCCAGTTGAGTCTGAGTGGCTTGATGAAATGCAAGGTAAAGGATTAGACGGGCAGGCTGTTTTAAATAGAGCGAGAGAAGTAATCGCAGATATTGATGGCTAGTTAAAAACAATATATTATGAGCCTATAAATATTTTTATAGGCTCAGAAAAATGGCAATTAATTCTTTAAGTTACATAGGTGTTAATTCAGACAAAATAGAAGACTGGTCAGAATACACCCAGAAATGTTTGGGCATGCAGCAAGTTGATCGTGCTAAAGGTACCCTTAGTTTTAGAATGGATGATCACAAACAACGACTTGCTATTACTGGTGACACAGGAGACAACATGGCATTTATGGGTTGGGAAGTTGAGTCTAAAGATGACATTGAAATGTATGCAACTAGACTCCAGAAAAATAAAGTTGATGTTATTTATGCTGATAAAAATTTATGTGACAAAAGATTTGTAGAGGAACTAATTTTCTTTCACGATCCTCAAGGTAACAGAATAGAAATTGTTTATGGACCGATGAAAGATGAAGATCCGTTTATACCTGGACGTCCGATATCAGGTTTTAAAACTGGTCCTTATGGTATGGGGCATATTGTAATCCATGTCAAAGATGTAAAATCTCTCATACCTTTTTATACAGATATATTAGATTTTAAAATTAGCGATTATAGTAATACACCAATCTCACTTTGTTTTTTTCATGTTAATGGAAGGCATCACAGTTTTGCATTTTTTGGATCTGGTCGAGAAGGCTTTCATCACTTCATGGTTGAATATAATAGCCTTGATGATGTTGGCCAGGGATATGATCTTTTGCAATATAAAGATGATACTATTGCTTATACTTTAGGTAGACATACAAATGATTATATGACCTCATTTTATTCTCATACACCTTCAGGTTTTTTTATTGAAAATGGCTGGGGAGGAAGAATTATAGATCCCAAAACATGGAAACCAATAGAGACATTTGAAGGCCCTAGCTTTTGGGGTCATGAAAGACTCTATATGTCAGATGAAGATAGACTTAAATTTAGAGAAAAAAGATTAGATACCGCTTCACAAGGAAAGCAAGCCCCATTATTTATTGACTGTCCTTGGCTTTACTCGAATATTCAAAATAAAAAATAATTACAATAAATGAATAATTTCTTTGATGTAATTATCATAGGTTTTGGACCAACAGGCGGAACATTAGCTAGTTTGCTCGCAAAAAGTAATTTGTCGGTTCTTATGTTGGAAAAAGAAAAAAGTTTATATCCTTTGCCTCGAGCAGTTCATTTTGATGATGAAATTATGAGAGTTTTTGAGACAATTGGTATTAAAGAAAAGTTTAGAAAATATACAATAATAAATAAAGGAACTAAATTTGTTGATGAAAATAATAATGTTTTACTAGATTGGCCAAGACCAAAAGAAGTAACTGAAAATGGATGTTATCCAAGTTATAGATTTCATCAACCAGACTTCGAACGTGTAGTTCGCCATCATTTAAAGTCATACAAAAAATTTAAATCTATACAAAATGCAAATGTAACAAAAATTAAAAACTTAAAAGATTTTGTAGAAGTAAGCTTCCAAGAAACAGGAACGTTAAAAAGTAAAATAGCAAAAAGTAAGTATCTGATTGGGTGTGATGGTGCTAATTCAATTACTAGACAATCAATAAACTCTAAATTCAAAAATTTAGGTTTTACCCAAAAATGGGCAGTAATAGATCTTATTCTTAAAAAAAATAAAAATCTTCCTGATAGAACAATTCAATATTCTAACCCAAAAAGACCAGCAACATATTGCAGAAATGTTGGAAAAAGAAGAAGGTGGGAATTTGCTCTCAAAAAAAATGAGAATGAAAAAAAAGTTGTTACAGATGATTTTATTTGGAAATTTTTGAAACCCTGGTTAAAGCCAACTGAAGCTATAATAGAAAGAAAAGCAATCTATACATTTCAGTCAGCAATTGCGAATAAATGGCGAAAAGGAAGAGTTTTTATAGCAGGAGATGCAGCGCATCTTATGCCTCCTTTTATGGGACAAGGAATGTGTGCTGGAGTAAGAGACGTATCAAATCTAAGTTGGAAAATTATTCATTGTGTTAAAAAAACCCATAATGAAATACTACTTAATTCCTATCAAAAAGAACGATTTTCAAATGTAAAAGAATATATTGAAACTACAATGAAAATGGGTGAGTTTATCAATGCAGTAAGATCTTATAAAATTTCAAATACTGTATTTGATCAGAGTGATGGTTCAAAAAGTATGAAATCTATAAAACCAGAACTTGGTCCTGGTTTAGGATCTAAATCTGATAAAAATAGAGGTAGAATTTTTCCTAAATTTAATATTTCTAAATCAAAATCTTTTGATGAATTATTTTCATTTGAACCAATATTAGTAGTTTCAAAAAAGTTAAAATTAAAAAAAATGTCAAACAAAATTAAAATAGTAAAAGAAAGTTCATACAAGGAATTATCTAAAATCTTAAAAACATTTAATGCAGATGCAATCCTTGTTAGGCCTGATAGGTTTATATTACAGACTTTTAAGAAAAAAAATTCTTTAGATAACTTAATTAAAAATAATCTAAAATATTTTAATTAATAAATTCTATTACTTCTTTTACTTTTGATTCATTATTAAGAGCTACACTGCCATCAAGCATATGAATGGAGTTTTCAAAACCTACTCTTATGTTTCCATTTAGGCCAATTGCTTTTTTAATACATTCTTTTTCTTCAACACTAAAAGCACAAATAGCCCAGTCACCATTTATTCCATTTTTTTTCTTAGAATCTATAAAATTAGGGATTAAGTTTGGATCACTTTTACGCCCAGTATAATGTCCAATTGTAAACATACACCAGGTATTTTCATTTGGAAGTTCTGCTACTTTTATTAACTTTGAAAGTATTTCAAGTTCTTCAGGAAAGTAACAAATATGTTGAATTTTTGTCCCTTTTTCAACTAAATATTTATAGACTTTAATATCTTCATTTGAAGGATTGCCAGAAGGTATCATTTCTTTTATGCCTATTGATATTCCAGGGGTCTCTACATTATAGATCAAATTCCGCATTTGTTCGGGTGAATAAATACCTATTGCTTCAGTCGTTATTTGCAAATGCATTTTAGGAACAATAGATTCTAATTCTCTTAAAGCTTCTTTATAAAGTCCAGCATCTAAAACATGCAAACCATCATTATCTCTTACGTGAAAATGTAGAGCTTCAGCGCCTGAATTATAACAAGCCTCAGCTGTTTTACAAATTTCATCAATTGTTATTGGAATACTTTCATGGTCTGTTTTCATTCGCCTTGAACCATTTGGAGCAACCATTAATTTTGGAAGAGAAAATGGTTGATAAAAATTCATTTTATTCAATCGGGAAATATTTATTTTGGACGCCTTAAATTAAATTTTGAAGACACTGTTGAATATTCGGAATAACCCATACGTGAAATATAACGCATAGATACACTATCTACTCTTTTATTTTTTATAAATTTATTGTTAATATAAATTCCAATAACCTCTCCTATAACCATTGTAGAAAGTTTTTTAGAGTTTGTTTTGAGTTTTAATGTTTTAAGTAACCTACATTCAAGATTAACTGGACTATCATTAACAGATGGAGCTTTAACAAGTTTAGATTTTCTTTTCTTCAACCTTGCAGCAACGAACTCATCTTCATTAGGTTTATAATTTGATGAACTTATATTCATTGCATCTCTCGTTTTAGAAGTTGCAAAATTAACAACAAACTCTTTTGTTGAAAGTATATTTGAAAGTGAATCCTTAAAGCCACCATAGGCAGAATCGCCATTTGAACAAAACATCACTTGAGGAGGTTCATCTGCAACAGCATTAAAGTAAGAGTAGGGAGCTAAATTTGGAATTCCCTGTTTACTTAATGAAGAAATCCAGCCAATAGGCCTTGGAAACACAAGGGCTTTGTAAGGATCTATTTTAAAAGGATGTCCATTTTTGGGTTCGTAAAACATTCTAATTTTTTGAGTATGACTTTGCGTACTCTTTTATTTTTTCTAGCATTGAATATACACCATTTCTTCTTCCTGGTGTTAAAAGCGTATCAAGTTCTAAAATATTTAAGTGATCGAAATCTGAATTCTTAATTTCTAGAGGATTTCTATCACCATAAATATCACACAATATAGTAACCATTCCTTTAGAAATAAAAGCATCAGAGTCATAGTAAAATGAAAGCTTATTTTCATTTAATCTAGGAACCAACCATACCTGTGCCTGGCAGCCTGAAACCTTAAAAGTATCATTTCTAAACTCCTCTGGAAAATTTTTTGCATTTTTTGCTTGGTCTATTAAAAATTTATATTTATCCATTCCATCATCAAACAAATCGAGACTTTCTTTGTAGTAATTTATTTTTTCTTCAATTGTTTTCATAAAATATGTTTTCTTAATACTTTAGCAGAATCCTCTGGCAATACATCCATTATAAAAACACCTGCCATTGATTCTGATCCAGCTAAAATTTTTGGTTTATCACCATGTCGTAAAGGAGGATAAAACTCAACATGGAAATGAAAACTATTATCATTAAGTTCAGGAGAAGCATGTAAGCCCATTATATAAGGACATCTTTTATTAAGAAAAGAGTCATAACCTTTTACAACTTTTTGTATACATTTTGAAAAATCCTCTATTTGACCATCACTAAATTTCCAAGGACCCTCAATTTGATCTTTTGGTATTATCCAAACTTCATAAGCATACCTTGCAAAGGGAGGAACTGCGGCAATAAAATGTTCATTCTGATACACATAATATTTTTCTTCTAACTCATTCATTATTTTAATTAAAAAATTTTCTTTTTTGAATGCTCTAATCTCTGTTTCAATTACAGGAGGAATAAATGGATAAGCATAAATTTGACCATGTGGGTGGTGTAGAGTTACACCACATTCTTCCCCCCTATTTTCAAAAGGAAGTACATATTTAATATCTGGATTTTTTTGTAATTCCTTATATCGGTCTATCCAAACTTGAGTTAGTAATTCTATTCTATTTAGGGGCATTTCAGAAACAGTACTTAGATGTTCTGAAGAATATACCACAACTTCACACTCACCTTTTGATGGTCTAGTTGGAATATTTTCTAAAGATATATTTTTCCCCATTGAATTAAAACTTGCCCACCTATTAGGAAAGACTGCAATTTCAAAGTCTGAAAAAGGTATTTCTGTTGGATAGTTTAAATTTCCTCCTGGACATAATGGACAATATTCTTTTGGTGGGAATGATGTTCTATTTTTTCTTCCTGCCGAGTATGTAACCCACTCTTCTCTTGAAGGATTCCATCTCATATGAGGTTCTGGAATATCACTCACATCAAGCTGCTGGCTTGGAGATTCACTGTGCTGATTGTAGCCAAAAAGTAAAAGCTCTTTATCATCATTTCTTTTAAATATCCTTTTATGAATTTTTGGCATTTATCTTCTCTTCCCACTTAATTGATGAATTAATTATTTCCTCAAGATCATTATACTTAGGTTGCCATTGAATATACTTTGATATTTTTGAAGTTTCAGCAATTAATTTTTCAACGTCTCCGTCTCTTCTTTTAGAGAATTTATAATTAATTTTATTTTGACAGATCTTATTTGCAGTGTTTACAACATCTAAAACACTGAATCCATTTCCATAACCACAATTAAACAAATTAGATTCTAACTTTTCTATTAGATATTTGGCTACTTCTAGATGAATATCAGCAAGATCTGAGACATGTATATAATCTCTTATAGCCGTTCCATCTGGAGTATTATAATCATTACCATAAATTTCGATATGATCTCTTTTCCCAATAGCAACCTCGGATAATATTTTAATTAAATGAGTAGATCGCTTTGAAATTTGCCCAGACCTTAATTTTTTATCTGCACCAGCAACATTAAAGTATCTTAATATAACAAATTTAAAATTATTTTTATTTTCAAATAAAAATTTTTCAGTCTTGATCTTTGATTCAGCGTAAGGATTTTGAGGATTTAAATTTGTACTTTCATCTATTAATTTATTTTCCCTTACTAATCCGTAGGCAGCGGCAGTTGATGAAAATACTATTTTATCCAAACCATTTTTCTTACAAATTTTAAAAAGTTTAATTGCTTTCTCTGTATTATTTTCAAAATACTTTTCAGGAAATTTTACAGACTCTTCTACTTGTATAAAACCTGCAAAATGCATTAGTACGTCAAAATTATTTGAATTTAAAATACTTGAAATATTTTCTTCATCATCAATATTACATCTTGTGAATTCTGCATCTTTAGGAATTAACTTTTCATCTCCTGTAGATAGATTATCGATAATATGAACATTATGACCAGCATCTAGGAGACAGAGAGCTGCATGACTTCCAATGTATCCAGCACCTCCAGTTAAAAGAAAATTCATATAAACATATAATAAATTATTATTACTTAATTTAAAATTGATAATTTTATAAATGAGTAATATCGTATACTTGTTTATTTGTTGAATTCAAAATAAAGTCTGTTAAAGCTAAAAAAAAATCTTTTAATTTATGAGACTAGATAAAAAAAATATCATTGTTACTGCTGCTGCTCAAGGAATAGGTAAAGCCACAGCATTAAGATTTGCAAATGAGGGAGCTACAGTTTTAGCGACCGATATTAATGAAGATAGGCTCCTAGATTTAAAAAAAGAAAATGATAATATTCAAACCATGAAATTAGATGCTACGAATAAAAATGAGGTTGAGGCTTTTTGTTCAACTGTAGATAAGATAGATGTTTTATTTCATGCTGTGGGTTTTGTTCATCATGGTACCATTCTTGATTGTGATGAAAATGAATTTTCAAGATCAATAAATATAAATGTTTTTTCTGCTTATTTAATGACTCATAATCTCTTACCAAAAATGCTTAAAGAGAAAAAAGGAAGTATAGTTATTGTTTCCTCTGCTGCTTCAAATGTAAAAGGTGCTCCTAATAGATTTATCTATGGCACAACCAAAGCTGCACTCAACGGATTTGTAAAAGCTATAGCCATTGATCACGTCAAAGATGGTATACGCTGTAATGCCATTTTACCAGGAACTGTTGAAACACCTTCTTGGGAGGGTAGAGTTAATATGGCTGAGGATCCAATACAGGCACGATCAGATTTTATTGCTAGACAGGCTATGGGAAGATTAGCACAGCCAGAAGAAATTGCATCTCTTGCAACATATTTAGCAAGTGATGAATCAGATTTTGTTACTGGTACTTTAAATTTAATTGATGGAGGATGGACTTTATAATGAAAATCTTGAGATTCAGAATTGGTAAAGAAGTAAAACCTGGATTACTTGATCAAGAAGGCAATATTCGTGATGCTTCTTCTTTAGTAAATGATTGGGATAACAAAAATGTAACTATAGACAAACTTAATGAAGTAAAAAAAACTCACCTTACATCTTTACCTTTAGTTAAAAAGAATGATGGGTTTGCCCCTTGTGTTTCTAAAGATAGTATTGGAAAGTTTATATGTATCGGTCTTAATTATTCTGATCACGCAGAGGAAACAGGGCAAAAAGTACCACCGGAACCTATCATATTCGCTAAAGCAACAAGTGCAGTTATTGGCCCAAATGATGATGTAGAAATACCAAAAAAATCAGTTAAATCAGATTGGGAGGTTGAGCTCGGAGTTATTATAGGAAAAGAGGCAAAGTATATTTCTGAAAGTGAATCACAGTCTCACATTGCTGGATACTGTGTTATCAATGATTTAAGTGAAAGAGAGTTTCAAATAGAACATTCAGGTCAATGGGTGAAAGGTAAATCTTGTGATACTTTTGGCCCAATAGGTCCTTATTTAGTCACAACTGATGAAGTTCCAGATCCACAAAATTTAAAAATGTGGCTTGATGTTAACGGTAAAAGAATGCAGGATGGTTCTACTAGTACGATGGTTTACAAAGTAAATTTTTTAATCAGCTATCTGAGCCAGTTTATGTCATTGCAACCAGGTGATATAATTTCGACTGGAACACCCCCTGGAGTTGGAATGGGAATGAACCCACAAGTTTTTTTAAAAGCAGGTGATGTGATGAAGCTCGGCATTGAAGGTTTAGGAGAACAAACTCAAAAAACTATTCAAGCATAATGTTTGGAAGCATAAATAACTGTCACAACGTTAAAGATTTTAGAAACTTAGCAAAAAAAAGATTACCTAGTCCTATTTTTCATTATATTGACGGCGCTGCTGATGATGAAATAACTTATAAAAGAAATACTGATGCTTATGAGCAGTGTGATTTAATTCCCAATGTTTTAAGTGGTGTTGATAAAGTAGACATGTCGACCACAGTAATGGGTCAAAAATTAGATATGCCATTGTATTGCGCACCAACTGCTCTTCAAAGATTATTTCATTACGAAGGAGAGATTGGTGTTGCTAAAGCTGCTGAAAAATTTGGAACAATGTTTGGAATTTCTTCTTTAGGCACAGCGAGCATAGAAGAAATATCCGATCTTGTTAAATCTCCAAAGCTTTTTCAGCTATATGTCCATAAAGATAAGGGATTAAACAAGGCCCTTATAGAAAGATGTAAAGAATCTAATTTTGAAGCAATGGCTGTAACAGTTGATACTGCAGTTGGTGGAAATCGAGAAAGAGATTTATATACTGGCTTTACCATTCCTATGAAACTAAAACTAAACAGTGTTGCTAGCTTCATGCTGCATCCAAAATGGGCAATAGATTATTTTACTAAACCAAAATGGGAATTAAGCAATCTAAAAGATCACATTAGTGAGGGCACAAAAGTAATGACAACCATTGGAGACTACTTCACAAAAATGTTAGATAATTCAATGAGCTGGAAGGATGTTGAAAATATTAATAAAGAGTGGGGCCGTCAATTTGCAATAAAAGGAGTAATGTCAGTAGAAGATGCGAAGAAAGCTGTAGATGTTGGAGCGTCAGCAATAATGATCTCTAATCACGGGGGAAGGCAGTTAGATGGCTCAAGATCACCTTTTGACCAACTTGCTGAAATTGTAGACGCTGTTGGAGATAAAATAGATGTTATCTGTGAAGGTGGTATCAGAAGAGGTACGCATGTTTTAAAAGCATTATCTCTTGGTGCCAAAGCCTGTTCTGGAGGACGAATGTATCTATATGCTTTAGCTGCTGGAGGTCAAAAGGGTGTTGAAAAAAGTTTGTCGAATTTACGCAATGAAATTGAAAGAGATATGAAATTAATGGGTGTTTCTAACGTAAAAGAACTAACAAGAAAAAATCTAAAATTCAGATAAATTCACAATTTTTTAAAAAAAATTATTTATTCTCATTAAATTTTATCTTACAATTTTTTTATGAATGAAGAAATTGATCCAATACTAGTTGGTGAAACTGACGACATTGAAATTGGAAGTGTTGAGAGCTTTGAACATGAAGACATCACTTATGCCGTTTATCATTTAGAGCCTGGTTATTTTTGTACTCAAGGCATTTGTAATTGTGAGGATAGAGCTCCTCTAAGCGAGTCTGAAATTGAAGGTGAAGAATTAGAATGTGTTGGTTGTGGCAATACTTATAGTATTGTATCTGGTGATTGCATCAGTGACCCAGAATTAGATGCTCTTAAAATTTATGAAATTTCAGAGGAAGACGGTAATCTTTACTTAAATATCTAACTTAATATATCCAAATTAATTATATTACTTTCTATTAAGTTTTTACTTTTAGATAAAAAGTTAAAAACATTTTCACAGCACTCAATTGCCATTCTTTTCCTACACTCTAATGTAAGGGCAGCATTATGAGGTGTCAAAATAATATTTTCCAATGAAAATAATTTATGATCATTTATAGGAGGTTCTTGTTCAAAGACATCAATCCCTGCACCAAATATTCTATTATCGTTTAGAGCATCAAATAGATCATCTTCATTAATTATACCTCCTCGAGCTGTGTTGATTAATATTAAATTAGATTTGAAAATTTTAAATTCATTTGAAGAAATTAAATTTTTTGTTTTATTATTTAGAGGTAGATGGATACTGATATAATCAGCAATTTTAAAACCTTCATCTTTATTGATTGGAATACAATTATTACTTATAATTTCATTTTCACTAATAAAAGGGTCATGAACAAATATTTCCATATCAAACCCTAAACATCTTTTTGCAAGAGCCTTTCCTATTCTTCCAAAACCCATGATTAGAATTTTTTTATTATAGACTTCAAAAAAATTTGGTAAATTTGCTTTTTCTTTAAATTTATTATCTCGTGTTAGTTTATCAGATTTAGAAATATTTTTTGTAAGATTTAACATCATTGTCATCACATGCTCAGCTACACTTACTGCATTTGCTCTGCCAGTAATTGCCATAGCGATTTTGTTTTTATTTAAATATTCTGTGTCAACATTGTCATAACCTACTCCATGTCTTGCTACAATTTTAAGGCTTTGACTTTTTGAAAGAATATTTTCATTTAATTCTGCTGTTCGGATAATTATCCCATCGACATCTGATAATTCCTTAATTAAATTATTTTCTTCTATGTTATTTGTTACGAAATACTCAATATTATTTTTATCAAAAAAGTCATATCCACTTGGATGAATATCTCCTACAATTCCTACTTTCATTGTGATTTTATATTATAAAAAATTAAAAAAATACATTGTTTAACTCTTTATATTTTTTTTTTATGTAATATGATAATTCGATAAGTTTGAGGAAATTATGAAAACCATAAAAATGTCATGCTCTCATGCATTAATTAAGTATTTAACTGTCCAAAAAATTTTGATTGATGGAAAAAAAGAACCACTGTTCCCTGGAGCATTTGGAATTTATGGACACGGTAATGTTGCGTGCATTGGTCAAGCGATGGAAGAATTTCAAAATGATTTACCAGCATACAGAGGACATCACGAACAAAATATGGCTCTAACGGGTATTGCCTATTCAAGAGCAAAACGTAGGAAACAAATATTTGTTGCAACTTCTTCAGTAGGACCTGGTGCAACAAATATGGTTACAGCCTCTGCAGTAGCTTTAAGTAATAGACTTCCAATTTTACTATTACCTGGTGATACTTTTTCAAGTAGATTTCCTGATCCAGTTTTACAACAAGTTGAACATTTTAACTCTCCTTCTGAAACACAAAATGATGCTTTTAGATCTGTATCTAGATACTTTGATAGAATCACAAGACCAGAGCAGATTTTATCTTCTTTACCACAAGCAATAAATACAATGCTTGATCCATCTGACTGTGGACCAGCTGTAATTTCGATGTCGCAAGATGTGCAAGGTGAGGCATATGAATATCCTGAGATTTTTTTTGAAGAAACTATTCATGAAATTAGAACTATCCATCCAGATCCTAAACAAATAAATATTGCTGTTGAAAATTTAAAAAATTCAAAACAACCAATTATTATTTCTGGAGGTGGTGTATTATATTCTGAAGCTGAAGAGGAAATTTCTTCTTTTGCAAAAAAACATAATATTCCTGTTATCGCAACAGTCATGGGAATTGGCTGTATGCAGAAAGATGATCCTTTTTATATAGGTGCTACAGGAGGCTTAGGTGAAGGATCAGCAAATAATTTATCTAGAGATACAGACCTAGCTTTAGCAATCGGAACGAAATTGGCTGATTTTACAACTGCATCTTGGACAAATTTTCAAAATGAAAATTTTAAACTTGTATCTGTTAATACATCGAGATTTGATACAGTTAAACATAGGGCTTTTCCCGTAGTAAGTGATGCAAAAATCGGATTAAAGGAATTGTCAAAAGCTTTAGGGGATTGGAAAGCTCCTAATGATTGGTATCAAAGAGCAATTGAAGAAAAGATTAAATGGGAAGAATATGTTGCCAAAGAAAGTGGACCAACAAATCAAGAATTACCATCATATGCTCATGCAGTAGGAGCCGTCTATCGAAACTCTGATCCTTCTGACATTGTTGTAACAGCAGCTGGCGGATTAGTTGGAGAGGTTGTTCAAATCTGGAAACCAAAAGAGATTAATACTTTTGAAACCGAATGGGGTTTTAGTTGTATGGGATATGAAATATCAGGTGCATTAGGAATTAAAATGGCAAAACCTGATCAGGATGTTGTCGTATTTGTTGGAGATGGATCTTATCTTCTACAAAACAGTGATATTTATAGCTCAGTTTTGTATGATAAAAAATTGATCATTGTAGTATGTGATAATGGTGGTCATATGGTTATCAACAGACTGCAACTTGCAAAAGGGGGTAAAGAATACCTTTGTAATTTAAATGCTGCCGGAGCTACTAACCTGCAGTTTGTTGATTTCGAAGCTCATGCAAAAAGTATGGGTGCAAATGCTGAAACTGTTAAGTCTACTTCAGAATTAGAAGCTGCTTTTAAAAGAGCTAAAGCATCCGATAAAACATACGTAATTTCAATGAAAACAGATGGGTATGAATGGCTAGAAGGTACAGCTTTTTGGGACAGTCCAACACTACAAGTTACCACAACGAAGGAAAATAAAGCTGCTTATGATGAGTTTTTAGATGGAAAAAATAAACAACGAAAAGGTGTTTAAATAATTTTAGTTTTTTTTTAAAATAAAAAATTTAAATATGCGTAAAAAAAAACCTGTTATTATTGTGGATCCATATCCAAGGAAAATGGATTTAATATTTTCTAAATCAAATTTAAAATATCTAAAACAAAACTTTAACCTAGTTGTTAGTCCAAATAAAAATAAAAAAAAATTTTATGAAAAAAATTTACCAAATGCAGAATATATTTTCGGTCAACCTAATTTACCTTCTTCGTTAATTTCAAAATCTATAAAACTTAAAGCAATATTTAATGTTGAAAGTAATTTCATGGATAATATGGACTATGAATATTGTTTTAATAATGGAATACACGTTCTTGCCACTTCTCCTGTATTTGCTCAACCAGTTGCAGAAATGGCTTTGGGGCTCACTTTATCTATTGCTAGGAGTATTCATATTGCTCATTCAGACTTTGTTATAAGTAAAGAAAAATATGGAGGAGCAATTAGTCAAAGAAATTTTTTATTAAAAAATAAAACATTTGGCTTAATTGGTTTTGGTGATCTTGCAAAATCATTAACACCTCATTTAAAAGTATTTTCTAAGGAGATACTTGCATATGATCCTTGGGTTCCTAATAAAGAAATTGAGAGATTTGATGTTAAACCAAATAATCTTAACACATTACTAAAAAAATCAGATGTTATATATGTTTTAGCATCTATTACTTCATCCAATCAATCAATGATAAATACATCAAAGTTAAAACTAATAAAAAATGGTTCAGTGATTGTGTTAATGAGTAGAGCAGCGATAATAAATTTTGATAATTTTTATACATTTTTAAAAAATAGAAATGTGTTTGCAGCAATAGATGTTTTTCCTCAAGAGCCTTTTCCAAAAAATCATAAATTGAGAAAACTTAAAAATGTTATTTTCTCACCTCATAGAGCTGGTGCTTTAGATTCTGCATTTAAAGAAATGGGAGAATTAGTTATCCAAGATTTGAAACTCATTTATAAAGGGTTACCTCCACGTTTGTGTAAAAAAGCAGAGAGGGAATCTGTTAAATTTTTACGATCAAAACCAGTTGATATTAATTAAAATTTATTTAAAAACACAATTATGTCTGATCAATTAGTGCTAGAAGCAAAATCAGTTTCAAAATTTTTCGGTACTATAACTGCTCTTGAAAACGTAAATCTTCAATTAAATAAAGGGGAAGTTCTGGGTGTAGTAGGTGATAATGGTGCTGGCAAATCAACATTGATGAAAGTTTTATCTGGTTTGTATAAGCCAAGTGAAGGATCACTTTTTTTTGATAAAGAAAAAGTAACATTAAGTAGCCCAAGAGACTCTCAAAATTTAGGTTTAGAAATGGTCTATCAAGATTTAGCACTTGCAGGTAATCTTCCTATTGGAGACAATATTTTTTTAGGAAGAGAGCCAACTAAAAAGGTCGGTCCTTTTAATTTTTTAGATCATAAAAAAAGAAAACAATTAACTGAAGAGCACTTAGAAAAATTAAAAATAAATGTAAAAAGTGCCGATCAGAAGGTTGAAGAATTATCAGGTGGACAAAGACAAGCCGTAGCTATTGCAAGGGCTACAGCCTTCAATGCAAAAATTGTTTTAATGGATGAACCAACAGCAGCACTTGCAGTCAAGGAAGTTGGAAAAGTTTTAGATTTAATTTTAAATTTAAAAAAATTGGGTGTTAGCGTTATTGTTATTAGCCATAGAATGGATGATATATTCACAGTCTGTGATCGAGTAATGGCATTATTTCAGGGAACAAATTTTGCTGAATCTGAATTAAAAAATACTTCAAGAGATGAAGTCATTGGCTGGATAATGGGCAAGAAAGACTAATGGATAAAAATCAAGAATCCTTATTTATAAGACTTATTCCATTTTTTGAAAGATACGGAATTTTATTACTTATTTTAATAATGATTGCAGTTTTACATTTATTGCAACCAGATGTTTTTTTATCATGGAGAAATGTAACAAATATTTTTAAACAAGTTTCTTGGCAGTCGATGTTGGCACTTGGAGTCTTCATGGTTATTGTTACTGCAGGTATAGATTTATCAGTTGGATCGATTATCATGTTATCCTTGATGGGACTTGCGATTGCATCAAAAGCTGGAATGCCTTGGTATGTTGTCATGTTAGTTGCTCCTGCAATAGGATTTTTATGCGGTATGTTCAATGGTATCGGAATAACACTTCTTCGCATGCCCCACCCTTTTATAATGACACTTGGCACTCTTTATATTTTTAGAGGAATAGGAAATTTAATTTCTGGCGGTGTTCCAATTACAGGATTTGCTGAACAAATAAGAGTAATTGGGAATGGTAAAATTAAACTCGATGCTTTTTTTGGAGAAGGGGCAAGAGAGTATATACCTACTAGTTTGATTTTAATGATTGTTATATTTTTTATCTTCTGGGTTTTTTTAAATCATACTAGAATTGGGAAATGGATATATGCTATTGGAGGCAACCCTGGGGCAGCAAGGGCAGCAGGAATTAATGTTGATCGAATTTTAATAATTGTTTACACTTTATGTGGTTTCTTAGCAGGAGTCGGTGGTTTAATTTTAGCAGGAAGAACTAATTCAGCCTATCCTAACGCTGGTCTGCAATCTGAGTTAGATGCTATTGCCGCGGTCATTATAGGTGGAGCAAGCTTTTTTGGAGGTAGAGGAACGGTATTAGGGGTATTTGCTGGAGTTATGATTATGGGCATACTTCGGAATGGTCTAAATTTGATGAACGTGAGTGTTTTCTGGCAACAAGTTCTCATTGGATCTATCATTATTTTGGCTGTTTATATTGATGTTTTAAGAAGACAACTTGCGACAAGAACATAATACTAAAAAATAATCATTTTCTGACAAACAGTCACTTGATTAGATTTTCATTTTTCATTAATGGTTAAAAAAATTTAAGGAGGAAATATGAAATTTTTCATTTCTTTAATTACTACTTCTTTATTGTTTTTTTCAGGCAGTCTTCTTGCAGGCTCACATGCTAAAACAATAATGCTAAGTACTAAAGGACCAGGTGCTGGAAACCCATTTTGGGCTTCAGTAGAAGCTGGTGCTAAAGATGCTGCTGAAGAGTTAGGCGTAAACCTAATTATCCTATCACCACCACAAGAGAGTGATGTTATGGCTCAGGTAGCTCAAATCGAAGACCAAATTGCAAAGGGTGTAGACGGTATTGCGATTGCACCAACTGACCCTAACGCAGTTGCACCAATTCTTGATGATGCAATGGCATCAGGTGTTCCAGTTGTATATATTGATACTAATGGAATTAATGAAGGTGTAACTTTTATTGGAACTAACAATATCAATGGTGCTGCTTTAGCTGCTCAATACATTTGTGATAATGTCCCAAGTGGATCTGACGTTGCAATTCTTCAAGGAATGATAACTCAAACCACTGGTCAGCACAGAGCAGAAGGATCTCACAAAGGTCTTGAAGCATGTGGTATGAATATTGTTGCTGAACTTCCAGCTAACTGGGATACTGCACAAGGTATGTCAGTAACTGAAGATATCTTAACTGGTAACCCAAATCTAAAAGCAATCTTTGCTTCTAATGATAATATGGGTTTAGGCGCTATCCAAGCATTGAAAAATGCTGATATGCTAGATGATGTTGTTGTTGTTGGTTTTGATGCTAACCCTGATGCTGCTGCAAGTGTAATGGCTGGTGAAATGTCAGCTACTATTGCTCAATTCTCATATAATATGGGATACATGGGTGTAGAAAATGCACTTAAATTAGCTAATGGTGAAAGTATTCCTGATAACATCGATACAGGAACAGTATTAGTTACTACAGAAAACGCTGCTGACTTTATGTAAGTTAAAACAGTAATTAATTTTAAAGGCCGTAATTTTTACGGCCTTTTTTTTTCTATTCCATTTTTTACAATTGATTTATAGAAACAAGTTATGAAAAATATTGGACTCATTGGATGTGGTAATATTGCAGAAACCTATTTTCGCGCAGAAGAATATTTTAATAATATAAATTTTGTAGCATGTGCTGATATCAATTTAGATGCAGCCAAAAAAACAGCTACTCAATATAATATTATTCCACTATCAGTTGATGAGATACTTACTGACAAAAATATAGATATTATTCTTAACCTTACTATCCCACAAGCTCATTATGAAATATCTAAAAGGGCTCTTGAGTCAAATAAACATGTTTATTGCGAAAAACCAATGAGCGTTAAGTTTGATGATGCGAAAGAGCTATTAAACTTAGCAAAAAAAAATAGCCTATATATTGGTAATGCCCCGGATACTTTTTTGGGAGGAGGAGGGCAGCTTACAAGAAATTTAATTGATAATGATGATATTGGAAAAATTTTAACCGGTAATTTTATATTTGCCTTTCCGGGTGTGCAAGATTTTCATCCAAGTCCTGAGTCTTGGTTTCAAGAGGGAGGAGGCCCTGTTATAGATATGGGTCCATATTTTTTTACAACACTGGTAAACCTTCTTGGTCCTGTTAAAAATATAAGAGGAAGAGGTGCAAAGTTTTCTGAAAAAAGAGAATACAAAGCTGGCCCAAAAAAAGGAGAAACTTTTAATGTAGAGATTCCAACTTCTTATATGTTCAATATCGAGTTTCAAAATAAAGCTATCATCCAGGGATTTATTTCTTTTGATGTTTTAAATCATAAACGTAATCACATGGAACTCTATGGAACAAAGGGATCAGTTGTAGTTCCTGATCCCAATATGTTTGGCGGACCAGTATCTATAGCAGGAGAATTTGGATCTGAATGGAAAGATATTAGTGTTGAAGATAAGCCTCTTGGTAAGACAAATATCGTTAATCATAGTGGTAGAAGTAATGAGGCCCCAGAACAAGCAAATTATAGAGGTATTGGACTAGCTGAAATGATTGATGCAATTGAGAATAATAGAATCCATAGATGTAATGGAGAGTTAGCTCTTCATGTTCTTGATGTAATTGAGTGCGCCATGATTTCATCAATTTATAAAGTTGAAGTAGAACTTAGATCTTCTTGTGTGAAGCCAGAGCCAATGCATGATGATTTCATTAGGCAAATCCTAAAAAAATAATAGTAAATTAAAATCTTACTTCATGGATGTGATAATTTGTTCCTAAATACCAGATTTTCTGCTTGTTTTACGAATTTATTCTTGCTAGGTCTTCCCTAAAATAGGAGGAATGCATGAAAAAATTTGCTTCAATTATTCTGGCTTCAGTAGCTCTTTTCGCTACTTCAGCAAAAGCAGAATATAAATTTAACTTCGTTATGCATAGTGACACTAACAATGCTTTTTGGGCAGCAGTCCATAAAGGATTTAAAGATGCGTGTGCACAAATCGATGCAGATTGCCAAATGTTAACACTAACAGGTGATGGTGATCAGCAAGAACAACTTCAAAACTTTGAATCATCAATTGCTCAAGGTGTTGATGGTATTGTAACTACAATTACAAACCCTACACTTTTTGATGCAGCGGTCGATGAAGCTTTAGCAGCTGGTATCCCAGTTATTACAGCTAATACTGATGATCCAGAAGGAGCTGCAGGCAGTAATAGACTTGCTTATGTAGGACAGGACTTAGAAGCAGCTGGGTATGAACTAACTGCTAAACTTTCTGAAATGTTTCCTGATGGTGATGTTCACGTTTTAATTGGTGTTGCAGATATGAACCAATCTTGGGCTTATACTAGAGGTAATGGTATAGCTCGATTCATGGATGATTATAAAGCAGCAAATCCAGATAGAAATGTAACATACGAAAAAATCGAATCAGGTTTAGATCTTTCAACTGTTGGAAACAGAGTTGCAGCTTACGTGCAAGCTAATCCAAACACAACAGCATATCTTGATGTTGGGTTTTGGGAAGCTGGTGCTGCTCAAGCTGTTAGAAACCTAGGTTATGCACCTGGTGAAATTTTACTAGCAGGTTTTGATTTGGTTGATGTTGTTTTCGAAGAAATGGATAAAGGCTATGTTCAACTTACAGTTGACCAACAACCTTATTACCAGGGATACATGTCAGTTCACCAACTTTACTTAATGAATAAGTATGGTTTAAGTGCTCTAGATATTAACACTGGTAAGGCTATGGTTGGCCCATCTGATGTTGAAACAATAAGATCATTTAAAGGAATGTCAGTTAGATAATTACTTTAACCAGGCTCTTTATATAGAGCCTGGTTCTTTTTTATATAAAAATAATATGAGTAAAAATTTTAGTATTAGAAGTCTTTTGGTAAGACCGGAAGTAGCTACCTTTCTAATGTTTGTAGCAATCATGATTGGATTTTATATTGCAAACGAAAGATTTTTAGACGCAAGAAATATAAGAATTGTTATGGGTATCACACCTGAGTACATTATAGTTGCAATTGGTATTGCAATACTAATGATCTCTGGAGAATTTGATTTATCTGTTGGGTCAGTTTTTGCCCTTGTTCCAATGACCATTGTACAAATGGTTCATCAAGGAATACCGCCATGGTTTGCAATTTTTTTAGGATTAATGGTAGGAATCATTGTCGGCTTTGTTAATGGGTTTATAACTCTAAGATTTGGTATCCCTTCATTTATTGCAACTCTTGGTATGTTGTATATTGCAAGAAGCCTTACCACAGTTGCCACCGCAGGTTTTCCACCTCCCTTTCCTCATATTTTACCAAATGAATTATTTGTTTATCAATTTGAATTATTTAGAGCTTCTTTGTATTGGGCTTTACTGGTAGCAGTTGTGCTCGGTGTTATGCTTCATAGAAGCAATGTAGGCAACTGGATTTATGCTACTGGTGGAGATCAAAATGCTGCATCTTCAATGGGTATCAAAACAGGAAATGTAAAAATGTTTTGTTTTATTCTTTGTGGATTTCTAGCTGGTTTTGCAGGTATGATACAAACATTTCGATTAGAAGCACCTTTACCAAGTCAGGGTTACTTATTGGAATTAGAATCAATTGCTGCAGCAGTTATTGGAGGAGTTAGTTTGTTCGGAGGAATAGGAACAGTTTTTGGTGCTGTAATTGGAGCAATACTTATAAGATTTTTAGAGAGTGGTATTATTATGGCTAGAATAGATGCAGAATGGTTTAGAGCAGGATTAGGATCTCTTATAATTATTGCTGTTGTATTTAACACCTTTATTAGTCGCAGAGCTACTAGAATTGGTCAAAACAAGGCAAAGGATTAAAAATGGAAGATATAATTGTTTGCGAAGATTTAAATAAATATTATGCAGGTGTTCACGCACTAAAAGACTTAAGTCTTAAAATTAAAAAAGATTCTGTCGTTGGATTAATTGGTGACAACGGTGCAGGTAAATCAACTCTAATTAAAATATTATCAGGAGCACATAAGCCTGATTCAGGTCATATTTATTTTGAGGGTAATAAAGTTAGATTTAAATCTACAAAAGAAGCAATGAATTTGGGAATAGAAACTATTTATCAGTATTCAGCTTTAATTCCAGAGATGTCGATAGCACGAAATATTTTTATTGGACGTGAACAAACAAATTATAACGTAGGTTCTTTTGGACTAATGAAAACAAAAGTAATGCAAGATGATGCAATGAAAGCCCTAACAGATGTTGAGCTTCATCTTCGTTCTCCAGATACACCAGTTAATCAATTATCAGGAGGAGAAAGACAAGGTGTAGTAATTGCAAGAGCAATGTACTTCAAATCAAAAGTGCTAATTCTTGATGAGCCAACAAATCATTTATCAGTAAAAG
This sequence comes from uncultured Alphaproteobacteria bacterium, assembly GCA_902517315.1. The sequence continues at coordinate 46,960 of CABYBP010000003.1, forward strand.
AAACAAACAAAGTATTAAGATTTGTTGAAGGTTTAAAAAAACAAGGCGTAACATCAATTTTTATCACTCACAATTTAAGCCATGTCTATCCTATAGCCGATCATTTATGCGTTATGGCTAGAGGAGAAAAAATAGCCGATATGGAAAAAAAAGATACAACAATTGATGAGTTAACAAACTTATTAGTAAACGGATAATTAGTAGGAGACATTATGATAAGTGAATCGCAGATAAAACAATATAATGAAGAAGGTTATACAATAGTAGAAGACGTATTTAATATGGACGATTTAAATCCAATATTAAATGAGTTTGAAGAAATTGTTGAAGATTTTGCAGATAAAGCATTTAAAGCAGGTAAAATTTCAAATAAGCATGAAGATAAAGATGTATTTAAAAGGTTAGCAGCTTTAGAAAATGATTTTAAAGGCTCTTCAGTTTTAATTCACCATAGAGGAGAATTAAAACCAGCATTAGCAAATTTATGGGGATCAAAAAAACTTTTAGATATTGTTGAAAACTGGGTTGGAAAAGATATTTCGGGGCATCCTGTTTGGAACATTCGATCTAAAACACCTCAGACCGCGAGAATGACTGTTCCTTGGCATCAAGATTCAGCATACTTAAAAGATGGAGCAGAAAAAACTACTCAACCTGCCGCTTGGATACCTTTTTTAGATGTAAATAAACATAATGGATGTATGCAAGTTCTTCCTGGAGGTCACAGGCCAGAAAGAGTGTTAAATCATAAGTTAGAAAAGAAAGATGGTTCAGTAAAAGACTCATGGTATTTATTTATTGAAGATAAAGATATTCCTGATGAAAAAATTGTTACTTGTGAAATGAAAGCTGGCTCTGTTCTTTTTTTACATCAACTAGTTCCACATCGATCACTCGAAAATATGTCTGATGATGTAAGATGGAGTGTTGATCTTAGATTCCAAAATCCAAAAGACGAAGCAGGATTTCATACAGGATTAGTAGACCCAATCATTATGAGAAAATCAGATGATCAAGAGTATACTGCTGATTGGAACTCTTGGTTTCAGGGATATGAAGAGCAGCATACTAAGTTTAGAGGTACTGCTAAAAAAGATGCTTTTGACTCTACAGTAGATGGTTCATGGTTAGAACGTTGGGATAAATAAAAATTCAAATAATCAATCATGCATGTCAATCTTGATGACTGGTACAAACCAGATGTTGATAGGAAAAAATTAAAAAATTTAAGTAAGAAAAAAGACTTACCTGGTTTAGTACATTTTCTCATTTATTTTATATTTCTTTTTGTATCTGGCTACTTAGCATATTTAACTTTAGGGACTTGGTGGACGTACTTATTCTTTTTTATATACGGAACAATTTATGCATTCAGTGTAGCTAACTGGCATGAAACCGTTCACCGTACAGCTTTTAAAACAAGATGGATAAATGAAATTTTTTATCACATCAGTTCTTTTATGTGTGACTTTGAAGGGTTTCGATGGAGATGGAGTCATACATTTCATCACTCAAAAACTCTTCAAACTGAAGATGATTATGATCATGAAATTCAAGTTTCAAGACCTGTAGAATTGTTAGCATTCTTTTTAAATTTTATTCCACTAACTGATTTACTTTATCCGCATAAACTTATTAAGTACGAAGTTTTAAAACATGCCTTTGGAAAATTTTCCCCAGTTATTGATATTACTGCCCCTAAAGAAGAAAAGAAAAAAATATTATGGAATTCAAGATTATATGTTTTGATATGGGTTTTAGTTTTTGCTTACTCTTTTTATATTGGTTCCATCTTACCAATTGTTTATATTATTTTACCTACATATATAGGCAAACCAATCTGGTTTGCTGTTAATGTAACACAACATTTAGCAGCAAAAGTAGATACAAAAGATCATCGCTTAAGCACTTATTCAGTAAGAATAAATCCCATTTTAAGTTTTCTGTATTGGCACATGGAATATCATTTAGAACATCACATGTATCCAATGGTACCTTCCTATAATTTAAAGAAACTTCGCAAAGAAATCGATTCAGAACTTCCAAAACCCTTTAATAGTCTTTTTGATTTTTATAGAAGAGTCTTACCTTCGGTAATAGCCTTAGCTACAAATCCAGATAAGTATTATAAAGTAAAATTAAATAATTAAATTACCAAGAACCAGAATTTTCCATAGACTTCCAAGGTTCTTGTTCTGGAAGTGATTCACCCTCTTGTAAAATTTCTAAAGAAATTCCATCTGGAGAACGAACAAATGCCATATGTCCATCTCGTGGAGGTCTATTTATCGTAACACCGTTATTCATTAATTTTTCACAAACTTCATAAATATTTTTTACACTGTAAGCGAGATGCCCAAAGTTTCTTCCACCTGTATATTTTTCCGGATCCCAATTATATGTTAATTCAAGTAATCCAGTTTTTTCATCACTATTTTCAGCAGCTAAAAAAATTAATGTAAAGCGACCTTTTTCGTTGTCAACACGTCGCACCTCTTTTAGTCCAAGTTTATTACAATAAAAATCTAATGATTTTTCAATATTCTCAACTCTCACCATTGTGTGCAAATACTTCATAATTGATAATAATTATTAACATATTTTTAATTTTATTTTCAATTGTTATTTTCTCAAATATCCATAGTGTTTAATCAATAATAATAGGGAGGACTAAATGAAGAAAAAAAATCAATTAAAAGTCTCCAGAAGAACAGTTATGAAAGGAGCTCTTGCAGCAGGTGCAGTAATGTCTGCTACATCAATTCCTTCACAGTTGTTCGCAGGTCAATACGATATTCCTGAACCATTAAAACCACTACCAACAACTGGTGGTAATATGAGATGGATTGACAGTGGAGATATGAAAGGTGTTTTTTGGAAAAAAATATTTCCAGAATATGCTGCTTCTAGAGGTATAACTATTGAATATGATGGGTTACCATGGAAAGAAATAAATAAAATTGTTCCTTTAGCAGTAAGAAACGGAACTGTTCATGATGTATTTCAAATTCCTTTGAACATGGATCCAGGTGTAGCTGTTGCAGAAGGATGGGTTCAGCCTTGGGATGACTACATTGAAAACATTGATGAATGGTTAGCTGGATTTCCTAGTGGTGTTTATTTACCAGGTGTTAATCAGTTTGATGGTAAAACTTATGGTGTGTGTTTAACAGCAAATAAAAGAACAGGTACCTGTCTTTTATATAGCAGTAAATACATGAGTGAAGCAGGTTATGATCCTCAAGCAGGAAGAATGACATACTCTGAAATTAGAGATGCTGCTAAAAAAATTACTACTAATGGTAAAGGTCAATACTACGGTTGGATCATTGGTGGTAACCAAGTAAATCGTTGGGAAGATGTAGTTCATACTTTTGGACAAGTTGCGGGAGCTCATAGTGGAAGAGGTGGATTTACAAATAGACATATCAGTTTTAAAACTGGTAAATTTGTAATCGCTTCTGATCAATACATGGAAGCTGTTGAACTTTTATTACAACTTAAATCTGATGGAAGTGCATTCCCAGGTGTTATGAGTATGAATGCTCCTCAAGCAAGAGCTCTTATGCCTCAAGGTGCTGCAGGAATGATTTTCCAAGGACCTTGGTGTATTGGAACATGGGCTAAAGATGCTCCAAGCTGGGAGTATGGTATAGCAAGTGAACCTGTTCCTGATGGAAAAAAAGCAGAGCCTCTTTATATTGCTGAGGGTGGATCAAACACTTTATGGTTAAGTAAAGATAGTAAAATGGGACCTTTTGCAGGTGACTTAGTTAGATTTATGGGAACTGAGCAAGGTCAAATTTACTGGGCACAAACTGTTGGTGCAGCAGATCCTGCAATAAGCCCAGCAGCTGTTGCAAAGGCTGGTCTAACTGGACCTTCAGCGCAAGCTCTTAAAATGTTCAATGAAAATCTTCTTGTTGGACCTAACCCAATTGTTAGAAATAAAGATGTCGGTATTGTTGCTGCAAAATCAAGAATGCCAGACCCATCTTTAGCTCTAGTTATTCAAGGTCTTTATACTGGTCAACTTAAAGGTGTCGAAGCACAGCTTAAAGATTGTAATCAGAGATATGAAGATGCACTTGATAAAGCAGTTGAAGAAGCAAGAGCGGACGGTGCTAATGTAACTCGTGATGATTGGGTATTTCCAAATTGGGATACTAATTCTAATTACGGTGCAGCGAAGTACGCTGAACTATAAAAAAAAGAATTTAAAGGCGAATTTCTAATTCGCCTTTTTCTATTATGAATAAAAAATCTTTAATTCAACAAATGTATGAAGCACGATGGTGCTACTTATTTGTTTTACCATGTTCAATTCTCACAGGATTATTTGTACTGTACCCAATAGGAATGTCTTGGTATTTTTCATTGTTGGACTGGAGTGGTTTTACAAAAGATGCAAAATTTATTGGACTTCAAAATTATGCTGAAGCAATAAACGATCCATTTTTTTGGAATGCTTTTTCACGTTCTTTTATTTTTATGTTTGGCACAGTGCCTGTAAAAATAATTTTAGGTTTTATCATTGCTGTATTTCTAAATAATCAAGTTTTAAAACTTTCGCCTTTTTTTAGAACTATTATTTTTATGCCAGTAGTTACAGCGATTGCCATTATTGGAATAGTTATGACATTTATTTTTAGTCCATTTAATGGACCCGCTAATAAATTTTTAATGGCAACAAATTTAACTTCTGGACCAATTGATTTTCTTGGTAACCCAGATACCGTATTACCAACTGTTATGGGTGTATATGTTTGGAAGTGGCTTGGTATTACCATGATGTATTGGTTGGCAGCTCTACAAACAGTTCCTCAAGATGTCTATGATGCTGCAAAAATTGATGGTGCACAAGGTTATAGATTGTGGATTCATATCATTTTACCAATAGTATTACCTTTTGCGATAGTAATAATTTTAGTTGAAGCTGTTAGCGCTTTAAATGTATTTCCATTAATTGAAACAATGACTGCTGGAGGGCCTTTCTTTAGTAGTGAGGTAATGGAAGTTTATATTTTTAGAACTGCCTTTGTCACAGATGCTGGGACAATGCCAAGGCTTGGATATGCATGTGCCGCTGGTGTTTTTTGGGGTGTTGCTGTTTTATTTATTACAGCACTTCAAGGATTTTGGATGAGGAGAACTCGAAGGATATGAGCAAATATTTAAATTTTATCGCTGAAAAAAACCAACTAAGATATTTAACAATCACTGTATTCTTTCTTATTTTTTCTTTCTTCTGGATATACCCACTTTTATGGGTTCTTTCTGCATCTTTAAAAACTGATTTTGAAATTTGGGGTGGTTTAGGGTTAATACCAGATAAACTTATATGGGAAAATTTTGAAAGGGCTTGGGTTGGAGCCAACATGGGAAGGTATTTTTTTAATACTCTTATAATTACCGTTGTTTCAGTAGTTATAGTAGTGATCACAACTGGAATGTTTGGCTATGTAATCGGAAGGTATGCTTTTCCTGGAAAAAAAATACTTATCGGAATTTTAATTGCCACAATTTTTATTCCTCAAGGTTACACGATAATTCCAGTTTTTGATTTATTAACAGATTTAAAAATTTCTAAAAATTTGATTGGTTTAACAATCGCAACTGCTGGTCATACACCAGTAATATATATTTTATTATTTGCAGGATACTTTTCAAGAATACCTGTCGAACTAGAAGAAGCTGCAAAAATGGATGGAGCAGGATTTATAAGAACTTTTATTATGATTATGTTGCCACTCACTAAACCAGTAGTGGCTACTGTTTCTATTTTACAAGTTTTACATGCATGGAATGATTTTTTATTACCAGTAGTTATTACTCTTGGTAATCCTTCTATTAGAACATTATCGGTAGGGGTTTACGCATTTAAAGGAGAATATTTTGTAGATTGGTCTGGAATGGCAGCTGCATCTGTAATAACAATATTACCTATAATTGTATTATTTTTATTTATGCAAAAATATTTTGTAGAAGGTGTGCAAGGAGCAGTAAAAGGTTAAATGGCTAAAAGACCAAATATTTTATTAATTACCTCTGATCAGCAACATCATGATACAATTGGAAAATTCAATTCTAAAATTCAAACACCAAGTTTGGATAAACTCTGCAATGAAGGAATGAACTTTACTAGAGCTTATTGTCCATCACCAGTATGTACTCCCTCAAGAGCAAGTATCATTACAGGACAATACCCTTCTTCACATGGTGCATGGACCATTGGTGTTAAATTAGAGGAAACAGTGGAAACTATTGGAGAGCTTTTATACAAAAATGGATACTCAACAGGCTTAATTGGAAAAGCACATTTTCAACCACTGACTTCAGTTCCAGGGCAAGAATCAATAGAAGGACAACCAACTCTAAGAGATTTAGAATTTTGGAAAAACTTCAAAGGACCTTGGTATGGTTTTGAACATATAGAACTTGCTCGTAACCATGCAGATGAAAGTCATGTTGGTCAACACTATGCTATTTGGATGGAACAAAATGGTTTAAGTGACTGGAAAGAATATTTTCAACCAGTTCCTGGAGAAACATCAAAATATGCTCCTCCAATTGCTCGCGAATATGACTACTGGGCAAGACCTGATAGAGTTTGGCAGCTGGATGAAAAACATCACTATACAAATTGGACTGCAGAAAGATCAATTGAATTTTTAGATCAACAAAAAGATGACAAACCATTTTTTCTTTGGACAAGTTTTCAAGATCCTCATCCTCCATATGTATTAAGTGATCCATGGGCATCTATGTATAATCCAAGTGATATGTCACCAGGAACTTTAAAAGAAGGTGAGCACGATTTAAATCCACCACATTTTGGTAAAACACAAACAACTAATCCTGATTTTGAAAATTGGCATTCACCATTTAATGCTCATGGATGCATGAGTCACTTATATCCTATGGAAGAATTAAAAAAAGATATGGCAATTTATTATGGCATGATCAGTTTTATGGATCAGAATATTGGAAAAATAATTAATAAGTTAGATCAAATTGGTGAGCTTGATAATACAATAATTATTTTTACTACTGATCATGGACACTTTATTGGGCAACATGGCTTAATTGCAAAGGGGCCTTTTCATTATGAGGATATGCTTCGCTTACCCTTTATCGTTAGATGGCCCGATAAAGTACCTCAAAATTCTTCTTCTTCATCTTTGTTAAGTTTAGTTGATCTTGCTCCAACATTTTTAAAAGTTGCAGGAATTGATATTCCAACTCAAATGCAAGGTGTTGATCAAACTGATGTATTTTATGGTAACGAGGAAAGTATACGTTCTCACATATTTGTTGAAAATAGACATAATCCAAAAATGCCACATTTAAAAACTTACATTAATGATAATTATAAAATTTCCATTTATAGAGAGGCTAACTACGGAGAGCTTTTTGATCTAGAAAATGATCCAAATGAATATAATAATTTATGGGACAATACGAACGCACAAACATTAAAAAAAGAATTATTATTTAAATTTGCGCAAGCAACACTAAAAGATGAAACATCAAAAATGAAAAGAGTTTCCGGCGCCTAAAAATGAAAGGACTAACATGAGAATTTTATATGTAGATATTGACTCTTTAAGACCTGATCATCTGGGATGTTATGGTTATCATAGAAACACATCTCCAACAATTGATTCTATTGCTAAAGAAGGAGTTAAATTTACAAATTTTTATTCAACTGATACTCCATGTTTACCAAGTAGAACTGCTTTTTTTGGTGGAAACTTTGGCTATAAAACAGGCGTAGTTAATCATGGTGGAGAGTTCTCTGATATTGCTCCTCGCAAAAATATTTGGGATAGAGAATTTAAAGGAGGCCTAAGAGGTGAGTATGCATTTACTTCACTTGGAAAAGTTTTACGAGATGCAGGTTATTATACAGCTAGTATAAGTCCATTTCCAGAAAGACATACGGCTTATCAAGTTTGGTTTGGTTTTACAGAAACGTATGACACAGGAAAAGGTGGATTAGAAAATGCTGATGAAGTTTATCCTGTTATAAAAAAATGGTTAGAGAATAATGGAGAAAAAGATAATTGGTTTTTGCATGTTAATATGTGGGATCCGCATACACCTTATGATACACCAAAAGAATTTGGCAATCCTTTTAAAAACGATCCTATAGAAGATTGGGTTACAGAAGAATTGATTAAAAAACAAAGAGATAGTTTTGGACCACACAGTGCAAGAGAAGTTCCAGGATTCGATGATGATCTTAGAGGTAAGTACACAATGGGTGTTGGGGAAATAAAAAATATTGCTGATGCTAAAGAACAATTTGATGCTTATGACACAGGAATTAATTATGCAGATTTATATTTAAACAAAGTTATTGAAGACTTAAAAAAAATGAATCTTTGGGATGATACTGCTATTATTATATCTGCAGATCACGGAGAAAATCAAGGTGAGTTAAATGTTTGGGGTGATCATCAAACAGCAGATCATATTACTAATAGAGTTCCATTAATTATTCGATGGCCAGGAATTACTGACTCAAATAAAGGCAATACAGTAGAAAAAAAATTTTATAATTTAGATTTAACTTCAACAATCTCTCAAATAGTATCTTCAACTCAACCAGATAGATGGGATGGAATAAATTTCAGTGATAATCTCAAAGATAGTAATTCTAAAAATGGAAGAGATTATTTAGTCATAAGTCATGGTGCTTGGAGTTGTCAAAGATCTGTGCGCTGGGATAATTGGTTACTTATTAGAACTTATGATACTGGTTTGAAAGATTTTCCAAAATATATGCTATTTGATATTGATAAAGATCCGCACGAATTGAATAATTTAGCTGATCAACATAAGGATTTAGTAGCTCACGGTATGTTTTTAATTGATGAGTGGATTGAAGAAAATATGTATGATGCTGATAGAGGGGATCCTCTTCAAGGTGTAATTAGAGAAGGTGGCCCTCATCATGCAAATATATATTCAAAAGTTTGGACTTCATATGTTGAGCGTCTTGAAAAAACAGATAGAAAAAATCACGCTGATAATCTTAAACAGTACAAAGGAAAACCTTTTAATAAATAAATATGAATAATAAAGCATATGACTTTATTATTTTAGGTGCTGGTTCAGCTGGTTGTGTTTTAGCAAATAGACTATCAGAGGATGGAAAAAATTCAGTTCTAATAATTGAAGCTGGTCCAATGGATTTTAGTTTTTTAAAACCTATTGAGTCACTTTTAATCCATATGCCGGCTGGAGTTTATCATGCTTATAAAAATCCAAATATCAATTGGAATTATACAAGTGCTATTGAGTCTAACTGCGATAATCGAAACATAGAGTTGCCTCGTGGTAAAGTTATTGGAGGCTCTTCCTCAATAAATTCCATGGTTTATATGCGAGGTCATCCACTTGATTATGACAATTGGTCAGACAACTATAATTTAAAGAATTGGTCATTTGATAAATGTTTACCATATTTTAAAAAATGTGAATCTTCTGATCGTGGTGAGAGTGAATGGCGTGGAGGCAATGGTCCTTTAGGTGTTACTAAAGGTAAACTTAACAACCCTCTTTTTGATGCGATGTTTGAAGCTGGTCAACAATCTGGACAAGGAACTTCAGAAGATTTAAATGGTTATAAACCGGAAGGTGTTGCAAGATTAGATAGCACTACTAAAAATGGAAAAAGATGTAGTGCAGCTACAGCTCATTTACGACCAGCTATTAAAAGAAACAATGTTGAATTAAAAACAAACGCTTTTATTCAAAAGCTAATAATGAATAAAAATGATGTGGTAGGTGTTGAGTTTGAACAAAATAGTGAATTAAAGAAAGTTTATACAAATAATTCTATTATATTGAGTTGTGGTGCAATTAAATCACCTCAAATACTTATGTTATCAGGA
>CABYBP010000004.1 GCA_902517315.1 uncultured Alphaproteobacteria bacterium
ACATTTCGTATTTTTTTTATTTGAATTTCAGATAATCTTTTCTCTAATTCTTGACCTTTTTTTGAAAGTATTAATTTCTTAGTACGCTTATCTTCACCAACAGATAATATGATATATTTCTCGTTTACAAGTTGGTTTAATACCCTAGACAAACTTTGTTTAGTTATTTTCAATATTGAGAGGAGTTCCTTAATTGTAAGATTTTTTTGCTTTCCAACAAAATATATAACCCGATGATGCGCTCTGCCAAAATTTATTTTTTCTAAAACTTTATCAGGACCTTCAGTAAAATCTCTATATGAGAAAAATAATAGTTCTATAATCTTTCTAATTTCTCCTTCATTTAAAAAAAGAGGTGTTAACAACTTATTTAGGTCAGCCATATTGACTTAATTATGCATCACTGATAGTCAATTGTCATTAAAAAAAAATTAATAAAGAATATGCTTAAATCATTTGAAAATAGAGATGGATGGATCTGGATGAATGGTAAAATAATTCCATGGCAGGATGCAAATTCCCATGTAATCTCACAAGGTCTTCATTATGCAAGTGCAGTATTTGAAGGGGAAAGGGCCTACAATGGCAAGATTTTTAAATCTGAGGAGCATACTAAAAGATTTTTTAAATCTGCTGAAATAATTGGAATGGAAATTCCTTTCACGCATGATCAAATTAATAAAGCAAAATACGAACTTATTGATAAAATGAATTATAAAAATTGTTATGTAAGACCACTTGCTTGGAGAGGTGGAGATCAAATGGGTTTATCTACAGGTAAATCAAATATCAATGTTGCTATTGCTGTTTGGGATGATTGGGCAACATATTTTAAAATTGAAGATCAAAAAGCAGGTTTGAGATTAATTACATCTCCTTGGAAAAGACCTGCCCCAGATACCGCTCCCTATGAAGCAAAAGCTTCTGGGCCCTACATTATTTGTACTCTGTCAAAAGAATTTGCAGAAAAAAAAGGCTATCACGATGCCTTGATGTTAGATTATAGAGGTTATGTTGCTGAAGGCACAGGAGCAAATATATTTTTTATTAAAGATAATAATATCCATACTCCTATTCCAGATTGTTTTCTTAATGGGATTACACGTCAAACAGTTATTGAAATGGCAACTAATCAAGGTTTTGAAATAACAGAAAAGCATTTAATGCCTGAAGAAATTGGAAATTATGATGAAGCTTTTTTAACAGGAACTGCTGCAGAAATTACTCCCATTAAATCTATTGATGATTTTAAATATAATACTGGTGATAATACTACTACTTTTAAATTTATGAACGATTTTAGTGATATGGTTAAAAACGCTACCTAGAATTTTCTAACCATTCATCATTATTATAATAAAATTCATTTTTCCAGAATGGAGCATCTTTTTTTAAATAATCCATAATAAACTCACAAGCTTCAAAACTATCTTTTCTATGTTGTGAAAAACAACAAACTAAAACAATTTTTTCATTAACAATTAATTTTCCATATCTATGAATTATCAAAGTATCAATTAAACCCCATTTTTTTTTCGCGTTATTTTCAATTTTTTCTAATTCTTTAAATGCCATTTCTTCATAAACTTCTAAATTTAAATATTTAACATCTTTATTGTTATTTAAATCTCTCACATATCCGACAAAAGAAGTAAGAGCTCCTATGTCTGAATTTTTATTTTTAATTTTCTCAATTTCTTCTTCTAAATTAAAATTTTTTTTTTGTATTTTTATCATCACCCCCCACTAACTGGTGGAAAGATTGCAATTTCATCAATTGGTTTTAATTTCAAATTTTCTGAAACATATACCTGATTAACTGCAAATCTTAAAACATCCTGTAAAAAATGTTTTTTCAACTCAGGATATAAATTTTCTAAATATTTTTTTAATTCTTTTATGGTTTTAGGATGATTTACATCAATTATGTCGTCATCCTTATCTGTTATATCCTTAATCCAAGCAAAATATCTAATTCTCATTTTATTTAAAAATGTTTTATTGATCCTTTAATGTAATCATAGGCTGTATAGAGAGTTAGAATTCCAGCAATCCATAGAAAAGTTTTCCCTAAATAAATAATAAATAATAAATTTAGATTACTCTCAGATAATATAAGTAATCCAAGTGCAGCTAGTTGAAGGAAGGTTTTTGCCTTTGCAATTCTTGAAACAGGTATACTAATTTTTATTCCTGCTAAGTACTCCCTTAAACCTGATACTGTTATTTCTCTTAATAATATTATTAGGGCTGGAATAGTATCCCAGTCTTTTATTACACCCTTAGAAGTTAAAATAAGAATAACTGCTGCTACTAATAATTTATCTGCAATTGGATCTAAAAATGTTCCAAAGTTTGTAATTTCATTTCTTAGTCTTGCTAAATAACCATCAAAGTAATCTGTTATTCCAGCTAAACAAAATAATATAAAGGCAATCCAGCCAAAGTATGGATTCGTAAGATAAATACAAAGAACTATAATTGGAATTATAGCTATTCTAATTATTGTTAGAATATTTGATATATTCATTTGTATGCTTTGTAGATGAAGAATTTTTTAAACGCTATGAAAATATTCATAAATTTTTGTTAGAATTGACTCAGGTATAGATTTAACCTCTTTTAATTCATCTAAACTAGCTAATTTTAATTTCTCCACTGTGCCAAAGTGTTTTTTTAAAATTTTCTTTCTTTCAGGACCTACTCCTTCTATATCATCAAAAACAGATTTGATGCTCATCTTTGCTCTTTTTGATCTATGCGTTGTTATTGCAAATCTATGAACCTCATCTCTAATATTTTGCAAAAAATGAAGAAGTGGATTATTTTCATTTAATCTATGTGTAAATTTATCATGTATTAGAATTTCTCTACCTGCATCTCTTTCTTCACCTTTTGCCATAGAGATAATTGGTATATTTATTTTTAAACTATCTAAAACTTTTTTTGCAGAATTATATTGTCCTTTTCCTCCATCTATAAGCAATAAACTTGGCAAATCTAACTCGTCTTGAAATTTTAAATTACTAAATCTCCTAGTAAGCATTTCTTTCATCATATAATAATCATCAACTTTATTTTTGTTTTCTTCGAGATCAAATCGAATATTAAATTTTCTATAATTTGATTTTATAAATCCATTTTGATTATAGGCAACCATTACACCAATTGGATACTTTCCAAATGTATGGCTATTATCGTAAGCTTCTATTTTTATAATTTCATCTTTGAGTTTGAATATTTTTTTAATTTCTGAATTAAAATTATCAAAAGATTTAAGTTTATTTAATTTAATATCTAAATTTATTTTAGAATTTTTTTCTGCAAATTTAAGTATATTTTTTTTAGGTCCTTTTAATGGTTTAATGAACTTTGTTTTATCAAAATTTTTTCCTAAAATTTGTGAATTATTATTTTTATCAATAGTTATGTTAGTAATAATTGTTTCAGGAATATCTTTTTCTGCATAAAATATATTTAAGAAACCTAACATTATTTCCTCGTGATCTAATAAGTTGTCATGATCTGGGTAGAAAGCTTTACCGCCATAAGAAGTATTGTTTCTAAAAAAACTTCCATAAATACATGTTTTACCTTCATTTGATGTTATTGCAAAAATGTCAGCATTTTTAATATCCTTTATCTTAATTGAATTATTTTGCTCAATATGTTTTAAAGCTTTAAGCCTATCTCTTAAAGATGCTGCTAATTCAAAATTATTTTTTTTTGAAGCCTTATACATTTGATCAGTAAAATTTTTTTGTATTTTTTGAGAATTACCACTACTTAAAAAATCGTCTGCTGCCTCTATTAATTTTGAATAGGCTTCTTTTGTAATTTTTCCTCCGCAGGGACCAGAACATCTTTTAAGATAATAATTGAAGCACAATTTATTTCCTGCATTAACCTCTTTATCTGTGCATGATCTTAAAAGAAATATTCGTTGTATCGTATTAATTGTTCTATTTACTGCATCTGGGCTTGCAAATGGTCCGTAATACCTACCTTTTTTTTTTTGAGGACCACGATGTTTTTCAATTCTAGGAAAATCATGTTCAGATGAGATAAATATATAAGGGAATGATTTATCATCTCTTAAAAGAACATTAAATCGAGGCTTATGTTTTTTAATTAAATTACATTCAAGTATGATTGCTTCTAACTCGGTATTGGTTACAAAAAAACTCATTGATTTGGTTAAACTGACCATTCTTTGAATTCGTCTAGTTAAGCTATTCAAGGATAGATAATTTTTTACTCTATTTGATAATACTTTTGCTTTTCCAATATATAAAATATTACCTTTGTTATCTTGCATTTGGTATACGCCAGGTTGATTTGGCAAAGTTTTTGTTGTAGCTTTAATAATATCTTGTCCAAGAAGCGTCATTTTATCAATCGTAAATAATTATTTTTTTCATTAAATAGGAATTTTATAAAATTAATAAATAACTAACAAGATTATTGTAGTTCATTTAATAATTAATTTAATGTAGATAAGAATAATATATTAAGGGCTCAAATATGACAAAAATGACAACAGAAGAAGCTTTTGTAAAAGTTTTACAAAAACACGGTATTCAACACGCTTTTGGAATAATTGGATCAGCATTTATGCCAATATCAGATCTTTTCCCTAAAGCTGGAATAACATTTTGGGATGTTGCTCATGAGTCAAATGGTGGAATTATAGCAGATGGATATACAAGATCCACCGGTAAAATAGCAATGTGTATTGCACAAAATGGACCTGGTATAACTGGCTTGGTTACACCTATAAAAACTGCTTTTTGGAATCATACTCCAATGCTCTTAGTTACTCCTCAAGCAGCTAATAAAACCATTGGTCAAGGAGGTTTCCAAGAAGTCGAGCAAATGAACTTATTTAAAGATATGGTGTGTTATCAGGAAGAAGTAAGAGACCCCTCTAGAGTTGCAGAAGTTTTAAATAGAGTTATTTCAAAAGCTATTAAAGGATCTGCTCCAGCTCAAATAAATATACCAAGAGATTTTTGGACTCAAGTTGTTGATATCGACCTGCCTCCTATAATTAAATTTGAAAGACCTTCTGGTGGCACAGAAGCTATCAAAGAAGCGGCAAATCTTTTATCTAATTCAAAATTCCCAGTTATTTTATCTGGTGCTGGGGTGATTTTAGCTGACGCAATTGATGATTGTAAAAAACTTGCAGAAAAATTAAGTGCTCCAGTTGCTTGTGGATATCAACACAATGATAGTTTTCCTGGCAAACATCCTCTTGCGGTTGGTCCTTTAGGATACAATGGATCTAAAGCAGCAATGGAAATAATATCTAAAGCAGATGTAGTTTTAGCACTTGGCACAAGGTTAAATCCCTTCTCAACTTTACCAGGTTATGGAATAGACTATTGGCCAAAAAATGCAGACGTCATTCAAGTTGATATCAATTCTGATCGCATTGGTTTAACAAAAAAAATAAGTGTTGGTATTTGTGGAGATGCAAAATTAGTTGCCGAACAAATTTTAGAAAATCTTGCAACAAATGCAGGCGATCAAGATCGAAAAGAAAGAGAAGAATTAATTCATAAAACAAAGTCTTCTTGGTTACAAACGTTAACCGGCCTAGATCATGAAGAGGATGACCCTGGTACATCATGGAATAAAGACTCACGAGATAGAGAGCCACAGAAAATGTCACCAAGAATGGCATGGCGAGCTATACAAGCAGGACTACCAGAAGAAGCAATTATATCTAGTGATATAGGAAATAATTGTGCAATTGGTAATGCTTACCCAACATTTGAGAATGGTAGAAAGTATTTAGCGCCTGGTTTATTTGGACCATGTGGTTATGGTTTTCCATCTGTGATTGGAGCAAAAATAGGATGTCCAAGTACACCAGTTGTTGGTTTCGCGGGTGATGGCGCATTTGGAATTAGTATGAGTGAGATGACTTCCTGTAATAGAGAAGGTTGGCCAAATATTACAATGATAATTTTTAGAAATTACCAATGGGGAGCAGAGAAAAGAAATACTACTCTTTGGTATGATAATAATTTTATTGGAACTGAACTTGATCCTAAATTAAGCTATGCAAAAATTGCACAAGCTTGCGGATTTAAAGGTGTTAAAGTTCACACTCAAGAGGAACTAACAGAAGCTTTACAACAATCTTGCAAGGATCAAATGGAAGGCATAACTACTTTTATAGAAGTAATGCTAAATCAAGAACTTGGAGAACCTTTCAGAAGAGATGCTATGAAAGCACCAGTTGAAGTTGCTGGAATTGATCCTAAAGATACATTAGTTCAATAATTATTTCTGATCTCTAATAATTAAGTCTGATGCTTTTTCAGCGATCATCATAGTAGGGGCATTAGTATTACCAGATGTAATAGTTGGCATCACAGATGCATCAACAACTCTTAAGTTACTTATTCCTTTTACTTTAAGATTATTGCTAACAACTGAATTTTCATCATTCCCCATTTTACAGGTACTTACTGGATGAAAAATGGTGTTTGCAAATTTACCAGCTTCCTTAGCAAGAGATTCATTATCTTTAAATTGTACTCCAGGTCTATATTCTTCAGGCGCATAATTTTTAAATGCCTTTGATTCTAAAACAACTTTTCTTACAATTTTAATAGACTTACCTGCAATTTCCCTATCTTCATCAGTAGATAAATAATTCATTTTTATTTGAGGGTAAATTCTTGTATCTGAAGATTTAATTTCTATTGAACCTCTACTTGTCGGACGAACATTTGTAATTGTAGGAGTGAATGCTGGAAATTTATGTAACCCTGCTTTTCCGAGTAAATCAGTACTTGCTGGCGAAATATGAAATTGTAAATTTGGGTTTTCTAAATATGAATCACTTTTAATAAAGCCGCACAAGTAACTTGCTCCAACCGTTAAGGGTCCTTTTTTATAAATTAAATAATTTAAACCCGTTAAAAATTTTTTTGTAAAGCTATGATATATATCATTTAATGTTTCTAAGTTTTTAATTTTGTAAACTGGTCTTAACATTAAATGATCAGTTAAATTTCTTCCAACACCATTAATTTCTTTTACAATACTAATATTATTTTCATTTAACAATTTACTTGGACCAATTCCCGAGGCTTGTAATATATGAGGAGATCCTATAGTTCCTGCAGATAATATAACTTCTTTATTAACAGAAAATGAAAATTCTTGATTGCCTTTCCATAAATTCACTTTTTTAACTCTCAAGTTTTCAAAGGTTATGTTTTTAACAAGTGCATTTGTTACAATTTTTAAATTTTTTCTATTTTTAACAGGATTAAGAAAAGCAACAGCAGAACTGCATCTAAACCCTTTATCAATTGTCATAGGGAAATAACCCATTCCTTCGTTATCACCATCATTAAAATCATTATTTTTTTTATAGCCAAACTCTTGAGTGGCTTCTAAAAATAAATCTAATAATTTAAATTTTGATCTAATTTTTTCTACTTTAATAGGTCCGCTACTACCATGAAATTCACTTTTAGAGATTCTATAATCTTCTGATTTTTTAAAATACGGTAAAACATCTTCCCATGCCCAACCTACATTACCTAGTTGTCTCCAATAATTATAGTCATTTGCATGACCTCTTATATAGAGCATGCCATTGATTGATGAACTACCACCTAAAGTTTTTCCTCTTGGGATTAGCATCTTTCTATTGTTGCAAAATTTTTCTTCTTCAGTTTTAAAGCACCAATCAGTTTTAGAATTATGCATTGTTTTAAAATAACCACCTGGGATGTGAATCCAAGGATTTATATCTTTGCCACCAGCTTCAATTAATAACACTTTGATATTTTCATTTGCAGAAAGTCTATTTGCTAATATGCAACCTGCTGTACCAGCACCAATAATAATATAGTCAAAACTTTCGTTCATATTTAGAAAAATTTATTTATTATATACTATTTAATTTAAACATATAACTAACTTAAATAATTAAAAATTTTCAATGGATATTCTATTTTCGATTGTTGGATTAGTGCTTTTAGTTTTAGGCGCTGAAATAATCATAAGAGGTTCAGTTAGTTTTGGAAGAAAAATCAACATTTCTTTATTTGCAATAGGTGTTGTAATTGTAGCAGGCGGAACATCATTACCTGAATTGGCAAGCAGTATTAATGCAGTTCTTAATAATTTTTCAGATCTTGCTTTAGGCGCTGTAGTTGGAAGTAATATTGCAAACTTGATACTTGTAATGGCTACAACAACATTAATTTTTCCAATTGTAAATATAAATAAAAATCAGATTAACCAAGCTTGGATAAACATTATTTTAGGAATTGTATTAATAATTATGACTTTTTTTTATTTTAATTTTATTTTTGGAATAGTTGCAATTACCTTACTAGTTTATCTAATGTATGCTCAAATAAAAAAAGGAGAAATTGAAAATTTAGAAATAGATAAAAATGATTATTCAATAACAATTTCATTAATATTAATTATATTAGGCATAGTATGTTTAGTATTTGGTGCAGATTTACTTATTGATTCTGCAATTAATATTGCAAGAACGTATAATGTTTCAGCTTCAGTAATTGGATTATCATTAGTGGCATTTGGAACTTCTCTCCCAGAACTTGCAGTTGGTATTGTTTCTGCATTTAGAAAAAAAATTGATTTTGCCTTAGGAAATATTCTAGGGTCTAATATTTATAATGTACTAGGTGTTCTAGGCATTAGTTCATTTTTTGGTAATTTTAAATTTCCTGCAGTTTTAGCAAATCAAGATTTATACTTTATGCTATCAATTACAGCATTAATTTTAATATTTATGATTTTTGCTAAAAAAATTGGACGTATTTATGGAATTATCGGATTAAGTTTGTATGTTGGATACATGTATTTCATTTACATTTAATTTTAAATAAAAATATTCTTATAAAACATCATGAATTTAGAAATACATAAATCAAAAAATATTTTAAAATTATTAAATACTGCTATAGATGCAGGTAAGGAAATTCAAAAAGTATATAAAAAATCTTTTCATGTAGATATAAAAGATGATGATTCACCCATTACTGAAGCTGATATAAAATCAAATAATTTGATACTAAATAGATTGAAATCTTATAGCCCTGATGTTCCTATATTAAGCGAAGAAAGTCTAGTAGAATGGCAAGAAAGAAAAACTTGGAATTCATATTGGTTAATAGATCCATTAGATGGAACTAAAGAATTTATAAAAAAAAATGATGAATTTACAGTTAATATTGCATTAATAAAAAATAACTCACCAATATTTGGCATTATATATGCGCCTGCTAAGTCTTTGCTTTATTATGCTTTAAAAAACAATGGTGCATATAAATTAATTACAGAGTCAAATATTGAATCAACTAAAGATTTTATAAAAATAAATTTAGTAAAAGACAATGGCAATTTAACAAAGGTTATTGGTAGTCGAACACATTCTAATAGAGATTTTTATAATTGGGTAAATAATAATTGTAATAATTTTGAATTAATCCAAATTGGTAGCTCTCTAAAATTTTGTTACTTAGCTGAAAGTAAAGCAAATATCTATCCAAGATTAGGTCCAACTTCAGAATGGGATATTGCTGCGGGACATATTATTCTAGAAGAAGCTGGAGGATCAATTAAAGATCTTAATGAAAACAAATTACTATACAACACAAAAGAAAGTGTTATTAACCCTAATTTTATCGCTAAAATTTAAATTATAAACATATGAAAATACTTATTTGTGGTCTTCCTGGAGCTGGTAAAACTTGGTTATCAGAAAGGCTTATTAAAGTAATTGATAATTGTGCTTGGTATAATGCTGATGTAGTGAGGAAGTCAGCAAACGATTGGGATTTTACGATGGAAGGTAGAATACGACAAGCCAATAGAATGAAAACATTTGCTAATTTCGAAAAACAAAATGGAAGATGGGTAATTTGTGACTTTGTAGCACCAACTGAAAAAGCCAGAGAAGCTTTCGGGCCTGATTTTGTAATCTGGCTTGATACTATTAAAGAAGGTAGGTTCGAAGATACAAATAAAATGTTTGAACAACCAAATAAAACTGACATTAAAATAACCAAATTTTTATCAGATGAAGAAATTGAAAATCTAGCAAAGGAGATCAAAAATGTTTAATTGGAAGAAACCAACAGTACAAATGTTAGGTAGATGGCAACCATGGCATGACGGACATACAGAATTATTTAAAAGGGCACTTCAGAAAACAGGACAGGTATGTATTATGTATCGTGATGTGGGAGGTGTAGATGCAGGAGTAGAAGGTCAAGCTGACAATCCATTTCAATTCGAAGAAGTAAAAACAAAAATTAATGAAGGTTTAGCTCAACATGGTTTTACTGACGGAAAAGAATATGTAGTTGTTAAGGTTCCAAATATTGTTGATATTTCTTATGGAAGAGGAGTTGGTTATTCATTTACAGAGCATGATTTAGGAAAAGAGATACATGATATCTCGGCAACAAAAATTAGAAATGAAATGAGAGTTAAAGGGGAAATAAAATAAGCTAAATTTTTTCTCCTGCTGGTTTTCCATATCCAACATTTTTTTTCCCATATCGTCTTACTCTTACATTACATTGTTCTGCATGACCTATAAAACCCTCTAAATGTGAAAGCCTAGATCCATATTCTCCGATGAGAGTTGCAGCTTCATCTGTCGTAATCTTTTGATAAGTGTGTGTTTTAATAAACTTACCAACCCATAAACCGCCAGTATATCTTCCAGCTTTTTTAGTAGGAAGTGTATGGTTAGTGCCTATCACTTTGTCACCGTTAGCAACATTAGTTCTAGCACCCAAAAATAAAGCACCATAAGACGTCATATTTTCTAAAAACCAATCATCTTTTTTAGTCATAACTTGAACGTGCTCTGAAGCTATTTCATTTGCTTTAGATAACATCTCTTCATAGGTGTCACATAAAATAATTTCCCCATAATCTCTCCAGCTTATACTTGCTGTTTCTTTAGTTGGTAAAATTTCTAAAATTCTATCAATTTCTTTAATTGTTTCTTCTGCAAGTTTTCTTGAGTTTGTTATCATTACAGCTGGTGAATTATATCCATGCTCTGCTTGTCCTAATAGGTCAGTTGCACATATTTCACCATCAACTGTTTCATCTGCAATAACCATTGTTTCAGTTGGACCAGCAAATAAATCAATACCAACTCTACCATATAATTGTCTTTTTGCTTCAGCAACAAATGCATTGCCGGGTCCAACAAGCATATCAACAGATTTAATAGTTTCTGTACCAATAGCCATTGCGCCTACTCCTTGCATTCCTCCTAAAACATAAATTTCGTGAGCACCGCCCATTTTCATTGCTGTAACAACTGCTGGATTTGGTTTACCTTTAAAAGGTGGAGTAGTGGCTACAATTCTTGGTACACCAGCAACAGAGGCAGTAACAACTGACATATGGGCAGAAGCCACCATTGGAAATTTACCGGCCGGAACATAGCAACCTACTGCTTGTACAGGTATATTCTTATGACCAAGAATAACACCTGGGTGCGTTTCTACTTCTAATTCATTTAAAGTTTTTAGTTGTGCTTCAGCAAATGTTCGTACTTGTTTTTGAGCAAATTTGATATCCTCTTTATCATCATCAGAGACTTCACTTACTAATTGATTAATTTGATCTTCAGATAACCTAAAGCTATCTGGTGAATAGTTATCAAATTTTTGTGATAATTCTCTAATATGCTTATCACCATCTGATTCAATTTTTCTTAGTGTTTCCTCAACAATTTTTTTTACTTTATCATTGTCTTCAATTCTTTGTTTTTCATCTAAACCTTTTTTTAAATATTCAATTGCCATAATTATTTTTTATGAATTAATTCAAATATATCAATACCTATTTGTTTCAAAATATAAGCTATATCAATTGGTACCCAATTTTCACGAATTAAACCTTCGTGATGTAAATAAAAATCCATAACTCTCATTTCTACCATGACATTATTTGGCTCAAAGCCTAACCAGTGATTAGAGCCGTACTTACTCTTAATACTATGCCATCCTCCAGTCATTGAATAATTACCATCTCCAATTTCAACATAATGACCTATTGTATTATAGTCTCTTTCTTTAAAAGTTAATCTAAATGGTAGCTGATGATGATCAACAAAACCTCTCAGACCCCTAGCTGTTCCAACTCCTGAGGGACCAAACCACATCATTTTTGGATGCCAATATTTTTTTTGTTCATGATCATTAATCAAATTATATCTTATATTGTCTGTTGAAAAAGTTGACTCCATTTCAGGTTTTGTTCCTAAACTTATTTGCATTGTAAGTGATTGATGCAAAGACTTCATAGATAATTCTTTGTCTAAATTTGAATTATTTTCACCATCTCCAGTGATTGGTGGAGGCCACATGCCTTCAGCTCCCAAAGATTTGTGAATTGGCCAATAACCAGCTTGACGAATAAAATCCACAGTATCAATTAAAATATACGATTTAATAATTTTATTATTTGTTATTTGATGACAATGGCATGTTCTAAGGTAAATTGTCTTATTTGTGGGAGGTACACCTAACCATTGATTAATAAATGTTCCAGTAAGGTGACTTATGTAGGAAACAAAAACTTTATCTTCATAAGCTCCACCAATTACAATATTATTTCTAATTTCTAGATCAGCAAATGCATTTTTAAGAGGTTCCCAAAGTTTATTCTTAATTTCACCAATACCCTTAATTTCATTAATTGGATAAAAAGCATTTAGCTCTGCATTTTTGTGATAAAACTTTTCTAATTCTTTTTCTAAGTTTTCATTTGAAGATTCTACAATTTTTTTTAATAAATTTTTAAAATATACTTTATTTTTTATGTTTTGTTGTGGATCAAGATCAATATGTAAATTAGAATTTCTTTTTTTAACAACCTTTTCTAATGTTTCCATACTTAATGATTAATACCTTTAAATAATAATTGATTTATTCAATATATTGAATATTATTCAATAAAAATGAATAAAATAATCCAACAATATGTCAATTAATATTACATCAAGACTAGCTAAATTCGATGACTTAGTTCCAAGTACCATTCCTTTTGTTGAGGGTAAATTAAAAGGTCATCAAAATAGAAAAAATTACTCTGTTATTGGACCAGGGGTAAGTGAAGATGCAAAACAAAATGTAAAAATTGCAGAAGCTCATGGATTTAACATTGGCGCTGTAAGTGCAGCACCCATGAATGGTTCTGGTTTACATAGTCACACAACGGCTGAAGTATTTATTATACACTCAGGTGCTTGGCGCTTCTACTGGGGAGTTGATGGGACAGAAGGAGAAGTAATATTATATAAAGGGGATGTCGCTTCTTTTCCAACAAATATGTTTAGAGGATTTCAAAATGTGAGTGATGAAGAAGCTCTAATGTTTGTTGTTTTAGGTGAAAATGATCCTGGAGTGATTACATGGACACCAAAATTATTAAAAGAGGCTAAAAAATCAGGAATGGTTCTACTTGATGATAATTCTTTAATTGATACTGAAAAAAATAAAATAGTAGATGAAAATAAAATCATTAAACCATTACAAGATAAAGAACTTGAAACTTTTGATCATTACACATCTTCAGAAATTGAAAAATTTGTCATACGTTTAAGTGATAGAGATAAATATTTAGTTGATGATGAACATTTTAATTCTAATAAAATAATTAATTATCTTGATCAATTTAATATCCATAATAAGTCATTTGATCCTTATATTCCTCATAAAACTGGATTTAGTCTTTCTCTGCTTAATGGAAAAAATGCTCATGTACACGAATATACACTTGAGAAATCAGAAGTATTACATTGCTTGTCTGGTAGTTGGGAAATTAATTGTGATGGACAAAAAGTTGTAATTAACTCAAGAGATACCTTTTCAGTACCAAAAGATGTAACAAGATCTATAAAACAGATAAGCGAAAATGATGGAAGCTTGTTTATAATAAGACAAACTAATTAGATAATTTACATATGAAGGGTTTTGATAATAAGTTCAAAGATTTACCTGATTATATTTTAAAAATTACGTATCAAATTTGGGAAAATAATGATGTTGAAGCAATAAGAGATTATTATGCTGATACTCCTAATGTTAGCATACCCACTCCCACAAGATCTCCTTCAGGAGTAATATATGGTGCCGCACCAGTAATTGAAAGCACTTACGCTAGTAAAAAACTTTTTCCAGACAGAACTCTTTTGGGAGAAGATGTAATTTGGACTGGTAATAATGAAGAAGGATATTTTTCTTCTCATCGAATATTGTCAACTTCTACGCACTCTGTTGACGGTATGTATGGACAGGCAACTGGAAAAAAATTGTATTATAGAACTATTGCTGATTGTGCATGTATGAATAATCAAGTTTATGATGAGTGGCTTGTTAGAGACCAAGGAGCGATTGTTAGGCAAATTGGATTAGATCCTAAAGAGTTTGCTAATAATTTAATTAATGACGAAGGAGGTCCAGAAAAAGCGAGTAAACCTTTTGATGAAAATACTCCTCTTAAATCAATTTACACATCACCCATATTAGCTTCTGGTAATTGTGGTGAGACTTATGCAAATCTACTAACATCAATTATGAATATTAATTTAGAGAAAACAATTAATGATAATTATGATAGGGCAGTTCAACAATTCCAACCTGGCGGCAACACATACTATGGTAATGATGAGGTTATTAAATTCTGGAAACAATTAAGAAATGCCTTTCCAAACTCTCTATTCTCTATTGATCATATTGCTTTTACTGAAGAAATTAATCAACCTAAAAAAGCTTCAGTTAGATGGTCTTTAGTTGGGAAACATGAAGGTAATGGTATTTTTGGTAAAGCATCTAATGCAAAGATATATGTAATGGGCATTAACCATGTTGAATTTGGACCAAGAGGTATTAAAAATGAATGGGTTTTGTATGATGAAACCATGATTTGGAAACAAATTTTATTAAAAACTGGATAGAATAATATGTCATCAATTCAAACAACACATGTAGGAAGCCTACCTCGATCAAAAGAATTATCTAAATTTTTATTTGCAAAAGATAAAGGTGAAAATTTTAATCAAAGTAATTTTGATAATATTTTAAAGGACAATGTTGAAAAAGTTGTGAAACAACAAATTGATGTTGGAATTGACTTTGTCAGCGATGGTGAAATGAGTAAAATTAGTTATGCTACTTATATTAAAGATAGAATTGATGGATTTTCGGGTGAAAGTGAAAGAAGAGCACCCGCGGACCTTGATGACTTCCCTGAATATAAAGAAAAGATTGCCAAGAGTGGAGGCACTCCTACCTATACAAGGCCCTGCTGTACAAAAGAGCTTAAGCTAAAAGATGAGAACTCTCTCATTAATGATTTAACTAATTTTAAAAGTTCACTCAATAAAAATAATCATCACAAAGCATTTATGAATGCTGCTTCTCCAGGTGTAATCAATGTATTTATGCCCAACAAATTTTATAATTCTGAAGAAGAATATTTAGATAAGCTATCCAATATAATGGCCAAAGAATATGAAACTATTACAAAATCAGAAATCCAAGTTCAGTTGGATTGCCCTGATCTTGCACTCGCTAGGCATATGAATTTTAAAGATTTATCTGAAGACGAATTTATTAAAAGAGCAGAAATACAAATTGAATGTTTGAATGCAGCTTTGGAAAATGTTGATGTTGAGAAAACAAGAATGCATATATGCTGGGGTAACTATGAAGGACCTCATACTCATGACATTGCTTTAGAGAAAATTTTACCTATTATTCTAAAATCTAAAATAAAATATTTCTTAATTGAATCTTCAAACCCTAGACACTCACATGAATGGAAGGTTTTTCAAGATATCAAATTACCAAAAGATAAAATTTTAGTCCCAGGTGTTATTGATTCTACCTCTAATTTTGTAGAACATCCTGAAGTTGTGGCTGATCGATTAATTCAATATTCTACGGTAATTCCTAAAGATCAATTAATGGCTGGTACAGATTGTGGTTTTAGTACATTTGCTGGCTTTGGAAAAATTGATGAAAGAATTTGTTATGAAAAGCTTCATGCATTAGTTGAGGGTACTAAACTTGCTTCAAAAGTTATCTAATTACTGATTTAAAAATTTTGCTCTTTCCAAAAGA
Source organism: uncultured Alphaproteobacteria bacterium (assembly GCA_902517315.1). The sequence goes on from CABYBP010000004.1 coordinate 16,164, forward strand.
TCAACTCCTAGTATTTTTAAAAAATGTAAATGATCTATAAAAATCCAATTTTCAGCTAATTTATCACCATCTCTTCGATATAAATCTACAACTCTCATTTCAGACTCAATTTCACTAGCATTTGTTAAGCCTAAATATTCTCCCTTAGGTTTCATAATTAAATTTGGCCAACCAAACCAACCACCTAAATCATCTTCAGCACTACTTAGTATATGTCCATTAAATCTTACAAATTCTAACCCATCTTGAAATGGCTTAGTATGTCCTTTTTGATAACCATCGATTGTATATGATGCTCCAATACCTCCTGGCCCCCACCAAATCATATCATTATGCCAATCAAGTTCTAATTCTTCTTTATAAGATTGCATTTTAGACCCTTTGACAAGGCGGTCTCGCATTCTATGGATAAGATCTAACGTTTTTTGACTTTCATTTTGATTAGAAGTATTAAATTTTAAACCTTTATGATTCATTGGTCCTGGTGTTACACAAACGAAACCTGAAGATTCAGGAATTATAGAAAGACCTAGTTGCTGCATAAAATTCATTACATCTAAAAAAATAGCTCCTTCAGTAATTTTATTATTTTCAACTTTATAAAATTCTGCAAATCGTAACAAAATAGATTTATAATTAGGCTTAAGACCTAAAAAAGATTTATTAAATACACCCATGAAATGACCCATACTTGAAATCCAATTACTTTCATTCTTATCAAGCGAATTTATACCTGCATAAAATATATCTAATCGACGTTGTATAGGTGAGAATGAATCTTTAATTGGTCTCCAAAGATTATTTGCAACAATATCTGCACTACCTAACTCGTTGAAAGGATGGGTACACTTCATATTAAAATCTTCTGATACATATTTAGAAATAACTTCTGTTAAAGACTCAATGTCGCAACTATCTATTTCACTAAAATAATCTAATACTAATTTTTTTTCAGCTTGAAGATCAGTCATTAAATTTGAATTATATTAATAAAGTAAAAAAGACAATATTCATTTTTTTGAATAAAATTTCATTGCTTTGAAATATTTTTAAATGTATCTCAAAGTAAATACAAATTATGAAAATAAAAAAAATTAAAGATAAAAGACCAAAAGTTCTTCAAGATCATCACATGCCTAAGAGTTATGATATTTCATTAAAGGCATATGGAGGTGGAGGAACTGCAAAATCTTTAAATTCAAAACCTAAAAAACTAAAACATCAATCAATGAAAGGATTTGAAGAACAATATAAAAATATCGTAGATTATATAGTAAGAATTACTTTTCAAATTTGGGAAGAAAAAAATATTGGGTATATTTATGATACATATAGTAAAGATTGCAGAGTTTGGGATGAATTTGGTTTGCAATCTGGATCAGAAAAAATAGTAGCTGATACTGTACACACCAATAATGCTTTTCCAGATATTAGACTTTATGCAGATGAAGTTATTTGGGCAGGAGATGAAAAAGTAAGTTTTCATACATCACACAGAACAATTATTACTGGAACAAATACTGGTTTTAGTAAATTCGCCAAACCAACAGGAAAAAAAGTTAGACTATTTTGTATTGCAAATTGTGTTGCAAAAAATAATGAAATTTATTACGAAAATGTTGTTTATGACACAGCAGGTTTAATCAAACAGCTTGGATTGGATCTAAATCAGGTTGCCAAAAAACTTGTAGATGAAGGAATAGCAGGACCATTTGCACCTAATTTTAAAAACTCCAAGCCAAAAAGAAATATTACTAAATTAAAGCCAATCAGTTTTGAAATTCCAGATAAAATTAATAAAGTACGACAATTTGTTCACGCAGTTTATGATACAATTTGGAACAGAAGAAATTTTTCTGCAATAAATAAAGCATACTCGAGTAATGTCGAATTTGAAGGTTCGACAGGACGAAAATTTAAAGGAGTTTTGCAATTGAGAAAGTTTATAATATCAATTTTAGCTTCATTTCCTGACCTTGCACTAAGCATTGAAGATTTATACTGGATGGGAAACACCAAGGATGGTTATTTAGTTTCAGTGCGTTGGGGCGCAGTAGGGACTCATTCAGGGAATGGCTCATATGGTCAACCAACGAACAGAGAAGTTTATCTTTGGGGAATCACCCAATGGAAAATTAAGAACAATAAAATAATCAAAGAATGGACTGGCTTTAACGAGCTTGCAATTTTAATGCAAATTTTAGGAGATAAAAAATGACTTTAGATGAAAGTAAAAAACTATTAGAAAATATGTATGATGCACTTAATGCACAGGATCTAGAAGCTCAGCATAAATACTGGCATGATGATATGGTTTGGCATGGGCCTCCAGGATTTGGGGATATTCATGGTATAGAAAATTTTAAATATAAAGTCCTAAAACCCTTTTATGAAGCATTTCCTGATTACCATGTAAAAAATGATATCGTGGTTGCAGAAGGTGGATGGATAAGTGCAACAGGATTCTTAACAGGAACACATAGCGGAACTTATCTCGGAGTAGAAGCTACAGGGAAATCAATAAAAATGCAATTCTCAGATTTTTGGACCATTAAAAATGGAAAATTCTTAGACAATTACGTTATGGTTGATAATCATGGTGTATTTGAACAGATGGGACTTAACTTTAAATAATCTATTTTGTTGTTTTTCTTTTAATTAATCTACCTTGGACAATATGATTAATAGGTTCAAAATCTGGATCTTTTATAAATTCATTAATTAGTTGTGTTGCAAGTTTTGACATTTGTCTAATAGGCTGTCTCACAGTTGTCAGATCATACGACTTCCAACTAGACATAGAAATATCACCATACCCGATAATTTCAATTTGATTTCTAGCTTTAAGACTTTTACTATTTTTAATAAAATCCTGACAACCAAAAGCCATTGTATCATCGGCACAAAAAATGGCACTAACATTTTTTTTGAGTATCTTTTCAGCTGCTTGGTAGCCACCATCATATGTAAAAAAACCTTTTTCTATATGAAGCTTGATTTTTTTATGACTTTTTAAATGTTGCTTAAACCCTTTACTTCTTTCATCACTAACAAACGATCCTCTAGGCCCTTCAATTAATCCAATATTTTGATGTTTATTTTGTAAAAAATAATCAGCAACTATCTGACCTCCATTTTTGTGATCACAGGCAACTGAGCTAATAGTAGGTATATTCCAACTTCTATTATAGGCAATAAATTGAATTCTTTTTTGTATACAACTTTCAACAAATGTATCCGTTGGTTTTGTTGCAGAAATAATAGCAATCAATTTATCTTTTAGGTAGGGCTGAATCAATTTTTCATCAAGCTCTTCACCATCGTCAGTTGTTATTAATAAAATTCTAAAACCTGCTTGTCTTAAAGCTTCATGTAATTCAATTAAGACCTCTGGATAATATCTACTGGTAACATATGGTAAGATTACCCCAACCAAACCACTATTTTCATTCAAGATTGAATTACTCAATAAGTTAGTTGGTTTATATTTTAGTTTTTTAGCAGCTTCTAAAACTCTTAATTTTGTTCTAGTTGATATACTAGCACCTTTAGTAAAACATCTTGAAACTGCTGACTGGGAGACTCCTGCTAATTTCGCTACATCCTGTGATGTCGCAGGCTTTATAAAATTCATTATTTATCCCCTCATTTTTAATATTCAAAACCTTGAATATTAATTCATATTATTGCAATATTTATTATTCCTAATATAAAGGAATTATACATAAATGTGAATTTCACATTTAATACTAAGGGGAAAAATATGAAAAAATTTTTAATCGCTATATTGTTCTCGTTTGTTAGTACAGGTGCATATGCCGGAGGCCATTCACCATGTGGAGTAACAGATGGAACAATTAATGTTCTAGCCAATGAGTTTACAACTCTTAGAATCGTTATGGAGGAGGCAGAAAAATGTGCTGGCTCAAGTGCTGATTTTAGTGTTACTCATTCAGTTGATCATCAAAAACTTCAAGGACCAGCATTAGAAGCTAATCCAGCTGAATTTACAGCTAAGATTGTTACCAATGGTTCAATAACACCTTTAATGAGTAAAGGTCTTCTTCGCCCATTAGATGATTTAGTAGAAAAATACGGTGCTAATCTAAATAAAAGTCAATTAATAACTTTTGATGGTAATGTTTATGCTGTTGCTTTCATGGCTAATGCTCAACATCTTTGGTACAGAGAAAGTATATTTAATGAGTTAGGTATAGCTGTGCCAACTACTTACGAAGAAGTAATTGCTGCTGCTGAGAAAATTAAAGCTTCAGGAAAAATGGATAACCCATATGGGGGTGCATTTAAAGCTGGATGGAATCTTTCTCAGGAATTCGTAAACATGTACTTAGGTCATGGTGGAGAATTCTTCAAACCTGGAACTGCTGAACCTAGCATAAATAATGATCATGGTATTGCCGCTCTTAACGTAATTAAAAAACTAACTGAGTTAAGTAATCCTGATTTTTTAACACAAGACACAAATGCTGTTAAAGAAGAATGGGAATCTGGAAATGTCGCAATTATGCACATTTGGGGTTCTGGTGCAGCGTCTCTTTTAGATGATGAGGGCGATCAGAATATCAAAGCTGATACAAGACTTGCTCCTCCTCCAACAGTTGGTGGCGGTAGTGCTGCTGCTACAACTCTTTGGTGGGATGGTTTAGCTATTGCAAAAAATACTTCTGATGAAAACGCAGAAGCTTCTTTTAGAGCTTTAGTTGGAGCTGCCTCTTCTACAGAAATGGCAAATGCAAACCCTAATGCCGCTGTATGGTTAATCGATGGGTATACCCCTGGTGATGCCGCAGTTGGAGTTTTAGCCGCTGCTAAAATGGGAGCTACTCCATATCCAAGTATTCCTCAAATGGGATTACTTCATGGAGCAATGAGTGATGAAATGGTTGAATTCTTGCAAGGTAATGAATCAGCTGAAAAAGCATTACAAGACATTGAAGCTGCTTACATAGCAAAAGCTAAAGAGCAGGGGTTCCTGTAAAAATTTATAAATAATTAGAGTGGAACACAACGTTCCACTCTTTTTTTTGTTACAGCTTAAAATTATAAATATAAGGTGTGAGTAATGCCTCATAAAACTTTCTTCTGGTTTTTCTTTCCAAGCGGATTAGCAATGATATTATTCATTGGATTACCGATATTCTCAAGTTTTTTTCAATCTTTACATATTGAACCAGAGCAAATACTAATTGAGGTTGAGTCTTGTGATCCTTTTGGATGTGAAACAGAAGTACAAGTAGACCAAGAAGCTTCTGCAAAAGCTAAAGCAGAAAATCCTCTTGGTAGATTTAATGGTTTTGGAACTTACAAAGATAGAAATCATTTAGCTTTTGTAGAAATTGATGAGGCTTGGAAAAATACAGAAAATACTTCTGATTTTATTAAACAAGTTTTAAATCTTCCATTTTACAAAAGTTTATTATTTACTCTTACTTTTTGTTTTACAGTAACACCATTCGTAATTGTTTTAGGGTTTATGGTTGCACTTTCAGTCAATGTTTTAGCAAAAAGTGTTAAAGGAATGGTAATTTTTGGAACTATACTTCCAATGATCGTTACACCTTTAATAGGATCTTTAGTATTGTTTTGGATGATTGACTCACAAGGTATATTAGGCGCAACTATACAAATTATCTTTGATGACCCAAACTTATCACTAAAATCTTCAAGAAGTTTAACTTGGATTACACTTATAATATATGGAATATGGCATAATACACCATTTGCCTTTGTTGTTTTTTATGCAGGTCTTCAAACTGTACCTCAAGACCCAATGGAAGCAGCTTTGATTGATGGAGCATCCAGAACTCAAAGAGTTAGGCATATTGTACTTCCTCATCTGTATCCTGTAGCAACTTTTATTGCTTTAATATGTTTAATGGATAATTTTAGAGTGTTTGAGCCGATAATTGGATTTAGCGCTGAAGGCGTAGCTCAATCTCTTTCTTGGATGATTTATAAAGATCTTAGAAATGAAACACAGATGTTATTTGGTTCTGCAGGAGCAACTTCAATGTTAACAATTTTAGGAGTAGGCATTCTTCTAACTCCAGTTCTTATTCGAACTTGGAAAGAATTTAGAACGGATAGATAAATGGATTCAAAAATTAATAAATATTCTAATCAATTAATACTTATCAATACAATTTTTATTATTTTTTGGTTAACTATATCTGTTTTTCCTTTTCTTTGGACACTTTGGGGATCACTGAAAGTCAAAGCTGACTTTTTTTCTAGAGCAGATTGGTTTTATGCAATTTCTGGTTTTAATACATTAATAGAAACAGGAGCAAAATTTACATTGAATGGTTATATAGAGTCTTGGACTGAAGGAGAGTTTGGGAAAGCTGCATTAAATACAATAATAGTTACATTTTCAGTTGTATCTATATCTTTATTTCTAGGAACACTTGGAGCTTATGCTTTATCAAGATCTACTTATAAATATACATTCTGGATTTTAATAGCTGCTTTAATTTTTAGAGCAATGCCACATATTACACTCGTATCTGGCTATTTATTTCCATTTTTTCAATTTAAGGTTTGGGGAATATTACCTACAACAATCATTGTTTTAGTTGCAATCAATCAACCTTTTACATTATGGTTATTATATTCATTTTTTAAAACAGTTCCTAAAGAATTAGATGAAAGTGCTTTGATTGATGGATGCTCATATTTCCAAGCTTTTCGTTTTATAATAATGCCAGTGATGTGGCCAGGTGTTGTTACAGCTGGTCTTTTTAGTTTGATGCTAGCGTATAATGATTTTACTGTAACAGCTCTACTTCTTAATCAAGAAAATTATACTATGGTTCCAAAGATAAACGCATATCTTGGTACTGTTGAGTACGGTGGTAATTATATGTGGGCGGTAGCAAGTGTTGTCTCTGCAACTGCTCCATTATTTATGATAGTTATGTTTTTCCAACGACAATTAATAAGTGGTCTAACTGCTGGCGCAGTAAAAGGATAAAATAATTATAGCAATCACATATTATTTTTAGCTCATGAAATACAAAGCACTACTTTTTGGATCAATTGGAACTCTTATTGAGTCATCAGACATTCAGCGTAATTCATTTAATGAAGCATTCAAAGAGGTTGGACTTGATTGGTATTGGGATGAACAAGATTATAGAAGTTTATTAAAAAAATCAGGAGGTACAAAAAGAGTTGAAGATTTTGCTGAAAAAAATAATGTTAATGTTAATGCATCTCAAATAAGAAATAGAAAAACAGAAATTTTTAGCTCATACATAATTAAAAACAAACAAAAATTAAGAAAAAGTGTTTATGAAATTATAAATTTCTGCAAAAAAAATAACATCAAACTATCTTTATCAACATCAACAACTATTAATAATGTTGAGGCTATTTTTGAGAGCTTATCACATCAAATTACAAAAGATGATTTTGATTTTATTGGAAATAAATCTCTAGTTAAGTATGAAAAACCTAATCCTGAAATATACAAAGTTACTTTAGAACATTTAAGTATTGAACCTTCCGATTGTATAGCTATCGAAGATACTGAAGAAAGTAGTCAATCCGCCATAAATGCTGGTATTAAATGTATTGGTTTTCCAGGCGATTTCCATTCAGATGATAATTTTGAAATGTGCATCAAAAAAATGAATGTATTAGATCAATCTATATTTTCGCTGTAATGATTAACTTAAATATATGTTTTTAAAAGATATAAATACAAAGAATAAAATTGCATTAATTACTGGAGCGGGCAAAGGTATTGGAAAAGCTTGTGCTATAGCTTTAGCAGAAGCTGGTGCTCATGTAATTATTATCAGTCGTACAGAAAAAGATCTCATAGAAGTTCAAAAAATTATCAGAAAATTAAAAAGGAAATGCACCTACTTTGTTTGCGATGTTACAAACATAGATGAAATAAAAAAAATATTTACCAAAATATCTAAATTAGATATCTTAATTAATAATGCTGGAACAAATAGACCTGAGTTTTTTACTAAAATTAAAAGAAAAGATATGAGTGAAGTTGTCGATTTAAATATTAAAGCCTCTTTTCACATTGCACAACTATCAACTAAATTAATGCTTAAATCTAAAAATAGAAAAAAAATTGGTGGTTCAATTATTAATTTATCTTCCCAATTAGGAAAAGTAGGAGCACCCTTAAGAAGTGTTTATAATATGACAAAATTTGGTATTGAAGGTTTGACCAAGGGTATGGCGATTGACTTAGCAAAACATAACATACGTGTTAATTCAATTTGTCCTACTTTTGTAGAAACACCAATGGTGAAAAAATTTTTTAAAAATAAAGATTTTAAAAAATCTGTTATAAAAAATATTCCCTTAGGAAAGATTGCAACAGAAAGTGATATTGCAACTGCAGTTGTATATCTTGCATCTGATGCTTCTTCAATGATGACGGGTTCATCTTTAGTTATTGATGGCGGTTGGACAGCAAAATAATGAAATCCGAAGAATTAAAATTTTATTTTAGAGATTATCAATTTGCGACTCAAACTTTTAACAAAGAAACTATAAAGCAATCACTAGCTAAATATTTTTCAAACGATACTGTAATAAATTTCTGTCATCCTTTTGGAACTTTTAATGGCTTAGATGATTTATTATCTAAATGCTTCATGCCTCTAATTGAGAGTATACCTGATCTTGAAAGAAGAGATATGATAGTTATGGCTGGTACAACACCAGAGGGAAAAGATTGGATAGGAACAATGGGTAATTATATGGGAACATTCCTTAAGCCATATTTAAACATTCCTCCAACTGGAAACTTGGTGCATATGCGCTATCACGAATTTTTTGAGATTAAGAACAATAAAATTATTCAAGTACAAGCAATTTGGGATTTACCTGAATTAATGATGCAAGCAAATGCATGGCCGATGGCACCTCAGTTAGGTGCTTTTTTATGCACACCATCACCAATGACTGCAGATGGTCTAATATTAAATGGAGATGGTAAAAAGAATTTTGATCATGTCATAAATATGCTTCATGATTTGTCCATTCATCCAAAAGACCCTAATCCTAGAGTAATGCAATTAGAAAAATATTGGCATCCCAATCTGAATTGGTATGGACCAGCAGGAATTGGTACTGGAAGAGGGATAGCGGGATTTAGACATTGGCACCAAATACCTTTTTTAAGAGCAATGCCAGATCGTAAAGGTGGATCTTCTAATGAAAAATTAGCAATCGAAGGAATGGAAGATTTAAAAACACATTGGTTACATGAAGGCAATTATGTTTGTGAAACAGGATGGCCTAATATGAGATTAACTATAACGAATGATGGTTGGATGGGTATAGCGCCATCAAATCAGCCATTAGAAATGCGTAGCTTAGATTTTTGGAGACTTGAAAATGGTTTGATTAGAGAAAACTGGGTACTAATTGATTTACTCGATATTTATAGGCAAATTGGAATTGACGTCTTTGATAGAATTAAAGAATTTAATAAAGCTCGTCAAACAGGAGATATAAAAATCTCTAATGGATTGGATGTTTTAAAATAATTAATTTTCCTTATTAATAAAATAAGTTGCAATAACTACAATTATTCCACCAATAAAAGTTATCAAAGTTGGTATTTCGTAAAAAATTATAAACGTTAATAATACTCCAAACACGGGAAACAATGCATAGAATGGGAACACTCTATTCACTGGATATATTCTATATAAATAGAACATTGACATATGAGCAGCTATTGAAACAAAGATACCAGAATGTAATATTAATAACCATGATTGGAAACTAATATTTTTAATTTCATTTAATGTTTGTCCTTCAAAAATTGATGAAGAAATAATTAATAAAATAAATCCAACTAATCCCATAATTGCATTAGTAAGAGTGACTTCTAAATCTTTTAAATATCTAGAAAAAACTTGGGCGCTAGCATAAAAAAATGCCATCAAAGTAATTAGTACTAAAGCAAAAAACTCATTTCTAATTAAAGGATCAAATCCTAACAAAATAATACCAAAAAAGGAGATAATAATTAACAACCATTTTTTTAAACTTACTTTTTCTCCTAAAAAAAATGAGCTTAATAATATTGCAAAAGGCACAGCAAGTTGAGAGCCAATTATTATAGGGGATACAATTTTAGCTTCATTTAAAGATAATGTCATAAATACATTAGCCAAAAAACCCATAGCAATAGAAAAACAAAAAAGAGGTAACCAATATTTTCTATCTGGAATTTTGAATTTCCAAAATGGTAATAAACATAAAAACACCACTAACATTCTTAAACTACCCATTAATAATGGGGGTACATTTTCGTTAAATATTACTTTCTGTACTGGGTACGCACTACCAAATAAAAATGTTATTATTAAAATTAATACATAATGTCTTAGGATCATTTTAATCTTTTGTTTGGTTTAAACTTAATTTTTAACAGCCACTATTGCAGCCATAATTGAAGCTAATTTTGAATTTTTACTATCAGCTCTGCTTGGAACAACTACTGGAACTTTACCTCCAATTACAATACCTGCGGCACAAGCATTCATAAAGTATACCATTATCTTTGATAAAGAATTTCCTGTTTCTAAATTTGGGACTAATAAAATATCAGCATTACCGGCTACTTCATTTTCAATTTTTTTAATTTTTGCAGCTTCCTCAGATATAGCATTATCAAAAGCTAATGGTCCGTGAACAAATGCATTAATTTCCTCTTTTAGTGAAAGATCCATTACTTTTTTAGCCTCTATTGAACTTGGCATACTATCTATTGGATCCTCTGTGCCAGATAATATTGCAATTCTAGGCCTGTTAGAAATTAATTTATTATAAAAATGAACTGCATTTTTTAGAATTTGTAACTTTATATCAATTCTTGGTAAAACATTCAGTGCTCCATCTGTAATGAAAAGAGGTTTTTTTAACTGTGGTGTAGTCATATGCCAAATATGACTTAATCTTTTACCTTCAAGTAAATTGAATTCTTTTTTTAAATAAGATCTCATTAAAATGTCTGTATGCAGATTTCCTTTAATTATAATTTTGGTTTTATTTTCATTCGATAATTGACAAGCAGCCAAAGCACTTTGTTCTTCATTATCAGCTTCGAGAATATTATAGTCTTCAATATTTAAACCAATATCTTTTGCAGATTGCAAAATTAAATTTTTATTACCTATTAATGTTGGATCAATTAAATTCATTTCCCTGCCTTCTTTAACAGCCAATAAGACACTCTCTTCATTAGGGCAGACAACAGCTGCAGGAATATTTGGTGTTTCTAATGCTTTATTTTTTAGATCTTCTGGAATAACACTCATATTTTGACACTCTCTATACCACTGCTACATTTTTTCCTATGATATTTCTATTGAGTTTAAGAAATATTCTTTGATTTAGACATATTTTCATATACTCAATTAGATAATAGGAAAAAAAATGGATTTAGAAAAAAGAACAGAAATACCTAATTCTTTAGAAGAACACTGGATGCCATTTACATCCAATCGTGACTACAAAAATAGTCCACGGTTAATGGTCAAAGCTGAAGGTGTTTACTATACCGATCACTATGGAAATAAATTAATAGATGCCAGCTCAGGTTTATTCTGTAGTCCTGCTGGACACTCGAGACCAGAGATTAGAGAAGCAGTTTCAAATCAGTTAGAACAGTTAGATTACGTTCAGCCATTTCAACAAGGTTTTGGAGGATCATTTGATTTAGCAAGAAAAGTTTCAAAACACACTCCAGAAGATTTAAATAAAATATTTTTTACAATTTGTGGTTCATCAGCAGTTGAGACAGCAATTAAAACTGCAATAGCATATTTTAAGGCTAGAGGTGAAGGTCATAGATCTCACATTGTTGGCAGAGAAAGAGGTTATCACGGAATGAACATAGGAGGAATTTCAGTAGGTGGAATGATTGCCAATCGAAAAACTTTTTCAAATATTTTAATGCCTAATGTGCATCATTTAAGACATACACATCTATCAGAAAATAAATACGTAAAAGGTGAGCCTGAGCATGGTGCAGATTTAGCGGATGATTTAGAAAGAATTGCAGGAAATATTGGAGCAGAAAATATTGCAGCTTGTATAGTTGAGCCGGTTGCTGGATCAACTGGAACTTTAGTTCCGCCTAAAGGTTATTTAAAAAGACTAAGGGAACTATGTGATAAACATGGAATATTATTAATTTTTGATGAGGTAATCACAGGTTGGGGAAGAATGGGAGCACCTTTTGGAGCCCAAGCATTTGATGTGTGTCCTGATATTATGACTATGGCTAAAGCAATTACCAATGGTGTTGTTCCACTTGGTGCAGTTGCTTCAAGAGATAGTATTTATGACGCCATTGTTGACGCCTCACCTACTGGAGCTATAGAATTCTTTCATGGATATACTTATTCTGCTATTCCTGTTTCAATGGCAGCTGGATTAGCAATGCAAGATATTATTGAGAAAGAAGATTTATTTAATAGAGCAAAAGATATGTCTCCATATTTCTTAGATGGTTTATTTTCTTTAAAAGATTTAGACATCATTACAGACATAAGAGGATACGGAATGATGGGAGGAATAGACATTAAAATGGATGAGCGCTTAGGTAAAGCTGGTTATGCATGTTTTAAAAAATTATTTGAAGCAGGTTTAAGCCTGAAAGCCACAGGAGATTGTTTAATTGTAGCCCCACCTTTTGTTTGTGAAAAAAAACATATTGATGAAATAATTGAAAAATTAAGAACAGGTATTTCAAATTACATGCATGACAGATAATGAAAATAGGTGTTCCATCTGAGATTAAAGCTCAGGAGTCTAGAGTTGGGCTTACTCCACAAAGTGTTAAAGAATTAGTAAAAGATAAGCATACAGTATTAATTCAAAAAGATGCCGGTATTGGTGCTGGATTTTCAAATAGTGATTATGAATTATCAGGAGCAAAAATTGTAAACTCAGCTGAGGACATTTTCAATGATTCTGAAATGATTGTAAAAGTAAAGGAACCTCTAATGAATGAAGTAGCAATGATAAGAGAAAACCAAATCTTATTTACTTATTTACATCTCTCAGCAGCTCCAGAATTGACAAGAGGTTTGATTGATTCAAATTCAATTTGTATAGCTTATGAAACAGTAAGTGATCATAATAATAAATTGCCTCTTCTCGCACCGATGAGTGCTGTAGCTGGCAGAATGTCGATACAAGCAGGTGCATATTCACTTGAAAAACACAAAGGTGGAAGTGGTCTACTGTTGGGTGGTGCGCCTGGAGTTCAGCCTGGTAATGTATTAATTTTAGGTGGCGGTGTTGTAGGTGAAAATGCAGCAATAATTGCTACTGGGATGCAAGCAAAAGTTTTCATTGTTGATAAGTCAGAAAAAAGATTAGAGGAATTACAAGAAAAATTCGGTGATAAAATAGAACCACTACATAGTGATAAAATAAATCTTAAAGATTATATTTCTGAATGCGATTTGCTAATAGGTGGCGTACTTGTTCCAGGCTCTAATGCCCCCAAGATTATAACTAAGGACATGATCAAAGTGATGAAAAGTGGATCGGTGATAGTTGATGTTGCAATTGATCAAGGTGGTTGTGTTGAAACCAGTAAACCAACAACTCATGCAAATCCGACATATATTGTCGATGATGTTGTTCATTATTGTGTTGCAAACATGCCAGGTGGAGTTCCTAGAACTTCCACACTTGCTTTAAATGCAGTCACGTTACCATTTATTCAAAATTTAGCTTCTAATGGTTTTAAAGAAGCTCTAAAAAATGACAAAAATTTTATGAATGGTTTAAATATTTTCAAAGGTGCTGTAACATATAAAGCTATTGCTGATGATTTAAATTATGATTATGCTAATCCAGAAACTTTAGTACACTAGAAAATATTTGAAGCTTCCACCATTATCTTTAATTTTATTTTTGCTAAATCTCTAGGTAGGTGACCGAGTCCGCAGTCAGGAGCAATAATTAATTGCTCCTTATCGATAAACTTTAATGCATCATTTATTCTTGAGACAATTTCTTCTTTAGTCTCAACTTGAGAGCTAGCAATTTTTATTAAACCAAAAATAACTTTTGTTTGATTAAAATCTTTTAAAAAAACTAAATCATTGTATCGATGAGCATCTTCAATAGAAATTGTATCTATAATTGACTGATCTAAAGCCTTACTGATTTTACTGTAAGAATCTAAAGGCGCTTTTGGATAATCTACTGCATCTAATTTATCAGGATAGCCACAACAAATATGTGTAATTTTTTCAATACTTTGATTATCTATATCTTTAAAACACCTTTCTAAATTTTTGATTCCAAATTTTAAGGCATTTTCAGGTTTTCTAGCAAACAAAGGTTCATCGACTTGAATATATTTGCATCCTGCATCAACTAATCTTTTAATTTCTACATTAATAGCATCAGCTAAATCTTCACCCATTTGTTCATCTGAATCATAAAATATATTTGCTATGGTATCTGTTATAGTCATTGGTCCAGGAATAGTAATTTTCAAATCCTTATTGGTTAAACTCTGATTTTTTTTCCACTCTTCAACTAAAAAAGATTCCTTTGCTTTAACTTTTGAAGTTATTGTTGGTAACCAGCATTTATAATTTCCTGTTCTAGCAACTTTTTCTGTGAGATTCGTAAAATCAATTCCATCTAAATATCTACAATGATAGTGAATATAATTTTCTCTTCGAACTTCACCGTCCGTGAGGATATCAATTCCACATTCCTCCTGATCAATTATTATTTCCCTAGTAGCTTTATTAAATAACTCTTCAACATTATCTCCTAACTTTTTTATTTCATCTTGATAAAATTTAGTTGGATATTCAGTATCTGTACCACCAGAAGCATTAAACCAATCAGTTATTTTTAAGTAGTTTGGTTTTGGATAGGCTCCTATAACAGTTGTTAACATAAATTAATTATCCATTTTTCTATTGAATGGTCCAAAATTGGTTTTAACACCTGAACTAGAAAGTTTTGTATTTGATAATTGTCTCTCCTGATGGATCATGCGGTGACTTAATAATTTTGATACTAGTTCATTTTTTATGTCTTGAAATTCTCTTAGGTTTGATAGATCATTTATTTCCTGAGGATCCTTATCTAAATCAAATAATAAACATGGCAATGAAGGAAAATGAACATATTTCCATTTATTATTTCTAATTACAGATAGATTACATTGTTCGGGTGCTAATTTTTTATCTTTTACAAATGATGTACTTTCTCTAAAATCATAATCAAAAACAACATATTCTTTATTAGATAATTTTTCATATTTATTATTGATATTGTGCATCAGTGATTGACCATTCCAATCAACGGGAATTTTACCATCAAGCCATTCTAAAATTGTAGGAGCAACGTCTACAGATTCTGTTAAGTGGTTAATTTCTTTTGGATTGTTTTGAGGTACATAAATAAATAATGGAATTCTATAAGACGCGTCCCACCAGCCTAATTTTCCCCATAAATTATTTTCATTAAGCATCTCTCCATGATCACTAGTAAAAATTATCATTGTATTCTCTTCTTGCCCTGATTCTTTAAGTGCATTTAAAATTTTACCAATATTAAAATCTACTTCAGCACACATTCCAAAATATACACTCATAATATTTTTAATATCTTGATCTTTAAGAAGATCATAATTAATCTCTGAAAAATTTTCTTTTAATAAAAATTTATTGCATAACTCTTTTAGCAAAGGATGTTTTTTGGACAATTCCTGAAGTGAAATATTATTTTTTGGTAAATCTATATTATTTGGATCAAATTTACTAAACCACGGATCAGCAACATGGAAGGGTGGGTGTGGTTTTAAAAAAGATACATGCATAAAAAATGGATCTTTTATATTTTTTAAATCGTTAACTACTTTATCAGCTAAAAAAGCAGTATCTGAATATTCGGTTGGAATATAATATGGTTCGTATATGTATGCTTGATCATCTTTAGGTTTTCTTCCTTTGTAAAGATCTTCTGCTTTATTTATTTTTATACCATTCTCATTAAGATGATTTGCCCAAGCCTCTGGTTTTCCTCCAGGTAAAACACAACCATCATCGAATCCTTCCATAGGAGATTCATATGTAAAATTCTTTTTATCCTTTGGATCTAAATATCTTGGGTCCCACGATGTATCTGTGTAACCATAAAGACTTGGTTCATAATCAAGCTTACGAACTTCTTTAGCAATATTTGTAAATCTTTTATCAAGTGGTGCACCATTATATACTGAACGGTGAATAAATGGATACAAACCAGTTAGCATTGTTGTTCTCGAAGGACCACATGGAACAATACCAGCAAAGTGTGATTTAAAAATAATACTTTTTTTTGCTAACTTGTCCAAATTAGGAGTAAGAGCATATTGATGATTTAGAAAACTAAAGCAATCGAATCGCCACTGATCAGCACATATAAACAGTATAGATTTTTTGGTTTTCTTCATATCCTAACAAATACTAAAGTAATTAATAAGAAATACACAATTTTTTAAAAAAAAACGTAATAAATTTGTCAAATATTTTTGCTAAAAGTTCAAATTTGTATACAAAAAATACATACGATAAATTTATCTTAATAGGAGAAAATATATGTTAAAAAAAATATTGGTAGCATTGGTATTTTCTTCCGCAATGTTTGTATGGAGTGGAAGCTCTTTTGCAGGCGGTCATTGCATAGGCTCTACCATGAGCGATGCACATACAGGCGGAAAATATCCTCAGCAATATGAGTTATCAGAATACGAAAGTGCAGCTAGTTGTGCGATGAAGTTTTCAGACAACCCAAGTATTGCAAGTATTAATGCAACAATTCAAGGGAACCCAGGCAGCCTGCCTTCAGTAGAAGATAGATTACCTGATGAACCATTAGTAGTAGTTCCATATGATTCTGTTGGATCTTATGGCGGTACAATAAACTTTTTATCAAACGCAACGGAAGCTGGTACTTCTGATATGTTATCTACAAGACACGTAAACTTAGTACGTTTTGCAGATGATCTTTCAACTGTTGTTCCAAATGTTGCTAAAGAATATGAATGGAATAGTGATTTTACAACTTTAACTTTTACTCTTCGTAAAGGTCATAAGTGGTCAAATGGTGAGCCGTTCGTAGCAAGAGATGTAGAGTTTTGGTACGAAGATCTAATGATGAATACAAACATTAGAGAAAAACCATACCCTTATCTTCTTGTTGGTGGTGAACCAATGACTGTAGATGTTCTTGATGATACAACTGTAAGATTTAATTTACCATCTCCATTTCCAGGTTTACTTGCTACATTAGCTACTTCTTATAACCAAGCTTTCATGCCTTCACATTTCTTAGAACAATTTCACCCAGAAATTGACTCTAACGCTGATGCGAATGCACAAGCTTTAGGATTTGCTGATGGTTGGGATGCTCTTGCAGCTTATTATGGTAACTCAGGTTGGACTGATACGCCAACTCCTTTACTTAGAAATCCTGAGCTAGTCGATGGACTTCCATATGCAGCTTATCCTTCTTTAGAAGCTTATATGACTATTGAAGATACAACTGAAGGAAGAGTTTACGCAGCTAATCCATATTTTTTCCAAGTAGATACAGCTGGGAATCAACTACCATATATTGATTATCAAAATGAAAGATACATCAATGAAAATGAAATAAGATTGTTAAAACTTGTTAATGGTGAAGTTGATTATAAATCTCAGTCTGTTCAACTAGAATCTGCACCTCAATTATTAGATGGAGCAGAGTCTGGAGGATATAATCTTCAGATTAATCCTGGTTGTGGTGCAGCTCTATTTAGCTTTAACGTTACTCATCCAGATCTAGAGAAACGTAAAGTTTATGGAGATATTCGTTTTCGTCAAGCAATGTCTATTGCTCTTGATAGAAATGAAATTAATGATGTAGCTTATTATGGTATGGGTGTAGTTGAACAGTTTACAGGTATGTCACCTGCTCCTGATTTTGTACCAGAAGCTATTAAAATGCATATGACTCAATTTGATCCGGATGGTGCAAATGCACTTCTTGATGAAGTTGGATTAAAAGACGTTGATGGTGATGGTTATAGAGAACTTCCAAATGGAGAACCTTTTGCAATGAATATTGACTATGCTACTCAAGGTATAGGTGGTGTTGAAGTTGAGTTAGTTGCTCGTATGTGGAACGATGTTGGAGTTAAAACTTCTTTTAAAGAGGTAACTCCTGATGAATATCGTGGTTCACAATCTTCTAATGCATTAGATGTTCATGCTTGGGATAAAGGACAACCATTAGCTATTATTGCAGGTGATCCAGAAACATTCAAAGCTCCTTTTGGTAACTATTTTAACCACACGCAAGGAATGTTATGGGCCGCTTATATAGATAGTAATGGTGATGAAGGTGTAGAGCCTCCTCAGTGGGTGTACGATTTAAGTGATGGGATTGATAAATTTCAATCATACGCTTTAGGTACAGCAGAATCTAATGAGTGGGGTGAAAAAATTACAACGATGTTAACAGAGCAAACTTTGTTAATTGGAACTGTAAAAGCACCTTTCCCAACATATCATAGAAATGCTTTGAAGAATTTTGCTCAATTCAAAACTACTTCTTATGAGTATTATAGAACTTATCCATATCTAGCTACTCAGTGGTGGTTAGACGAGTAAGATAAGTAAATAAATATTGATAAAAGCGGCAATTTTATATTGCCGCTTTTCTTTTTTCTACTATTCTTAAAATACAATTAAGAGAAATCAGGCTATGATTAATTTTATTCAGTTTACTTTTACAAGAGCATTTTTAGCAATTGTAACATTACTAATAGTTTGTTTTATAGTTTTTTCTCTGATGGAATTAGTTCCTGGCACATGTGCCGAGAGATACTTAGCCTTTAAGAATACACAAGGCTCACAAATAACATATGAAGATATAGAGGCTGAAAAAATTCGTTTAGGTTTAGATAAACCATTTCTTTACAGATATGGAAAATGGATATCTGATATAGTCGTCAATCAAGATTTTGGTGATAGCTGTATTTTAAGAATGAATATTAATGAACTTCTAAGTGGTAGATTTACTCTTTCTTTAACGATTTGTTTAGTTGCATTAATATTTTCATATTTAATTGCAATTCCCGTTGGAATCATTTCAGCCACGACAAAATATGCATCTTTAGATAATACTCTTAAATTTGTTAGTTATCTTGGAATAGCATTACCAAATTTTTTGGTAGCACTTTGTATAATGCTTTTTATGACAATTTATTACGGAGATACAATGACAGGTTTATTTTCACAAGAATATGAAAATGAATCTTGGTCATCTGCAAAGTTAATGGATTTTCTAAGCAGGGCATGGTTACCTATTTTCGTATTAGGTTGGAATGCAACTGCTTTTGCACTTCAAACTGTGAGAGCGCTTATGTTAGATGAAAATGATAAGCTATACGTAATGGCTGCAAGAGCAAGGGGTGTGTCAGGTATGAGTTTACTATGGCGTTACCCAGCTAAGCATTCACTAGGTCCTGTTATAAATTCAATTGGTTTCGACTTAAATAGAATTTTTAGTGCACTTCCCATAGTTGCCTTAATATTAATTTTAACTGAAGCAGGAGCACTCTTAATAGAAGCTTTAGCTAGATCTAATGATCAACAATTAGCAGGTGCAATTATTTTTTTACTTACAGCAACAATAGTTTTTGTTAATTTTATAACAGATATAATTTTAGCAATTATGGATCCAAGAATAAGAAAAGGGGTTATGGGTGGAGGCTAATTTAAGTAAAAAAGAAGCGTACTATACTGCTACTCAAATGCAGTTAGTTAGAACTCGTTTTTTTGGAAACAAATCTGCGATGATTGCAGGTTCGATTTTACTTTTTATGATAGTATGCAGCCTATTTTCAGACTTCTTATCACCTTATGACCCGACTATTAACGGGCGTGACAAAGATTACGAAAATGGTGCTCCTCAAATACCTATGTTTTGGGATGAAAATGGATTTTCACCAAGACCGTTTCTTCACACATTAACAAAATATAGGGGTGCAGATACAAATTTTAGATGGGTCTATAAAACCGATACTGAAAAAAGAAGATATATTTATTTTTTTGTAAAAGGTTGGGAATACAAAGTATTTGATTTTAAAATTAATCTTCCAGGAAAGATATTAGATTTTAAAATTCCAGGATTTACATTTCATACTCATTTATTTGGTGTAGACGAAGGCGGTATTCATATTTTTGGTACTGACAAGGCTGGTAAAGATTTATTTAGTAGAACACTTAGTGCTATATACGTTTCACTTGCAGTAGGAACTCTTGGCGTATTTATATCATTTGTTTTGTCATTAATTATTGGAGGTATATCCGGATATTACGGCGGTTGGATAGACAGTTTACTTCAAATGTTTACAGACGCAATTAGAACTGTACCTCCAATACCTTTATTTATGTGTCTTGCAGCATTTGCTCCATTAGAATGGAGTTCAGAACTTCGATTTTTCTTCATTTCTTGTTTGTTAGGATTGATTTCCTGGCCAACATTGGCAAGAAGAGTAAGAACTCATTTGCTTAGTGAAAGAAGTCAGGAGTATATTTTGGCTGCAAAATTATGTGGAGCATCTTCAACACATATTATTGCGAGACATTTATTACCAAGCTTCACTAGTTATATAATTGTAGATTTAGTAATTAGTTTTCCATACATGCTGTTATCTGAAACTGCTCTTAGTTTTATTGGATTAGGCCTAAGAGAGCCTGTGAATTCTTTAGGTGTACTTTTACAAAATGCAACGAAAGCAGATGTACTTCTCAATTATCAATGGTATTTCATTCCTGTTTTTTTTCTAGTAGTTTTAATACTTACTTTTGTCTACGTTGGTGATGGATTAAGGGATGCTGCTGATCCACATAAGATAAATAAATGAGTCATTTATTAGAAGTTAAAAATTTAGATGTTAAATTTGATACTGATGAGGGTCGAATAACAGCAGTAGAAAATATATCTCTATCCGTTGATCAAGGTGAAGTCCTTGGAATTGTTGGTGAGTCAGGATCTGGAAAGTCTGTTACGGCAAAATCAATAATGCAACTAAATCCAGGAAATACGTCATATAACGAAGATGCAGAAATAATTTTGGATAATGAAAATGTTCTTAAATTTACTTCTAAACAAGATCTGAAAAAAATTAGAGGTGGTAAAGTATCAATGATTTTTCAAGAACCTATGGCAAGTTTTGCACCAGCTATAAAAATTGGAGCCCAAATGGTTGAGCAATTATTAATTCATAAAAATATTAATAAAGATGAGGCAAAATCTATATCTATAAATATGCTCAAAAGAGTAGGGATTGCTGATGCAGAAAAAAGATTTAATCAATATGCATTTGAATTATCTGGAGGAATGAGACAAAGAGCTATGATAGCAATGGCATTATCAACAATGCCCAAATTATTATTAGCAGATGAACCAACAACAGCATTAGATGTTACGATTCAAGCTCAAGTAATCAATTTAATTAAAGATATTATAAAAGAATACCAAATGGGAGTAATTTTTATAACTCATGATTTAGGTGTTATTGCTCAAGTAGCAGATCATGTAGCAGTTATGTATTTAGGCAGTGTGGTAGAAAAAGGTTCTGTAAATGAAATTCTTAAAAATCCAAAACATCCATATACTAAAGGATTACTCGAAGCTCTGCCTGATATAAATAATTTAGATGAGCCATTAAAACCAATACCAGGTAATATTCCTAGTCCTTTAGATAGACCAACAGGATGTGTGTTTAGAACCAGATGCCCTAATCCATGTGATAATTGTAGGGAAGGTAAAACTGAAATGGGTTTAATTGAAGTTGAACCAGGACACTGGGTAGATCAATGTTGTATTAATTGTGGTTAGTTATGAATGAGAACTTAATATCTGTAAATAATGTTTCAGTAAATTTTGATTATCAAGAGAACTTTATCTCTAAAAAACAAAAAATACATGCTGTAAACAATATTAATATAAAAATTAAAAAAGGATCATTCTTTGGATTAGTTGGTGAATCAGGATCTGGAAAAACAACATTAGGAAGAGCAATACTTGGAGCTAATAAAATTAGTTCTGGAAATGTTATTTTTCACGATGATGAAAGAGATTATGATTTAACAAATATTAACAAACAAGATTTAAAAGAATATAGAAAAAAAGCACAACTAATTTTTCAGGATCCTTATGCAGCTTTAAGTCCAAGAATGACAGTAAGAGATATTATTGCTGAGCCTTTAGAAGTAATGAGAATAACTCATTCAAGGCAAGAAACTGATGATAGAGTTAGAGATATAGCATCAAAATGTAGGTTAAATTTAGAGCATTTAAGAAGATTTCCCCATGCTTTTTCAGGTGGTCAAAGACAGCGCATCTCTATAGCAAGAGCCTTAGTAAGTAATCCTAAATTTATTGTTGCAGATGAAAGTGTAGCTGCTTTAGATGTATCTATACAAGCAGATATATTAAATCTTTTAAAACAACTGCAAAATGAACTTAATCTTACCTATTTATTTATAAGTCATGACTTAAGTGTAGTTGCTCACGTCTGTGATATAGTTGCTGTAATGTATTTAGGACATATAGTTGAGATGGCTCCATCAAGAAAATTATTTAAAAATCCTAAACATTCATACACAAAAGCATTACTTTCATCTATCCCATCTATAGATCCAGAAAATAAATCTAGAGCGATAGAACTAAAAGGTGAGATACCAAGTGCACTAAATCCACCTTCAGGTTGTGTCTTTAGAACAAGATGTCCTAATCCATGTGATAATTGTAGAAATGGTAATACTGAAATGGGCTTAATAGAGGTTGAGCCAGGACACTGGGTTGATCAATGTTGTGTAAATTGTAACTAATTAATTTTTATTATGAAAAATATAGCATTTATTGGAACTTCTCATATTCATACACCAAATTTTATTTCAAAGGTAATTTCAAACAATAAAATTAATTGCATAGGTGTTTGGGATAAAGATAAGAACAGGTCAAAAAGTGATTCTGAAAAACTAAAATGTAAGAATTATGATAACTATATTGATTTATTGAAAGAACCTAATTTAGATGGTGTTATTGTATGTTCAGAAACTAATTTGCACTACGAATTAGTTAAAAAGATTACCGAGAATAAAAAACACTGTTTTATTGAAAAACCTTTGGGAGTAGGAAAAAAAGATTCCTTTGAAATGGCAAATTTAATTGAGTCATCAAAAATTATTTTCCAAACTGGTTATTTCATGAGAAGCAATCCTGTTTACATAAAACTTAAAGAATTTATTAACGTTAATTATTTTGGTGATATTTCAAGAATTCGACTCGTTAATTGTCACGATGGTATTATGAGAGATATTTTCAAAAACTATCAATGGATGACAGATCCTAAGGTTTCGGGAGTTGGAGCTTTTGGTGACTTAGGAACACATGTTTTAGATCTTCTTTTGTGGTTTTTTTCTGATGTTGAGTCAGTAAGTGCAACCTTCACAAAAGTATATAGTCAATACCCAGGTTGTGAAGAGAGTGGAGAAGCATTAATAAAATTTAAAAGTGGATTGATAGCTAGTATTGCAGCGGGATGGATAGATATAGCGCAGCCATATACTATTTTTGTAAGTGGAACAAAAGCTCACGCAAGAACAACGAATGAGAAATTAATTATAAACGAAAATAAAGATGGTAAAAAAATAGAAAGAATAGAAGAAAATTTACCAGAAACATTACCTCATGCATTTGATTTGTTTCTTAATTCATTAATTGATACCAATACCAAAAACTTAGTAACTCCCTCAGAAGCAGCATTGAGAAGTAGTATAATGGAATCAATTTACCAATCAGAAAAAGAAAAAAAATGGATAAATATTTAAATAAAAAATATAAATATGAGTAAAATAAAAGTTGGCATTATTGGCGTAGGGGGTATTGCAAAGCTACATGTACCTGGTTGGCACTTGTCTGAACATGCAGAATTAATAGCAGGCTCTGACATAAACAAATCAATACTTGAAGATTGGGGTAATAAAAATCAAATAAAAAAATTATATCTTAATCCCTTAGACATGATTAATGATCCAAATATAGATGTGATAGATATTTGTGCGCCTAATAACTATCATTGTGACTTAGCAATTAAAGCAATGCAAGCAGGCAAAGATGTTTTATGTGAAAAACCCTTAGCTCCTAATGCCTCACAAATAAAAAAAATGATTGAAGTAAGAGATCAAACGAAGAAAAAATTAATGTGTGCTCAACACTTTAGATTCAGAAAAGATTCTCAATTAATAAAAGATCAATCCACATCAATTGGTTCGATATATCATGCACGTTCTTGGATGCTTAGAAGAAATTATTTACCAGTCTCACTTGGTTTTTTAAAAAAAGAAAATTCAGGAGGGGGACCGTGTATTGATATAGGGGTGCATGTTTTAGATTTAACTCTCTGGTTTATGAACAACCCTGAACCACTTTCCGTGACGGGTGTGTCAAAAACAGAATTAGCAAAGCAGCCAACTTCTTTTAGTTATAATGGAGAGTACGATAAGGAAGCAATGAACGTTGAAGATTTTGCAGCTGCGTTTGTTAGGTTTAAAAATGGTGCAACCCTAATGCTCGAAGTATCATGGATGCTCCATCATAAACTACCAGAAGATAAAATAGAAGATATGCAGGTATGGTTATACGGAAGAGAAGCTGGTTTGCATTGGCCTAATTGTGAGATTATAAAAAATGATATCAATTCTCAAACTCACATAACTAAAAAAATTGAAGGCAATTTAAAAGACACTATCGAACCTCATGCGAAAGAATGTATCGAGTTTGCAGAGTTTGTTGCAAAGGATAAACCAGTTACTATTCCTGCTGAACACTCTCTACAAGTAATGAAAATCTTAGATGGAATTTATAAAAGTCAAGAAGTAGGAAAAGAAATTATTTTAGAATAGATTATGATTAATGAAAAATAATTTATTTTTAGCTGTTATTCTATCACTTTCAGGTTTGTTCTTATTGGATTGTATGGGGATTGCGATAAAGTTTTTACGAAACGAATATCCAGCAGCTCAACTTTCTGTTTTTAGAAATTTATTTGGAATGATCCCATGCGTTATTGCTTTATATTTTTCATATGATTGGCATCGTAATGGTAGAAAAATAAAAATAAAGCAATGGAAGTTAGGATTATTCCGTGGAGTATTTGTAGCATTGGCTCAATTGTGCCTCTATACTTCTTATGCTTATCTCCCTTTTGCTTTAGTGGCGACAATGGAATACACTGGACCCATGATGGTTACTCTTCTTGCCATTCCAATATTAGGAGAAAAATTTGGCTGGTATAAAATGAGTGCAGTTATTTCTGGATTTGCAGGTATTGTTTTAATTATGCAACCTTGGTCATCTGATTTTAATTATATGTTATTACTCCCTATACTTGCTGCACTTGGTTATTCTTTAGCTAGAACAACATCTTTAAGCTTTGAAGACAGCGTTCCATCACCACTTATTAATTTATATGGTCAGACTGGAACAATAGCAGTTGCTTGCTTGCTAGTATTAATTTTTGGTATGTGGGAGAATTTTAAAAATTTAAATGATTTTTTAATTGTTTGTGTGATGGGATTAGCAGGAGGATCAGGAACTTTATTATTAATTTATGGTGCAAGAAGAGCAGAACTTAGTAAAATTATGCCATTTGATTATATAGAAATATTTTTTGCCCTTATTTTAGGTTGGGTATTTTTTGCAGAATGGCCAGTAGACCAGCTATTTCCAGGAGCTTTTTTCATAGTTTTAGGAGGATTAATCATTTATCTTCAGCAAAGAAAAAATAATTTTCAACGATTAAGGAAAGTATAATGAAATATAATATTACTAAACTTCAAAACGAAAAAGGTTTGGATATTGATATAATCAAAATTACTAATTCAAATAATTATAGTTTTAGTTTTTATACATTTGGCGGCTATATGTCAGAGGCATGTATACCTTCTTCTTCAAATCCTTCTGAAGTAGAAGATGTTTTATTAGGTTATGGAAATTTAGATGATTGTCTAGAAGCAGATGGATATTTCAATTCAATAATTGGAAGAGTCTGTAATCGAATAGGAAAAAGTAAATTTACACTTAACGGTGAAGAATACGAATTATATTCTAATACTTCTCCTGATCACCTTCATGGAGGTAAAGAAGGGTTTAATAAAAAAATATGGAAAATAGAAGACATTAATAAATCTGAAAAAAGTATAAAAGTAACACTTAATTATCATTCTAAGCATTTAGAAGAGAACTATCCTGGTAATTTAGATTGCACAACGACTTATGAACTTAATAATAATAATGAAATAATTATTTCTTTTAATGCAATCACTGATCAAGATACTATTATTAACATGACAAATCATAATTATTGGAATTTTCATGGCCATAAAAATAATTATAAAGATATTACTAATCATATTGTCAAAATATCATCAGATCACATTTGTGAAACTGATGAAGGGTCAATTCCTACTGGAAAATTATTAGATGTATCAAATACTAAATTTGATCTAAATAATGATTTTGAAATTAATCAATCATTTTTAGTAAATGGAGGTATAGATCATAATTATGTACTTAAAGGTCATTCAATTGATAAGGTTGTAGCCTATATTTATAGTAAAATTACTGGCATGGGGGTTGAATATTCTACTGATCAACCTGGAATACAATTCTATACAGGAAATATGATGAAAGAGTCTTATAATGGTAAGCATAATAGAAATTATGGATTGCAATATGGAATGTGTTTAGAAACACAAATTTTTCCTGATGCTATTAATCAACCAGATTTTCCTTCAACTATTTTGAAAAAAGGTGAAACATATTCTTCAAATACTAAAATAAAATTAAGAAATGACTTTATTTAAATAAATTTATTGTTTTGTCTTTTTTATACATATAGACATCAAAAAAAAATGAAAATCAGTAAAAAAATAATAGCAAATTTAAAAGAAGGTGGCGTAGATTTTTATTTAAGTGTGCCGTGTAAGTTACTAGCTAACATGATTGATATTCTAGAAAAAGATAAAGATGTATATTACTCTTCCGTCCCACGTGAGGAAGAAGGTATGGGAATCTGTGCTGGTGCTTATTTAGGAAATAAATTTCCCTGTATAATGATGCAGAATACTGGAATTGGAAATTCAGTTAATGCAATAGTTTCATTATTACAATTATATCAGATGCCAGTTGTTTTTCTTGTTAGTTATAGGGGCACTCCAGGAGAACCCGTGGGTGCACAAGGTGGAATGGCTAAAATAACTGAAGATATTTTGCAAACATTAAGGATACCAATGCTGCATTGCTCATCAGAAAATGATTTAGAGAAAATTTCAACATTTAGTAAGCATGCTAAAGTTATTGAATCACCTGTTGCTATTTTATGTGATTTCAATCTAATGAAGGAAGATTAATGAATCGATTTGAACTACTAAATAAGTTACAAAATATCTTTAAAGATAATTTAGTTATTTGTAATATTGGTCTACCATCTCAAGAATTATATAAAATTAATGATCAACCAAGTTTTTTCTATATGTTAGGAAGTATGGGTTTATCTTCATCAATAGGCTTAGGCCTTTCATTATCTCAGAACAAACATGTAATTAGTATAGATGGCGATGGATCAGTTTTAATGAATATGAATACTTTAGCAACAATAGGTAATAGAGCACCATCAAACTACACTTTATTAATAATT
The DNA here is from genome assembly GCA_902517315.1 of uncultured Alphaproteobacteria bacterium. The sequence goes on from CABYBP010000004.1 coordinate 43,957, forward strand.
GATAATGGCTCTTATGGATCAACAGGAGACCAAAGAACATTTACTGATGAAGATACTTCCTTAAAAGCAGTAGCTATCGGTGCTGGCTGCAAAAATGTAGTTGAGTGTTCTGGTGAGGAAACAGCTAATGAATTATCAAAGGCCATTGATGATCAAGATCATTCTTATGTAATAATTTCAAAGATCAATTCTGGGAATGTTAAAATTGATCCAATTCCACTCAATCCCATAACCATAAGAGATAGGTTTAGAAAGTTTATTGGTATTGTTAAATACCTTTAGTAAAATTTATGATCATTTGTGCAGGATCAATATTTACAGATTATATAAGCAGGATAGATAAATTTCCAAAAAAACCAATTAAAGTTTTATCAAGAGGAATTGATAAAAGATTAGGGGGTTCAGCAGCAGTATCAGCATTTACTGCTAAAATATTGGGTTACAATTCAAAATTCATTGGAAAATTTGGAGATGATGACTCTTCAGTTTTTTTAAAAAATGAATTTAAAAAATTTTCTATTAATATCACTAAATCGGTTTTTATAAAAAAATGTCAGTCTTCACAAAGTTTTGTGATTGAAGATACAAAAGGTGAAAGATTACTTGCAGCCTTCAATGATCCAAGGCTACTTGAATATAAGTTAATACCAAAACTAATTTTTAGAAAACAAGATATTTATTCAATTGATATGAGATGGATGGATATGGCATCTAATATTGCAATAAATACTAATATAAAAAAGATTAAATGTGTTGCTGATCTAGATAATTTTAAAAATTCTAAAAAAATTACTGAGATCATTAACAAGGCTTCTCATCCTATATTTTCTGAAGAAGGTCTGAAAACTTATAAAAAAAACATAGATATGAAAATTGCTCTTTTTCAAATATTTAATGAAACCAAAAAATTTGTTGCCGTGACTATGGGATCAAAGGGAGTTTATTGGGTAGAAAATAACTCATTATATCATTGTAAGGTTCCTAAAGTAAAAACAGTTGAAACAAACTGTGCAGGAGATGTTTTCCATGGTGCTTTTGCAACAGCTCTCTCCCTAAATAAAACAAATTCTGAAAGTATTCAATTTGCAACTGCAACTGCTACATTAAAATGCATGAAAGCCGGCGGTATATATTCGATACCAAATTTAAATATGGTAAAAAAATTTTTAAAAAAATTAAAAATTAGAAAAATTAAATGATAAAAATTTTGATAACAGAGTTTATAGATGCACAAGCATTGCAAAACATAAATAAAGAGTTTGAAGTGATTTATAAAAAAGATGCTTGGCAAAACAAAGATTATTTGGAGAAAGAAATTGAACAATTTGATGGCGTAATTATAAGAAATAAAACAAGTTTAGATAAAAATATTTTAATAAATGCATCAAATTTAAAATTTATAGGAAGACTTGGTGTGGGTCTTGACAATATAGACACAGAATACTGCAAAAATAATGATATAATTGTTCAACCAGCAACAGGTATGAATGCAGATTCTGTTGCTGAATACGTAGTTAATACTTCACTTACATTATTAAAAAAAACAATCATCATTAATGAAGAAACTCAAAAAGGGAAATGGCCAAGAACATCAATTGTTACTAAAGAACTTAAAGGAAAGATTTTAGGCTTAATTGGTTTTGGTGATATTTCAAAAAAAGTTTTAAAGCTTGCAAATGTTTTCGATGTTACTTCTATCGCATATGATCCTTTTATATCTTCTAAAGAAATGAAGGCAGTCAATGTTAATAAAGTATCATTTGATGAAATTCTTAAGTTGGCAGATATTATTTCCATCCATGTTCCATTAAATAATGAAACAAAATATTTATTTGATAGAAATGCTTTTTTTAAAATGGAGAAAAAACCAATCATAATTAATTCTTCAAGGGGAGGGATTATAAATGAGAGAGACTTAATTGATGCATATATAAATAATTATATTTCTGGTTTTGCATTAGATGTTTTTGAAAATGAACCAGTAAATGAAACATTGTATAGTAATATTTCAAACGATATGAATTGCATCTTAACACCTCATATCGCAGGTTTAACTGAGGAATCAAACGTGAGAGTAAGTAATTTTATAATTGATAAAACAAATAAATTTTTTGAAAATTTTAAATATTAAACTCACTCATCTTAACCATACGGTTTTCTTTTATTGATTTTTCTGCTGCCTGTCCAATAGCTACCGCATGAAGACCATCATTTACAGTCACTTGTGCTTTTAAATTATTATTAATTGATTTTATAAATTCCATATGTTGATAATACGTCGATCCATGATGTTGGCCAGCAGCTAAGATCTTCTTATCTACTTCAACTAATTTTTTTACTGCATTTTTGGAATCTCTTAAACCAATTCTAATTTCTGAAGAATTTTTTCCAGATGCATCTGATGGAACGCCAGTTTCTATTTTTCCTTTATCTCCAACCACGCATAGTTCTTCTTGCATTTCTGAATTTTCCGCAAACATACAAAGTTCCAAAGAGCTTCTTATTCCATTTTTGAAATCTAAAATTACAAATGCATTGTCTAATATATCAGGAACTTTTCCATTATAACTTTCATTAAGATGATTTACACTTTGACCACCACTTGCATATACTTGTGTTACTTCACTAACTGTAATTAAGCGCATTAAATCAAAAAAATGACAGCATTTTTCAACTAATGTTCCACCGGTGTTTATTTGAAATCTATTCCAATCATCAACTTTTTTGAGAAATGGAAATCGATGCTCACGAATTGAAAGCATTTTAAGCTTACCAATTGTATCACTAGAAATCTCTTGGATCATTTTTTTAACAGGTGGCATGTACCTATACTCCATAGCTACCCATATTACTGATGGATATGAAGCTGATAATTTTTTAATTTCTATACAATCTTCTAATTTTGTACATAAAGGTTTTTCAATTAAAAGATGTTTTTCTGTCTTTAATGCTTCCTTAATAATATCATAATGAGTAAAATTTGGGGTCGAAATAATAAAAGCATCTACTTCATTATTTTTAAAAATTTCATTGTTATCGGAATAAACTTTAATATCATTTGTTAAGAGATTTTTTGCATCATTTATAGAATTTTCATTAGTATCTGAGATAGCAACTACTTCAGCTGTATTAATTAGATTAATATTTGAAATATGTTCACGGCCCATTAACCCACTACCAACAATTCCATATTTAATTTTTGTTTTCATGCTGTGTAAATCGGAATCTCTAATTGTGCACTTAGTTTTTTTATGTCAGAATATATATCTCCATAAGTGAACGCTAAATGATGTTCTGTCCCAGATGAGAATAATCTAACTAATTTTTGATATGTATTTTTTTCAAAACTAACAACGCCAGATGTTCCTGAAAATGAATTCTTTTTATTTAAAACTTCACCTCTTAAAACAATAAATTTTAATTTATTTTCTGATTTTGAAACTCTAAATATTGTTATTTTTCCAGGTTTGAATGAAAAATTATGAAGTAAAGCTTTCCTTCTGTTTGAATGTACAGTTGCACTTGCAGTATTTTTTTTTGCCATGCTAATTGGAGCTAATCCACAATGCCAAAAAACTAAAGTGTCAGTTTTAGGATCACAATCAACAATATCTACTAAGAGTGAAGGTTTGTTGTTTATTTTATTTAAGATATCACAACTTATGCTTCCTAACACATCAGCTTCACATGCACTACTAACACCTTTTTCATTCATCATTGCCATAGGACCACAAGATGCGCATCCAAATTGAGTAAACATTTCTGGCCAACACTTAATAGCAAAAGCATCAATTTGATTTTCATTTTTGATTTTTTCCAACCCATGAAATATTGAAATACTTTTATTTAATTCACTTGAATTTAATTTAGAGACTGATTTTAAATCTTTTTTTATTTGATTTTTAGTTATTGCAATATCTTTAGAATTAATTTTTTTAGAAATATTAAATAAAGTTTCTAATTTAATTTTTTTAAGATTATAATTTAATTTTTTTACTATTTCATTATTATCATAATCACATGTAAAAAAACCTTCTGGTCTTTTACCGATAAGTCCTAAGTTCTTTTTTTTAGAAAAAATTAAATTATTTTCTTTTTTGATATTTGTTATTTTTTTTAGCTTATTATTTTTTAAATTTTTTTTATTCTTTATAAATTTATTAATGTTTTCTATTTCAAATAATTTATCATTAACAAATATTGAAAATTCGGGGTTATATTTTAATTTGATTAATGAATGCATTGCAAGATTAACACCACATAAAGAGTTCAATCTTAATCTCTTACCTGTTCTTGGCTCTTTAAAGCTTATTAAGTGTAGAGGTTTTTTAAATATTTTTGCAAAACTTGTTATAAATTTTGCATCAGTAAAAGTTGTTTGTGCAATTATAAATTTAGTACAATTTTGTTTTTTAAAATAATTAATAGCTCTTTTACCTGCTTCGTCATTCGTTATTAATTCATTAAATTGTGTATATTTAATATCTAAGATATTTATAAATTTTTCAAATTTATTTTTTTTATCTAAAGCATAATTTATATCAAATGTATCTCTTGCTAATGCCAAATAACCAATCATAGAATTTTTGATATGTTTATAATATTTTTTTATAAATTTTTATTAATTAATTACAAAATTTGTCATATTTTCTAGGATTTTATTGCTTGTATATAATTATTTAATATGTTTTAGTCTAAAAAAAATTGGAGGAAAAATGATGAACGTTAAGTTTATTTTTAAAGCACTATCTGTAGCTTTAGTTTCACTTTCATTAACTTTAATTTCTGCAGTTTCTTTTGCTGCCACAGATGTACGTATTATGTGGTATGGTGATGGAGATAAAGAAAATGTGCCCATAGCAGCACAAATTGATGAGTTTAATGCAGCTAATTCAGATATAAATGTAATTTTAGATATTGTACCATACGATGCAATAATGAATACCTTACCTATTCAGCTAGCAGCTGGAGAAGGTCCTGATATTGCTCGTGTTACAGATCTTGGTGGATTAAACAAATATTATGCTGACATTACACCTTATGTAGCTGATCCAAGCTACTATGAAAAAAGTTTTGGACCTTTTTTAAATTGGTATCGTAAGTCTGGAGATACGACTTCGATTCATGGCTTTCATTCTACAATGACTGTAACTGGTCCTTATGTAAATAAAACTTTATTTGAACAAGCTGGCGTAGATCTATTAGGTCCTGGTGCAACTTGGGAAGAATGGGCAGCAGCTTCAATTGAAGTAGCAGAAAAAACTGGTACTCCTATTCCAATGGCTTGGGATAGATCAGGTCACCGTGTATCAGGCCCAGCGATTTCTATGGGTGCAAAATATTTTGACTCAAATGGTGATCCAAAATTAGTTGACGATGGATTAAAAGCTATGACTCAAATGCTTTATGATTGGCACCAAGCAGGTACTATGTCTAAAGATCTTTGGGGGTCAGTTGCAGGATCTAAATATCATGCTCCAAACGATTGGTGGAATGCTGCTGAGGTAGTTTTCATGATGAGTGGTTCATGGCAAATTGGAAGATTCGCTAACGAAGTTGGTGATGATTTTGATTGGTGGGCTGTACCAGCTCCATGTGGCCCAGCTGCATGTACTGGAATGCCAGGAGGAAACGCACTATTAGCATTCAATGCTAATCCTGCTGTTGGAAAAGTAATGGATTTCCTTTCTAGTAAAGAACAATTAAGTAGCTTTATTGGTCAAGTTCTTGCTATTCCAGGACACTTAGATCTACAAGTTGATTATCAAACTGATGATCCAAATGCAAAACACGCATTAAATACTTTTGCTGGTGCAGTGCCGACTATTGATCAAGTTGCTTTTGATCTTCAGGCACACGTTGACAACCGTATTATGTTTAACGCGATTATCTCAAGATTAGGACAAGCTATTGTTGGTGAAATGACAATGGAAGAAGCTTGGGATCGTATGGATGAAGATGTTGAAAAACAACTTAAAGAAAAATACGGCGGATAATTACATTCAAAATTAAAAAAATATAAAGCTGCTCATTTAGAGCAGCTTTTCTTTGAAATAAGTTGATGGAAAATATTAGAAACCAAATAAAAATTTTTTTCCTTAGAATTTTAAATATTCCTTTTGCATTCTTAATGCATGCTATTGATTTGATAATGTGGCCAATTCAAAAAATTGTAGGGGTAAGAAATATGCCTTATATTTTTTTGCTTCCAAATTTAATTTTTTTTGGATTATTTGTAATAGTACCTCTTATTGCTAATTTCTTTTTTTCACTTTCATCTGGTGATGAATTATTATTTGCTGAAAGAGAACTTCCTACCACAAAACAATACGATCAGTTATTTGATTGTGAGAGTTACTTAAATCCAAATACATGTACAGAAGATTTTTTTTGGAGAGGAGTTTATAACACATTATTTTTTGTTGTTTTTCAAGTTGGCTTAATGATCTTCTTCTCTGTCTTGACGGCTGTAATCTTAAATAAGAAAATTATTGGTAGAGGTTTTTTTAGATCAGTATTTTTCTTTCCTGTTTTGTTATCGCCAGTTGTTGTAGGTTTGATTTGGCAGTGGATTCTTCTAAAGAATGGCGCTTTTAATGCAATAATAGAATCCTATGGAGGAGACAAAGTATCATTTTTAACTGATCCATCTTGGGCTATGGCATCAGTAATATTTGTATCTATTTGGGCTCACATGGGTTTTTATACCTTGATCGTTCTAGCAGGACTTCAGGCAATACCCCCAAATCTATATGAAGCAGCGGAAATGGATGGAACTAGCAGAGAGAGAATTTTCTTTAGAATTACCCTACCTCTTTTAATGCCAAATTTATTGGTTGTATTTATTCTAGCTTCAATAAAAGGAGTTCAAACATTTGATGAAATATATGTTTTGACTGGTGGAGGACCTGGAACATCTACATCATTAATTGTTCAATATATTTTTACTACAGGATTTGCTTCATCTGGATCTGTTCAAAATTTTGGTCTAGCAGCAGCTGCCTCTATGGTTCTTGGTGTTGTGCTTTTATTTTTAACACTTATGCAATTATATTTTAGTCGTAATAAAGAAAGTAAACATCAGGAAATTTGACATGTCTGAAACAGCTTCAAGAATAATAAAAATTGTAACAAAAAAAAGATATAAAAATAAATATCATTGGACAGATTATTTTTCTTATTTTTATTTATTTTTAGGAGTTCTTTTAATGTTTGGTCCTGTTGTTTGGTTGGGTTTATCTTCACTTAAAACATTAGCAGGGATTCAAGAATATCCACCAACAATACTACCTCTTTCACAAATTCAAGTTAATGTTGAAGGGTATGATAAACCCCTGCCAATTTTTAATGTGACTCAAGAAGATGGATCAGTAAAACAGCTAGCACAAATAAAAAGAATTGGAATTAATGCTAAAATGGTTGATCCTTTAAACCCAGGAGAAACAGTAAAAGTGCCAATTGATAAAAGAGAAAAAATTAGAGAATTTAAAATTCAGTGGGAGAATTATGTTGATCCTTTAAGGAAATATGATTTTTTACTTTATTTCAAAAACTCAACCTTCATCACAGTTGTTGCAACAATAATAACATTGATAATAAATTCAATGGCAGCTTACGCACTTTCTATTTATGAATTTAGAGGTAAAAATTTTGCCCTTGTTTTTGTAATAGGGACATTGCTAATTCCATTAACCATAATCTTAGTTCCTGTATTTTATGTTGTTGCTAATTTTGGAATGATTAATTCATTATGGGGTGTAATTCTTCCAGGTGCAGCAACACCAACAGGAGTTTTTTTACTTCGTCAATATATGCTTACATTACCTAGAGAACTTATAGAAGCTGCAAGAATGGATCACGCAAGTGAATGGGCAATTTATTGGCGAGTTGTGCTCCCATTATCCATACCGGCTATTGCCGTTTTAGCCATTTTTTCCATAATGTGGCGATGGAATGATTTCTTGTGGCCTTTAATAGTTTTATCAAAGAGTGAGGTCTACACATTACAAATTGGACTAAATGCATTTCATGGAGAACTTACGAGTCAGTGGAACTATGTATTATCAATGACTATGGTAACTTTATTACCTATAGCAATAATATTTGCCTACTTACAAAAATTTATAACAACAGGAATAGCAAGTACAGGTATGAAGTAATGCAAAACAAACCTTTAATATTTTTTGATCCTTATCCAAGAAATGAAGAAATGGTTTTTACTGACGATGTTAAGTCTGAATTAAATAAAATATCCAATTTAGTGTATCACTTTGGTAGTCGAGCTCCAGATGAACTTGTAGAAAAAAATATCGAAGAAATAGAAATATTAGTTGGACAGACTGCCATGCCTAAAGAACGCTTAGATAAATCAAAAAAAATAAAAGCCATTATAAATGTCAAAGCAAATTGGGAACCTAATATTGATTATCACGAAGCCCATAGAAGAGGAATTTATGTTTTATCTGCTGCGCCTGCAATGGCCCCTGCTGTTGCTGAAGCTTGTTTAGGTTATGCAATTTCACTATCTAGAAATATTTTGGGAGTTTATAAAAAATTTATAAATTCTGAAGAACAATATGGAATTAAAGAAAATAAATTTGCTTACACACTTTTTAATTCAAACGTAGGATTAGTTGGTTTTGGAAATTTAGCAAAAAGTTTACTTCCTTTATTAAAGCCATTTAATTGTAATATTTCAGTATTCGATCCATGGTTATCAAATGAATATTTAGAAAGCCAGGGTGTAAAACCTGTTTCAATTGATGATTTATTATCAAAAAATAAATTTATATTCATACTTGCTGGAGTTACCACTGAAAACGAAGGTTTTATTAGCAAAGAAAAATTAAAATTAATAAAAAAAAATAGCTCAGTAATTCTAGTTAGTAGGGCAGAGGTAGTTGATTTTGAAGCATTTATAGAACTTGCTGAAAATGAATATTTCAGAGCTGCGATCGATGTATATCCAGTTGAGCCTGTGCCAAAAGATTCAACTTTTAGAAAAAAATCCAATATTTTATTTACATCGCACGTTGCTGGTGCATTAGATTATTCATATAAAAATATAAGAAATATGATGATGAATGATATAAAAAAAATCTTGAATGGAATGCCACCTTTACATTTGCAACATGCTGACCCTGATAAAGCAATAATGAGAAGAGATAGATGACTGAAATTATTCTAAAAGATATTTTTAAAAGCTATGATCAAACAGAGGTCATTCATGGAGTTGATTTAAAAGTTGAAAGTGGTAAATTTCTAGTTTTAGTTGGCCCATCTGGATGTGGTAAGTCAACATTATTAAGAATCATTGCTGGGCTAGAAAGAATTACATCTGGAGAAATTTTAATTGATGGAAATGAAGTAAGTAATATACCTGCTTCAGAAAGAGGATTAGCTATGGTTTTCCAGTCATATGCCTTGTATCCTCATATGTCTGTTTTTAAAAACATGGCCTTTGCTTTAGAAAATCTAAAAATTGATAAAAAAACAATTGAAGAAAAAGTTAATAGTGCAGCTAAACTCCTACAAATTGAAGAATATCTTCAAAGAAAACCAAAAGCACTTTCTGGCGGTCAACGACAAAGAGTAGCAATTGGTAGAGCAATAGTTAGAGATCCAAAAGCTTTTTTGTTTGATGAACCCTTATCTAATCTTGATGCTGAGTTAAGAGTGACAATGAGAAAAGAATTATCAGCACTTCATGAAAAAATAGGTGGGACCATGATTTATGTTACACATGATCAAGTTGAAGCAATGACATTAGCTGATCAAATTGTAGTTTTAAATAATGGTTATGTTGCACAAGCAGGAGCACCACTTGATTTATATAATAATCCTAGTGATATTTTTGTAGCTGGTTTTATTGGATCTCCAAAAATGAATTTTATAAAAGTTAATGCAATTGATAATGCTGGTTCATTTAATATAGTTTCAGATGCATTGAATTTAGAGACAAATTACAAAAATTTACAAAATAATGCATCTTATTCTCTTGGAATAAGGCCAGAACATATAGAAGTTTGTGAACAACAAAATTCAGATTTAAAAGTACTTGTTGATTTTACTGAACAACTAGGAAGTGAAACTTATTTTTATTGCCAAGGTGAGAGTATAAAACAATTAATTGTTCACCATACTGGGCAATATAAAATTAATAAAGGTGAAGAATTACATCTTCGTTTTAAAAGAGATTCTATTCATCTTTTCGAAGAGAACGGCATGTCTGTATCAAAAAAAAATAATTAATGAGTTCTAAAAAAATTGGACTTGCCATTATTGGTACCGGTATGGCTGCAAAACCTCATGCTTTAGCTTTGAATGAATTAAAAGACGATATTAATGTAGTTGGAGTTTTTTCCAGAAATAAAGAAAAAAGAGAAAGTTTTTCAAAAAATTATAATTTTAATACATTTCAAGATGTTGATAGTATTTATAACAATCCTGAAATTGAAATGGTTGATATTATTACCCCTCCAAATCAACGCTTAGAACTAGTCGAACAATTTAGTAAAAATGGGAAACACATCTTAATGGAAAAACCAATTGAACGAAGTTTAGACAATGCAAAAAATATAGTTTCAATTTGTAAAAATAATAAAGTTAATCTTGGTATTGTCTTTCAACATAGATTTAGAAAATCTTCAATTGAATTAAAATCATTGATTAATGAGAATAAATTCGGTCAAATCTTTTCAGCTCAAATAAATATTCCATGGTGGAGAGAACAATCTTATTATAATGATCCGGGAAGAGGAACCTATGAAAGAGATGGTGGTGGAGTTCTTATTAGTCAAGCTATTCATACACTCGATCTTGCAATAAGTCTTTTAGGGGATGTTAAAGAGGTGATGGTAATGGCAGAAACTACAAAGTTTCATAAAATGGAGTCAGAAAATTTTGTAACTGGAGGTATTAAATTCAAAAATAACATAATTGCATCTTTATTCGCATCAACGAGTGTTTTTCCAGGCTCATCAGAGTCGATTGTTCTGCATTGTGAAAATGCAACAGTCAAACTTGAAGCGGGAACACTAATTATTAATTGGAGGAATGGTGAGAAAGAAGAGTTTGGAGAAGAATCTGGAACTGGTGGTAGCGCTGATCCTATGGCTTTTCCATTTGATTGGCATAAAGATCTTATACTTCATTTTGCAAAATCAATTAGAACAAATGAAAGATTTGAGATTACTGGAAAAGAGGCATTGAAAGTTCATTATCTAATTGATGCAATGATAGAATCATCTAAAAAAAATAAACTAATTACAATGGAGTAAAATATTTAATTATGAGAAAAATTAAAGTAGCTGCAATGGGTGTTGAGCATAGACATATTTTTGGACAATTAAATGGTATGTTAAATTTAGGATGTGAATGTGTTGGTTGGTGGAATGAAACTGATAATAAAATTACAAAAGATTTTAATGAAAAATATCCTAATATACCCCGTTTTAAAAATAAAGAAGATTTATTAGAAAATAAAGAAATTGAGTTAGTATTGATAGCAGACATTCCAGTTAAAAGAGCAGCTTTAGCTATTGAGTGTATGAATGCTGGAAAAGATGTAATGTTAGATAAACCTGGTTGTACAACTATAGAACAACTTAAAGAAATTGAAAATACTACAAAAAAAACAGGAAAAATTTTTTCAATAGATTTTTCAGAAAGATTTGAGGTGCCTTCAGTTCAAGTTGCCTATGATTTAATTCAAACGGGTGAAATTGGAGATGTAGTTCAAACAATTGGAATGGGACCTCATCGATTGAATATTCAAACTAGACCTGATTGGTTTTTTGATTACGATCAATATGGTGGTATTTTATGTGATATTGCTTCACATCAAATAGATCAATTTTTATTTTTTACTGGATCTAAAAATGTAGAAATTATAAATTCTTCAACAGGTAATTTTTCAAATCCTGAACATAATAAGTTTGAAGATTTTGGTGAAATTTTAATTCATGGAGATAAGGGTAGAGGTTACATTAGGGTAGATTGGTATACGCCTGATGCTTTACCTAATTGGGGTGATGGCAGATTGACCATTTTAGGTACAAAGGGATTTATTGAATTAAGAAAGTATGTCGATCTTGTTGGTAGAGAGGGTACAGACCACCTTTTTTTAGTTAATAATAAAAAATATGAGTACAAAAATGCTTCTAGAGAACCCCTAACATATTTTGAGAGATTAATGGGTGATGTTGTAAATAGAACTAGTACAGCAATGGATCAATCACATTGTTTAAAAGTTATGGAATTGGCAATAAAAGCCCAAAAAAATGCAATTAGGCTTGGTAATATTAAGTAATGAATATGTCTAATCAGGAACTATTCAATACTTTAGAAGCCGCCAT
>CABYBP010000005.1 GCA_902517315.1 uncultured Alphaproteobacteria bacterium
CCATTCAGAATGAATGTTATACGAGGGAATTTATTTTTAATTTTTTTTACAAAATCGTAATTTAGTTGTGGGATGGTTCTATTTCCCTGTGGACTAATGCCACTTAATATTGCATTCCTTGCATGCACATAGATAATATTAATTCCAGTTTTGGATATTTCATCAATAAATTCTTCAAAAAATTCATAGTTTAATTCTTTACCCAATCCTAATCTACATTTTAATGTCGCTTCAAGTTTATCATTTTGTAAAGCTTCTATGCAATTTCGAACAAGTATTTTATCCTTCATAAGACAAGCACCAAAACTACCTTTTTGTACAGCTTTACTTGGACAACCGACATTTAAGTTAATTTCATCATAATTGTATTCAAATGCAATTTGAGAAGCTTTCGATAAGTCCTCAATCTCAGAACCACCAACTTGAAGTGCAACAGGATTATTGGAATCATTATCAATTATATTATCTCTATTCTTTGAGTAAATTAGAGATTTTGTTGCAATCATTTCACTAAATAAGAAACTATTGTTTGACAAAATTCTATACAACTTCCTTGCATAAGGCGTTGTGTATCCCATCATTGGAGCTATACAGAATTTTCTACTAATTTCCTTTTTCATCTAATTTTGTTATATAAATAAATATTAATAAAATAATATTATGGAAATACCAAAATTTTTAATTGAAAGATATCAATTCTGGAAAAACAATACTTTTGAAGATTACAAAGACACTTATCATCAAGCCTCTAAAACTATACAAAAACCAATAGCCATGATTATTACTTGTTGTGATTCTAGAATACTTGAAAATACAATTTTTGGCGGAAGTATTGGAGATTATTTTGTACATAGGAATATTGCAAATATAATCCCATCAAAAAATCATAAGGAACAAAATATACAAACATTATCTGCCATTGAATATGCTTTAAAAGTTTTAAAAATTCCTAATTTAATTATTTTGGGTCATTCAAATTGTGGTGGAGTTGAGTATTCATATAAAACATTAAAAGATAAAAAAAATATAAATAACTTTGATTATATAAATAAATGGGTAAGTTGTTTGGAGAATTCTTACAAAAATATACCCAAAAATCTGCCAGAAAATAAGAAAATAACCTTCCTAGAACAGGAAAATATAAAACAATCAATAAGAAATTTATATGAATACGAATTCATAAATAAATTAATAATTGAAAATAAACTAAATGTTATTGGTCTGTGGTACCAAATCAATTCTGGTAAAATTAAGTTTTTAAATAATAAAAACAGTTTTAAAGATTTAGATTATTTATAAGTAAATTTAAAACTAGGAAATTTTTTAAGTTTAACTTCTCTATTGTATTTCCTTACTACATTACCAACAATTCTATTAATATTTAAATAATTTTTTACAAATTTTGGTTTTTTTCGATTTATGTTTAAATTTATAAGATCATCAAATACTAAAACTTGACCATCACAATATTTTGAAGCACCTATACCAATTGTAGGTATTGAAATATTCTTAGTTATAAGTTTTGCTGTGTCTGCAGTTATACATTCTAATAAAACAGCTTTAGCTCCAAGTTTTTCAGATTCTTTTGCTAAACTCAATAAATTTTTTTTTTCTTTATTAGTTTTTCCTAAAATTTTAATTTTACTAAAGTTTTTATAGCTCTGTGGTGTTACACCTATATGAGAAATTACATTTATTTTCTTTCTTACTAAATGTTCTAAAATATCTAGTTTTTTTTTATTTATTTCTAACTTTAATAAATCCGGCTTGCAGTAATTTAATAATTTTTTTGCATTTTTATATGCATCAATTTTATTTTCGTATGTTTTATAAGGCATATCTAAAACCTTTAAACTTTTTTTAATTACTTTATTTACTGCTGCACCATGATTTCTCATCATCTCCAATGTAACCATTTGAGTATTTTTCATTCCATAGAGAGTTGTCCCTAAAGAATCTCCAATAAGAATTAAATCTACTTTACCATCTAAAATATTTGCGATTGAAGGAGAATATGCCGTTAAACAACTTATTGGCTTATAAAAATTTTTATTTAGAATTCTAATTTTTTTCATTATTGATAATTAAACAAATTATTTTTTAAGTTTTAAATTTTCAGTTTAAAATTATTAATATCTACAATTTTATTTTCATAAAAATTATTAATTTCTTTAATTATTGACTCTGTATTCATTTTAATATCCTGATATTGTTCATCAGGAGACATATGTTCTACGAAACGATCTGGAAAAATTAAATTTTTTATTATGTTATTATCCTTTTTTGATCTTTTATTATGAACATAATGTAGAACATGAGATGAAAATCCACCTATAGACCCTTCTTCAATTGTTAATAAATATTTATGATTGTTTAATAAATTATCTATTAATTGAGTATCTAATGGTTTTGCAAATCTTGCATCTGCAATAGTTGGATAAATATTATTTTCATTTAGAAATTTACTTGCTTCCAAACATTTTTCAAGTCTTGTTCCTAAATTTAAGATCGCAACATCATTACCTTCGACCAAGATATATCCCTTACCTACGCTGATATCTGCAGGCTGATTTGTAAATAATTCATCTGATCCTGTTCCTCTTGGAAATCTAAAAGCTGATGGTGTGTCATTTATTTCACAAGAAAGCTCTATCATACGCGATAAATCTCTTTGATTGCTAGGAGCCATAACTATAAAATTTGGCAATGTTGCCAAATAAGTAATATCAAATGAACCAGCATGAGTGGGGCCATCTGAGCCTACTAATCCTGCTCTATCAATTGCAAATCTAACTGGTAATTTTTGAATAGCTACATCATGTACTATTTGATCATAAGCTCTTTGTAAAAAAGTTGAATAAATTGCAACAAATGGCTTGAAACCCTCTGTAGCCAAACCAGCCGCCATTGTTACAGCATGTTGTTCAGCAATACCGACATCAAAAAACCTTTTTTCAAAATTCTGTTTAAATAATTTCAAACCTGTTCCAGACATCATGGCAGCTGTTATTGCCACAATTTTTTCATCGTTTTGAGCAATTTTTGTCAATTTTTCTCCAAAGACATTTGAGTAAGATTTTAAATTTGTTTTTTTAAATGTATTACCCGTATTAATATCAAACTTTTCTACACCATGAAATTTATCTTCTGATTTTTCTGCAGGACTATATCCTTTACCTTTTCTAGTTATACAATGAAGAAAAACTGGTTTATCAAATTTGTTATCTCTTATATTTTCTAGAACTGTGACTATGTTATCAACATTATGCCCATCTATTGGACCGAGATAATAAAAACCCAATTCTTCAAATAAAGTGCCACCCGAGATAAGCCCTTTAGAATATTCTTCTGTTCTATAAAGAGTCTTTGAGATATTTGAGGGTAAGGTTTTAGAAATTTTTTTAATAATATTTCTCAAGCTTGAGTAAGATTTCGATGATAGTAATCTAGTTAGATATGTGCTCATCGCTCCAACTGGTTTGTCTATTGACATTTTGTTATCATTTAAAATGACAATTAAGCCTTTTTTTTGTGCACCTGCGTTATTTAATCCTTCAAATGCTAAACCTGCACTCAAAGCACCATCTCCAACTACGCAAATTACTTTAGATTTATCTTTGTTTATATCTTTTGCAGCTTTAATTCCTAAACCTGCCGAAACTGCTGTTGAGCTATGAGCTGTACCGAATGGATCATATTCACTTTCAGATCTTCTTACAAAGCCATAAACTCCATCTTTTTTTCTAAGTGTCTCTATGTTTTTCTTCCTTCCTGTAATTATTTTGTGAGGATAAGTTTGGTGCCCAACATCCCAAATTAATTTATCATGTGGAGTATTAAAAACATAATGAATTGCTACAGTTAATTCTACGACACCTAACCCAGCACCTAGATGACCACCAGTTTTTGAAACAGTTTCAATTGTTTTAGCTCTTAATTCTTCAGATATTTGTTTTAGATCTTTCTTTTTAAATTCTCTTAAATCAGATGGAAAATTAATTTTATTTAAAAGTTCATAATCCATAATCTATTTTACTATTTTTGCCTTGATTTGATATTTTAATATCTTGAAAAAAACAAGAGTTTGTGGAAAGATTTTATAATTAAATTTTAAACATTTAAGTTCTTTTTCATAAAATTCACAAAGATAAATTTTAAAGTCAAAATCTCTAGACTTTTTAGAATATAAAAACTAATTATATAATTAATGATTTACAATGTAGATTCAAAAAAAATTGATAAACTTGCGTATCTATCCATTAAAAGAGGAGTTTCTCTTCAAAAGGGTCAAAACCTTCTAATTACAGCACCTTTAGAGTCTTTACCATTAGTTAGAAAAATAGCTGAATATGCTTACAAAGAAGGTGCTGGACTTGTAACTCCACTATTCAATGACTCTAACATTGCATTGTCTCGATTTAAGTATGGAAATGATGAGTCTTTTAATGTGGCTGCAAATTGGCTTTATAATGGAATGGGTGAAGCCTTTGATAACAATACAGCTAGAATGGCTATTGCTGGTGATGATCCCATGCTATTATCTGAAATTGATCCTAATAAAGTTTCACGTGCAAATAAAGCTAATGCAATAGCATACAAACCAGCTAGAGAAAGAATTACTGAATTTAAAATTAATTGGAATATAATTTCGTGGCCGGGAAAAGCATGGGCAAAAAGAGTATTCCCAGATTTTGATGATAATGAAGCAATTAAAAAATTAAGTGACGCAATATTTCATGCATCAAGAGTTAGTAATGATGATCCTGTAAGTGAATGGGATCAGCATAATAAAAATTTAAGAGATAAAACAGATTGGTTAAACGGGAAAAATTTTCATTCTTTAAAGTACTCTGGTCCAGGAACATCATTAACAGTAGGTTTAGCCGATGATCATGAGTGGATGGGAGGTGCCTCAGAAGCACAGAATGGTGTTGTTTGTAATCCAAATATCCCATCCGAAGAAGTATTCACCACTCCTCATGCTAGTCGTGTAAGTGGTGAAGTTTGTTCAACCAAACCTCTATCTTATCAAGGAACACTAATTGAAGATATTAATGTTCGCTTTGAAGATGGTAAGATTGTTGATGCAAAATCTTCTAGAGGACAAGATGTTTTATTAAAAGTTCTTGATTCAGATGAGGGTTCAAGAAGACTTGGCGAAGTAGCCTTGGTTCCTAATAGTTCACCTATATCACAATTAGGAATAACTTTTTATAACACTCTATTTGATGAAAATGCTGCTTCTCATATAGCTTTAGGACAGTGTTACTCAAAATGTTTCAAATCCAAAAAAGACTTATCAAAAGATGAGATCACTCAAAGAGGTGGTAATTCGAGTATGATTCATATCGATTGGATGATTGGTTCAGGTAAAATTGATGTCGACGGTGTTGATAAGGATGGTGTTGTAACGCCTATATTTAAACAAGGAGAATGGTGTAATTAACTCTATTATTTTTTTAAATAAGGCCCAAAGCTAAGATCCAAACCTACACCAACCCTTGCTAATGAATAAATAATAACAAGGAAAAAAATTACTATAATTAAATTCCGTACAATCTTTTTTTCATCCATAATATTAGGCAACCTGAATACTTTTATCAGTTAACGGTTTTTCTCTAATTGGTAAATGTATAATTGCAGAAAATGCACCTACTCCTATACCAACCCACCATACAATATCATAACTTCCATAGAGATCGTAGAATAAACCTCCCAACCAAACACCTACAAAAGATCCAAGTTGATGAGAAAAAAATACAATTCCATACAATGTACCCATAAATTTTAATCCATAAATATGACCTATAATTCCTGATGTTAATGGAACCGTTGCTAACCATAAAGCACCCATAATTATTGAAAATATAGCAATCGAAGTTGGTGTAATAGGTAATAATATAAATGATATTGCTGCTATTGTTCTTCCAGTATAAATTAAAGATAAAAGATATTTTTTATAATATCCCCTTCCTAATACCCCAGCAATTAAACAACCAATTATATTGAAAAAACCAATTAGAGCCATTGATAAAGCACCGAGGCCCTCAACAGAATTACATATTAAACTTATTAAACTTCCCTCTACAATCGGACTACTATAGTCAACTATAAATGCTGGAAAATGTGCGGTAATAAATGCTAATTGAAATCCACAAGAAAAAAAACCAAAGAATAACAATGAATAAGTTGGGTCTTTTAATGCAACAAATACAGCATCAGTTATTCTTTCACCTTCATTATTAATGTTTGTATTTGAAATTTCTGTTTTTAGGACTGGTATAAGAATAAGAGTTATCAATAGGATTATTGAAAAAATTTCAAAAACAGATGACCAAGGTAGAAAAGATAATAAAATTGATGCAAGTGGAGGCCCTACAACTTGACCTGCTGAACCTGCTGCAGTTGTAATGCCAAGTGCTAAAGATCTTTTCTCTGGCGATGAAGCTCTTCCAACTACTGCTAAAATTGGACCAAACCCACTACCAGCTATTCCAAAACCGATTAATAAATTTAAAGTTTGATGTGCTTCTGGTGTTGTTGCAGAGCTACTTATAAATATTCCAATTGCGTAAAGAATCAAACCTAAGGATATTGCTTTTCTATCTCCATATTTTTCTGCTAAAGCACTAAACAAAGGAGTTCCAATGCCCCATGCTAAATTTTGAATAGCAATCGCAAGTGAGAATTCAGATCTGTTCCATAAAAACTCAGACGCTATCGGAATTTGAAATAAACCAAATGTTGATCTTATTGCAAAACTAATTAGGAGAATTAAACTACCTCCAATTAAAATAGGAGTGAATACAGATTGCTTTGAATCTTCTTTCATATTTTGTTGATAACAGGAAGAAACTTAATTGCTATTAAATTCTATTATTTATCTCAGTCTTTTCGTTTTCTTCTTTTTCAGGGACAACGTAAGCAACTGCGCAGTGATCTAAACAATATGGTTTATCTTCAAACCTATCTTTGCTACAAAAATGAAAACCAGCTTCATCAGGATGACCTTCAGGCCATTCACAACCTCTCTTTGGAGAAGTATTAAATAAATTTTTTACAACTGGTTGAAAAGTAGTTGGTTCTCTATTTGTAATTTCAGGCTCTGAAGCTTTTTCAAAGTTTAGTTTTGGCATAACCGGAGACCGAGCTTTTTTGCGATCAGGTTTAACGGCTGTTCTTCTTATAGGAGATGGTCGTCTTTCAAGTCCAATTCTATGAGCTTTTCCAACAACAGCATTTTTAGTAAAACCGAGTAACTTTCCAATTTGTGCGGTTGGTAAACCTTGGTCCCACAAATCTCTGAGTTTTGCTACGTTATTATCATCCCAAGGCATTATTTAACTCCATTACAACATCTAGTAGTTTGACTTTATGATAATATACCAAATATATGTATAATAAAAGATAAAACTGCAAATTTTTAAAAAAAATCAATGATTTCTAGGATTTTTTTTATATACATGTGAATAGAAATGAAACAATTAAAAAATCTAGACTGCACTAATAAAAAAATAATTGTACGTGTTGATTTAAACGTTCCAGTTTTTGAAGATAAAATAACGGATTATTCTAGAATACAAGCTATTTTACCTACTCTAGAAAAACTAACTAAAAATAAAAATAAGGTATTTTTAATTGCGCATTTTGGTAGACCTAAAGGAGAAGTTAATAAAAAATATTCAATAGAGTTTTTATGTCCAGAATTAAAAAAATTATCAAATCTAAATAAAGTTCATTTTTTAGATAGTTGTGATCAAAAAATAATTGAAAAGAAAATTTCTGAAATGGGTTTTGGGGAAATTTGTTTATTAGAAAACATTCGCTTTAATGCTGAAGAAGAAAAAAATGATCTTAACTTCTCAAAACATTTATCTTCTTGTTTTGACATTTATATTAATGATGCTTTTTCTGCTTCACATCGTAATCATGCATCTATAACAGGTATTACTAAACACTTACCTTCATATGCAGGATTAAGTTTCGCAAAAGAAATTGAAAATTTAGATAAATTTTTAGAAAATTCAAACAAACCAAATTTAGCGATTATAGGTGGTTCAAAGGTTTCAACAAAAATAAAAGTTTTAGAAAATTTAGTTGAGATTTTTGACTCTCTAGTAATTGGAGGTGCAATGGCTAATACCTTTTTGCTATCAAATAACTATAACGTTGGAACTTCTCTAGTAGAAAATGATTTTATTGATCTATCAAAAAAGATACAAAAAAAAGCAGAATCAAAAAATTGCAAATTACTTTTACCAATTGATGTTGTTTGTTCAAAAAATCTTGAAGATAGAAAACATGTTGAGACTTATTCAATCAATAATGTTCCAAACGATCAAATGATATTAGATGTTGGTGAACAAACTACAAAATTAATTTCAATTGAAATATTAAAATCTAAATCAATATTGTGGAATGGACCTTTAGGTGTATTTGAGTATAATCCATTTGATAAAAGTACAATTTCAGTTGCAAATATTATACAAAATTATTCAAGTAACTCTAAATTAGATGCTTTGGCAGGAGGAGGAGATACACTTGCGGCAATAAAAAAAGCTCGAGCTAATGACGCATTTAAACATTTATCTACAGCTGGGGGTGCATTTTTAGAGTGGCTTGAGGGAAATAAATCTCCAGGATTTATTGCCCTAAAAGAAAATAATTTATAATTTAATCTTCGATTTGATATTTTTTAATTAAAGGAAATTGTGTCATCGTAAAAATAAACGTAATGGGCAAGATACCAAAAACTTTAAAATTTACCCAAACATCAGTACTTTGTGTTCTCCAAACAATTTCATTAAAAACAGCAAGTGCAACAAAAAAAACAATCCACCTTTGAGTTAATATTCTCCATCCATCTTCTTCTAGTTTAAGTGCAGCACCTAAAAGATACTTTAAAAGAGGTTTTTTAACAATCACTCCTCCATACAAAATTAATGCGAAAGCCATATTTATTATTGTTGGTTTCATTTTAATAAAAATTTCATTGTCAAAATAAATTGTTAGACCTCCAAAAATTAATACAATCGCAGCCCCAAGAGTTGGCATAATTGGTATTTTTTTCTCAAGTATGTATGAGATGATTACTGCAATTACAGTTGCAATCATAAGAGGAAGTATTGCTTCCTGAAGACCACTTCTTGTATAAAAAATAAAGAACACTGCAAGTGGTCCTATATCAATTAATAATTTATAAACTGACTTCATTTTTTTTCTTCTAGATTTAAAATAGATCTAGCAAAGTTTTGAGAATTAAAGCTTACTAAGTCCTCAATACTCTCTCCAAGACCAACATAACTTATAGGGATTTCAAATTTATTTGCAATTGAAATTAATGCTCCACCTTTTGCTGTTCCATCCAATTTAGTTATTATAATACTTGATACATTAAGTTCATTTCCAAATATTTCCACTTGCTTAATCATATTAGAACCATTCGTTCCATCTAAAACTAATACAGTTTCAATATTATAAGAGGAATTAACTTTTGAGATAACATTCTTCAATTTAATAAGCTGATTAATGAGGTTGGTATTATTTGATAGTCTTCCAGCAGTATCTATAAGTAAATAATCATAGTTTTCTTTCCCAAACTCTTCAGTTGCCTGATATGCTACACTTGCAGGATCTTGATTACTTTTTCCAGCGATAAAATCATTATTATTTTTTTTTGCCCAATTTTTTAACTGTTCAACAGCTGCTGCTCTAAATGTATCACAAGCTGCAATCAGTATTTTTTTATTTGATAAAATTTTATTTGCAATTTTGCCAATAGTGGTTGTTTTTCCACTTCCATTTACCCCAACAAATATTAATATTTTTTTTTCATCACCATTTTCATTTATAAGAACATGTTCTCTTTGAAGTAATATACTTTCTATATTTTGAGCTAAAATCTCTAGTACATTTTTTATTCCATCATCATTTGAAATTGTTATTTTTTTTATAGAATCTATTAGCTGATTTACAACATCCAAACTAATATCAGATGAAATAAGAACATTTTCTAATTCTTCTAAAGTTAAATCGTCTATTTTTTTGTTTTTTAAAATTTCTAAAATATTAAAAGAAAGTATATTTGAAGTTTTACTTAACTTATCTTTAAATATTGAGAACAAACTCATGTTATTCTTGCTAATAACGTATCATTTTCTACGCCTGTGTATATGCAGGAAATTATATTTCCCTCTTTAAATTCTTCTTCAAGTTTTACTTTTAAAAAATGCTGATCTTTCCCAAGTGAAAAATTTTCTTTTCTACTTTCAATTAAAATTTGTTCCTTTTTTCCAATATTTTTTTTTAAATGTTTTTTTAATTTGTCCATACCTTTTTTTCTAAGTCTTCTTGCTCTATCTTTGACAATATTTTTTCGAACTTGAGGCATTCTGGATGCAGGAGTGTTTTCTCTTGGTGAATAAGGAAAAATATGAAGATGAGTTAAATTACACTCATCAACTAGTTTAATTGAATCTTGAAACATCGTTTCTGTCTCTGTTGGAAAACCGGCAATTATATCAGCGCCAAATGTTGCATCTTTCCTAATAGATAAAACTTTCTTACAAAAATTAATTGCCATTTCCCTTGAATGTCTTCTTTTCATTCTTTTCAAAATTAAATTGTTTCCAGCTTGTAAACTTATATGAAAATGAGGCATCAATCTTTCGTCTTTTAAAACATCCCAAAAATCTTCGTCTATTTCAGCGCAGTCAATTGAAGACAAACGCAGTTGTCTTAATTCAGGTACTAATTTTAGAATTCTTTTAATTAAGTTAGAAAAAGTAGGTTTTGCAGGAAGATCCTTTCCATAATCAGTTATATCTACTCCTGTTAAGACTACTTCATTATAACCATTGCTAACAATTTTTTTTATTTTATTTACTATTTCTCCAGCAGCTACACTTCTATTATTGCCTCTGCCAAATGGAATGATACAAAAAGTACAGCGATGGTTACAACCTTGTTGTATTTCAATATAAGCTCTTGATTTTCCTTCAAATTTTTCAATTGAATTAGGTACTGTTTTACTTTCTTCTAATATATTCCCTACTTTAAAATTTTTAGACTGATTGATATTTTTCCATGTTAAAGTTTCTAATTTTTCTGTATTCCCAATTACTGAGTCTACTTCTTTTAAATCTTTATATTTTAATGGATTAATTTGAGCCGCACATCCTGTAACTACTATTTTATTATGAGGGAAATTTTTTTTTGCCTTTCTAATTTCATAAGAAACTTTCTTCTCAGCTTCTTGAGTTACTGCACATGAGTTTATGACTGTAACATTATTTAAATTATTTGTTTTAAGATGGTTTTTAATAATTTCACCTTCATAAATATTCAATCTACAACCTAGATTGACTACGTAGTTTTTATTTTTCATAAATTATATTTCTAAACTACCCCGATAACTTATTTCTGCAGGTCCTGTCATAATAGCTTCATTATTAAATATATTTATGTGCAGTGATCCTTTTTCAAGTTTCACTTCAGCGTTATTTTCAATCAATCCTTTTTTCCACGCTGCATATACAGCCGCACAGGCACCACTACCACAAGCTAAAGTGATTCCAACCCCACGTTCCCAAACTCTCATTTGAATTAAATTTGAATTAATAACTTCAACAATTTCAACATTAGTTTTTTTTGGAAAGAGCTCATGATTTTCTATTCCAGGACCTATACTGTCAAGATCTGTATTTTTGATCGATTTCCCAAAAAAAACTACATGTGGATTACCTACATTAACAGCAACTCCATTACTATATCCATCAATTAAAATTGGTATATTCATTGTATCGATTTCTTTACTTAAAGGAATTTTATCCCAAGTATTTTTTATTAAACCCATGTTGACACTTATATTGTTATCTATTTTTTTTGATTCTAATATTCCTGCATCAGATTGAATTTTTAAAATTTCTATATTTGAATCTTCATCAAATAATATTTTTGCCACACAACGTGTTCCATTACCACAAGCTTCGGCTCTATCACCACCAGGATTAAAAATTTCAATTTCAGCATCAGCATTTTGATTACCTGTATTATTAATTGTGATTAATTGATCACATCCTGCTCCAGTCCTTCTGTCACTGAGTCTTTTAATGATATCTTCAGTAATTGCGATATTATTAGACCTTTTATCTATGATAACAAAATCATTCCCAAGTCCATGCATCTTTATAAAGTCTACTTTTTGCATATTTGTTTTATAACCTAATTTATTGATAAATCTCAGTAAATATGGGAAATTTAAGAATACTTGACTTTCAATTATTCAGCTAATAGAGGGTCACGAACAAATCCTATATTTGTAAACGAATTGAGCTTGTTACAATTGTGATAGGTACTCCAGCCCACGAGTTTCGTGCCCTGGAGTTAAAAGGCTATTGGAGATTTATGTTTGATACACTGAACACAAAATTTGAAAAAATTGTTCAAAGTATTCGGGGTAAGGCTGTTATATCAGAAACAGATCTTGAAGTTACATTACGTGAAATTAGAATTGCTCTCTTAGAGGCAGATGTTTCCTTAGTTGTAGTAAAAGAATTTATAAATTCCATCAAGTCAAACATTTTAGGAAAAGAAATTCTCAAATCTGTTAAACCAGATCAAATGATCATAAAACTTGTGCAAGATGAGCTTGTTAAAATTCTTGGATCAGAAAATAAATCTCTAAATTTATCTTCTTCTCAATTAACTAAAATATTATTTTGTGGATTACAGGGATCTGGGAAAACAACATCAATTGCCAAACTTTCCTATTTGTTAAAGAAGTCTTCAAAGAAAAAAATTTTACTTTCATCAGCAGACATTTATCGACCAGCAGCACAAGAACAATTAAAAGTATTAGCTGAAGAAACCGGTTCAGATTTCTTTAGTCACAATCTGTCATCAGTCAGTAAGATTGTTTATGATTCCATAGACTATGCTCAAAAAAATTTATTTGATATTCTTATTTTAGATACTGCTGGACGACAAGTTATAGATAAAAAGTTAATGAGTGAATTAATAGAAATTGAAAATAAGTTTAAACCTAACGAAACATTATTAGTAGCAGATGCTCTAACAGGACAAGATGCTGCAAATGTAGCTAAAAGTTTTAGTGATGCAATAAATATTACTGGATCAATTTTAACTCGAATAGATGGTGATAGCAGAGGTGGCGCAGCACTATCAATTAAATCTATAACAAACTCTCCTATAAAATTTATAGGACTAGGTGAAAAAGTAGAAAATTTTGAACCTTTCCATCCTGAAAGAATTGCACAAAGAATCTTAGGTATGGGAGATATTGTATCTCTTGTCGAAAAGGCTGCTGAAAATATCGATAAAGAAGAAATGGAAGATATGGCAAAAAAGATCGTTAAAGGAAAATTTGATCTTGAAGATTTTGCCAATCAATTAAAACAAATGGGTAAAATGGGTGGAGTCTCCGGTTTACTTTCTATGATGCCAGGTGTTTCAAAGGCACAGAAGCTAATGGCAGAAAATAAAATTTCTAATTCAATGATTGATAAACAAATAGCTATAATCAGTTCAATGACAAAAAAAGAAAGGGCTGATCCAGATATTATAAAGGCTTCACGTAAAATTAGAATTTCAAAAGGATCTGGAACAAAAGTTCAAGACGTTAACAGGTTATTAAAACAGTTTCTCCAATCACAAAAAATGATGAAGAGAATGAAATCAATGGGCAAAGGAGGAATTCCCAGTGATTTAATGCAAAAATTACAAGGAAATCTTCCTCCAAACATAAATTAGAAAGGAAATAAAATGCCAGTAAGAATAAGATTATCAAGAGGCGGCGCAAAGAAAAGACCATTTTATAGAATAGTAGTTGCTGATTCTAGAAGAGCGAGAGATGGAAAATTTATAGATCAAATTGGAACTTATAACCCAATGCTTCCAAAGGAAAGTGCTGATAGAGTTAAGATGGACTTAGAAAAAGCTAAAGAATGGATTGCAAAAGGAGCGAAACCCTCAGACAGAATTTCTATTTTTCTTAGCAATCTTGGTGTGATGGAAAAACCAGTTATTACTGAAAAAACAAAAAAACATCTGCCTAAGAAAAAAGCACAGGAACGTCTAGCTGCAGCTAAAGAGAAAGAAGAAGCAGCTAAAGTTGCATCAGAAGAACCAAAAGCAGAAGAAGCAGAAGCTAAGCCAGCTGAAGATGCACAACCTGCTGAAGAACCAAAAGCAGAAGAAGCAGAAGCTAAGCCAGCTGAAGATGCACAACCTGCTGAAGAACCAAAAGCAGAAGAAGCAGAAGCTAAAAAAGAATAAAATTAATTTTTGTTTTGAGTAATAAAGATATTATTCTTGTTGGTCAGTTTGGATCTCCCTTAGGGTTAAAAGGTGAAATAAAAGTTAATATGATGACTACCTCGTTTGAAGTTTTTAAAAATTTAAAAAACTATTATAATTTTGATGGTTCAGTTGCTTGGAATTTTAAAAATATTTTATTTAAAAATAATAAGTGTGTTGTTCAAGTTGAAAAATACTTTTCTAGAGAAGATGTTTTAGAGCTTAAAGGTCAAAAAATTTTTTCAAATAAGAAATTTCTTCCAAAAACAAAAGATAATGAGTTTTACATAAATGATCTAATCAAATGCATGATTTTCTTGAAAGACAATACTAGTATTGGAAAAGTTTTAAGTGTTCAAAATTTTGGGGCAGGTGATTTATTAGAAGTCAAATATAATACCAAACTTATTCTTATACCATTTGATAAAACAAATATTTTATCAGTTAATATCGATAAAAAAGAAATTATAGCTGATCCAATACCTGGTATTCTTGATTAAAATGAGAGTAGTAATTTTAACTTGTTATCCTGAGATGTTTCCTGGTTCACTAGGATATTCTGTAATCGGAAATGCATTAACCAATAAAAAATTTTCTCTCGAGATAGTCAATCTACATAATTTTGGAATTGACAAAAGAGGAAGTGTTGATGATGAACCTTTTGGAGGAGGTCCTGGAATGGTTATTCGTCCAGATGTGATAGAAAAAGCATTAAATTCAATTACGTTCAAAACCGATAATTATTGCAAAATTTTTCTAACACCATCAGGTCAGAAATTATCTCAATCTAAACTTAATAATCTATCAAAACATGATGAAATGCTTATTTTATGTGGTAGATTTGAAGGGGTTGACCAAAGAGCTATAGAAATTCTTGGTTTTCAGGAAATAAGTATCGGTGATTACATCCTTTCTGGAGGCGAGATTGCTGCTCAGGTGTTAGTTGAAGGTTGTATTCGTCTCATTCCTGGAGTATTAGGGCAGCCACAAAGTTTATTGGAAGAATCTTTTTCTAATAATCTACTTGAATATCCTCATTATACCAGACCACAAACCTGGGAAGATATTCAGGGAAATAAACATGAAGTTCCAGATGTTTTAACATCAGGTCATCATGAAAAAATTGATAAATGGAGAAAAGAAAAATCGGTTGAAAAAACTAAAGAATTAAGACCAGATCTTTTTAAAAAGGAAATATAAAATGAGTAATATATTAGAGACATTTGAAAAACAACAAATTGAAAAGTTAACTTCAAAAAAAAGAGTTCCTGCTTTTCGTTCAGGTGATACTCTAAAAGTTACTGTAAGAATCACAGAGGGAAGTAAGTCGAGACTTCAAGCATTTGAAGGTATTTGTATTGCAAGAAAAAATAATTCAGTAAACTCTAACTTTACTGTGAGAAAAATATCTCATGGAGAGGGTGTTGAAAGAGTATTCCCTTTATTCAGTCCATTAGTAGAAAAAATTGAGGTTGTTAGAAAAGGTGATGTAAGAAGAGCTAAGCTATATTATCTAAGAGAATTATCAGGAAAGAAAGCTAGGATCGCAGATAAAGATAGGGGTGATGAAGCTGATCAATATGAATATATAGAGGAGGCGCCTCTAGTAGAAGAAACAAAAACTGGAGATACAGATACAAATACTGCAGAGGAACCAAAAGCTGAAGGCGTAGAAGCAAAACAAGCAGATACAAAAGCTGAAGAAGCGGAAGCCAAACCAGCAGAAGAATCTAAAGCAGAAGCTGCAGAGGCATCTAGTAAAGAAGAGGAAAAAGCAGCCGAAAATAAATCGGATGAAAATAAATAACTCTAAAACTCTTTTTGATAAAATTTGGGAACATCATCTTGTTGATAGACAAGAAGACGAAACATGTCTTATATATATTGATAGACATCTTGTTCATGAAGTTACAAGCCCTCAAGCGTTTGAAGGTTTAAGAAACAATAATCGTAAAGTTAGAAGGCCTGAAAGTACTTTTGCTGTAGCTGATCACAATGTTCCAACATCAGATAGATCTAAAGGTATAGAAAATAAAGAAAGTAGAATTCAGGTTGAAACACTAGAAAAAAATTGCAAAGATTTTGATGTTACTCTTTTTCCATTATTAGATAGCAGACAAGGTATAGTTCATATAGTTGGACCAGAACAAGGTATTACTCAGCCAGGTATGACAATAGTTTGTGGTGATAGTCATACAGCAACACATGGAGCATTTGGTGCCTTAGCTTTTGGTATCGGCACAAGTGAAGTTGAGCATGTATTAGCTACTCAGACCTTGATTCAAAAACCTGCAAAGAATATGCGAATTTCTGTTGAAGGTAAATTAAACTTAGGCGTTACAGCAAAAGATATTATCCTTCATATCATAGGAAAGATAGGAACAGCTGGTGGAACTGGTTATGTTATTGAATATGGTGGTAATGCAATTTCCTCTCTTTCTATGGAAGGAAGAATGACAATCTGCAATATGAGTATTGAAGCAGGTGCTAGAGCTGGTTTAATCGCTCCTGACGAAAAAACTTTTGAATATATTAAAGGTAGACCGTATGCTCCATCAGGAGATAATTGGGACAAAGCGGTAGAATTTTGGAAATCTCTTCCATCTGATGAGGGCGCAAAATATGATGAAGAAATTTTAATTAATGCTGAAGATATTTTGCCACAAATTACTTGGGGTACAAGCCCACAAGACGTTGTTGCTATAAATGGTATAGTACCAAATCCTCAAGAAGAGAATAATCCTAATAGAAAGAAGGCTATGGAGCGTTCTCTTGAATATATGGGTTTAGAACCCAAACAAGAAATACAAAAAATTAAAATTGATAAAGTGTTTATTGGCTCTTGCACCAATGGAAGAATTGAGGATTTAAGAGAAGTTGCTAAAGTTGTAGAAGGAAAAAAAGTTTCTGTAGACTCAATGATTGTTCCTGGTTCAGGTCTAGTTAAAAAACAAGCTGAAGAAGAAGGTTTAGATAAAATTTTTATTGAAGCAGGATTTGATTGGAGAGAGCCAGGTTGCTCCATGTGTTTGGCTATGAATCCAGATCAATTAAAACCGCAAGAAAGATGTGCATCAACATCAAATAGAAATTTTGAAGGTAGGCAAGGTAGAGAAGGAAGAACACATCTTGTTAGTCCTGCAATAGCTGCTGCCTCTGCAATCAAAGGTTCTTTTGCAACAGCAGAGGATTTATAAATGGAATCATTTAAAACAATAATCGGTATCCCTGCGCCACTACCAATGATTAATGTCGATACCGATATGATTATTCCAAAACAATTTTTGAAAACAATAAAGAGATCCGGTTTAGGAAAAAACTTATTTCATGAATTAAGATACGATATTCAAGGTAACATAAAGAATGATTTTGTTTTAAACTGGGATCCTTATAAAACTTCAAAAATTTTAATTGCTGGGGCAAATTTTGGTTGCGGATCAAGTAGAGAGCATGCACCATGGTCACTCTTAGATTTTGGTTTTAAGTCAATAATCGCAC
Source organism: uncultured Alphaproteobacteria bacterium (assembly GCA_902517315.1). The sequence goes on from CABYBP010000005.1 coordinate 17,815, forward strand.
CAAGCTTCGCAGATATTTTCTATAATAATTGTTTTAAAAATGGAATTCTGCCAATTAAGTTAGATCAACAAAATGTAGATATATTAATGAACGAAGCAGAAAATAAAAATGCTATTTCAGTTGATTTAGAAAATCAAAAAATCACTTATCAAAATGATAAAACAATTGAATTTGAAATTGATGCATTTCGAAAAAAATGTTTGTTAGAAGGCTTGGATGATATTGGTTTGACACTCCAAAAAAATAAAAAAATAGATGTTCATGAAGAAAAAATACACAGTATTCAGCCTTGGATAGTGTAGTCAAAAATGAGTAATAAAAAAATTTTAATTTTACCTGGTGATGGAATTGGCAACGAAGTTATGGCTGAGGTATTAAAAATAATTGATTGGATGGAAAAAACTAAATCTTTATCTTTTGATATTTCTGAAAGATTAGTTGGGGGTATAGCATACGATAAAGAAGGTAATTCTATAAGTGATGATACAATGCAAGTAGCTATGGATTGTGATGCTGTATTATTTGGTGCGGTAGGAGGCGCTAAATGGGATAATGTAGAGAGAGGTAAAAGACCTGAAGCAGCATTATTAAGATTAAGAAAAGATCTAGATCTTTTTGCTAATCTAAGACCAGCTGTTGTTTTAGATGCTCTTTCAGACTCATCATCTCTAAAATCTGATCTTGTTAAAGGATTAGATGTTTTAATAATAAGAGAATTAACAAGTGGTGTATATTTTGGACAACCAAGAGGTATATCAAAAATTAGTGAGACCGAAAGTAAGGCAGTTGATACTCAACTGTATACTACATCAGAAGTTAATAGAGTTTCACGAGTGGCATTTGATTTAGCAAAGTTGCGTAATAATAAAGTTACATCAGTAGAAAAATCAAATGTAATGGAAACAGGTTTATTTTGGAAACAAACTGTAACAGATTTACATAAAAAGGAATATTCTGATGTTAATTTAGAACACATGCTTGCAGATAATTGTGCAATGCAATTAGTTCGTTATCCAAAACAATTTGATGTCATACTTACAGATAACTTATTTGGTGATCTTTTAAGTGATACTGCAGCTATGCTAACAGGATCTTTAGGAATGCTCCCTTCAGCAGCTCTTGGACCAGTTAAAGAAAATGGAACAAGAGCAGCAATGTATGAGCCCGTTCATGGCAGTGCGCCAGACATAGCTGGTCAATCTAAAGCGAATCCTTTAGCAATGATCATGAGCTTTGCTATGATGTTGAAATATAGTTTTGACATGCAAGAAGATAGTCAAATGGTTGAGAAAGCTGTACAGAATGTGTTACTAAAAGGTTTACGAACTGCTGATATTAAAGATGGAGCAGAAAAAATTATCTCTACTCAAGAAATGGGAAATGCTGTTATTGAAGAGCTAAAAATTCTATCTGGTAATTAAATGACTCAAAAATACAATATAGCAGTAGCAGGAGCAACAGGTGCGGTAGGAACAGAAATAGTTCAAATATTAGAGCAAAGGGATTTTCCAATAGACAATTTATATTTACTCGCATCATCAAAATCAAAAGGCAAAAAAGTAGAGTTTAAAGATAAGGAAATTGTTGTAGAAGACCTATCAGAATTTGATTTTTCAAAAGCTCACATTGGTTTATTTTCACCTGGAGGTAAAATTTCTGCAGAATATGCACCAAAAGCAGCTAAAGCAGGCTGTATTGTTATAGACAATACCTCTCATTTTCGAATGCAACAAAATATTCCTTTAATCGTACCTGAAGTGAACGCCTATGCACTTGATGAATTTTTTGATGATGAAAACAGAACTAATATTATTTCAAATCCTAACTGTTCAACTATACAAATGGTTGTTGCATTAAAACCACTTCATGAAAAAGCAATTATAAACAGAGTTGTTGTATCAACATACCAAGCTGTTTCTGGAGCGGGTAAAACAGGTATGGATGAATTATTTAATCAGACTCAAAATGTTTATGCAAACCAAGAATTAAAAAAAGAAAAGTTTACAAAACAAATTGCTTTTAATGCCATTCCTCACATTGGAGCTTTTTTAGAAAATGGTAATACAGAAGAAGAGCAAAAAATGATTGATGAAACCAAAAAAATCCTAGACAAGGGAATTAATGTTTCAGCAACTTGTGTTAGAACATCTGTATTTATTGGTCATTCAGAAGCAGTAAATATAGAGTTTGATTCACCATTAGATGAAAAAGAAGCTAACGAAATATTATCTAACTCTGAGGGTATTTCAGTAATTGATCATCGAAAAGATGAAGGTTATGTGACTCCTGTTGAAATTGCAGGAGAGGATAAAGTTTATATTAGTAGAATTAGAAATGACCAATCAATAGATAATGGTTTGAATTTATGGGTAGTCTCAGATAATTTACGTAAAGGAGCAGCACTTAATGCTGTTCAAATTGCTGAGTTAGTAACTTCAAAGTACTCAGAAAAAATAACTATTTAATTGGCGGTCTCGTAGGGACTCGAACCCCAAATCCATGTTCCGAAGACACGTGTGATATCCATTTCACCACGAGACCATTTATTATAATTATTCATTATTGAAATTTTCTAATTTTTGAATGAAATCTTTAAGAATAGGATCTCTTTTTATTTCATAGACTATTTTAATTGGGTGCCTATTTTTATCTGAAGCCCACTTCATATCATCTAAAAGAATTGGAGATGGAACTGTGTTAGTGGGCGCCCAGTCTTCGTTCAAGACATAACCAACAGCTGCCATATCCCAAATTTCTTTTGACCAACCTTTATGGATACTATTGTACTCTTTAAATCGCATTGCTAGAAATTTACCTATTTCACCATGAGGTTCGATGTATTTTTCTATTTCTGGAACTGTTGAAATAAGATGCGAAGTTACTCCCTTACAAGGAACCATAACGAGTGAAACACCACTATCAAATAAAACTTGAGCGCCTCCAATATCTTGTTTTAGATTAAATTCCAAATTTTGTGGCCAATAAAGCGCATTACCTCCCAACCAAACTACAACAATTTTTTTTATAATTTCTGGCTCTTTTAATAATGCAGAGGCAACATTTGAAATAGCGCCGATAGCTAGTACGTATAGAGGATCTTCTTCAGAACATTTTAAAGCACTTTCTATGATATTATCTGCTGCAGGCGAATTAATTGGTTTTTTTTCAAAACCTACATATTTTTTTGAGCCTTTAAAAACAAAATTATTTTTTTTAAAATTTATTTTTTCTAACAATCGAAAGATTTCATCATAACTCAACTCCATTCCCTTGTTTGGATTATCTGAACGATTATTCATTGAAAAAGGAGCTGCATTTATACTTTGCACTTCTATTTTTTCTTTTGAAAACAACATTTGCACTAAAGCAAATTGATCATCAATTTCATTGTAGGTATCCGTATCAAGAATTGCGTTAATTTTTCCTTTTTTAAACTTAAGTTGTTTTAAAATAACTGAAAAATCTCTTTCTAAAAGCATATCTTAATTTTACCACGAACTATTTGGTTGTGTTAAAAATACCTCTTCTTCATTTGTTGATTTTCTATTTAGTATTTTATTTCTATGCGGATATCTTCCAAATTTTTTAATTGCCACGCTATGATCATTCCAAGCTTTTTTAATATTAGTATATTCTGAATGATTATTTAAATATTGATCAACTAATTTATGACCAAGTTCATGATCCATGATATCCTCACTATGAATTAATGGCAGTAATAAAAAATGTATTTTATCAATATCTAGGCTATCTAAATATCTTTTATCTATAGCTTCTTTAACAATTAAAATACACTTAGTATCCTGTTCATAAGCTTTAGAATTATTTCTAAAAAAATTTCTTGATAGTTGATCAAGTAATATAACCAAAGCTAAACATTCTTCAGCATTATTTCTCCAATTATCGTACTCATTATTAATAGCCTTAATATAATCATCCATAAAAGTACTTTTCAAAATATTATCAAATTCATCATCTTTTTTAAACCACTGTTCAAGTGGAGTTTTGATGAAACAAAATTCTAGAATAGCTTTAGCTCTTTCATTAATCACAGAGCTGTAATATAAATATATATTTTCCAAATGACATTAAGTAATTTAAATAAATCCATTATTGATTGCAGAAAGTGTAAACGCTTAGTTAACTTCCGTGAAAAAATTGCTAAAGAAAAAAGAAAACAATATATTGATCAAAGCTATTGGGGTAAGCCGATTACTGGCTATGGAGATGAAAAAGCTAAATTATTAATCGTAGGTCTTGCGCCAGCAGCACATGGAGGAAATAGAACAGGTCGAGTTTTTACAGGCGATAAATCTGCAGATTTTTTATTTTCCTGTTTATATAAAACTGGATTTGCAAACCAACCAGATTCAGTACATAGAGGTGACGGTTTGGAACTTCAAAATATGTACTTAACTACTGCTCTTAAATGTGTGCCCCCAGAAGATAAACCTACTTCACAAGAATTGAAAACATGTTTTAATTTTTTTAATCAAGAAATTGCTTTCTTAAAAAAAATAAAAGTTATTGTTGCTCTTGGTAAAATTGGTCATGACGCTTGTGTAAATTATTATAAGCAACAATATGAAATAAGAAATAAAGATTTTATTTTTTCTCACGGATCTATGAATATTTTACCTGATAAGAAAATTTTAGTTGGTAGTTATCATCCAAGCCCACGAAATGTTAACACAGGAAGAATAGATAAAAGTAAAATGGTAAAACTTTTAAATAGTATTAAAAAATTGCTTTAAACCATAATGAAAAATTTTTTTTTAAATGATCCTTATTTACTATTATACGGATTTGCCATGGTCTTCTTTGCAAGTTTTGGACAGACTTTTTACATTGCATTATTTAACGATGATATTCGAAATCTATATAAAATAACAGATGGTGAGTTTGGATTAGTTTATGCCATAGCAACGCTTGTAAGCTCATTTTTATTTATAAACTTTGCTAAATTAATAGATAAAATTGATTTAAGATTGTACTCCATAGGTATTATTCTTGGTTTAGCTTTTGCCTGTATTGGTTTTTATTTTATTTTTAATAATATTTTTCATCTTTTTCTTATTTTATTTTTATTACGTTTTTTTGGACAGGGGGCTATGACACATGCTGGCTCAACCTCAATGGCAAGATATTTTTTAATTGATAGAGGTAAAGCAATATCAGTTGCAACACTTGGAGGAATGTTAGGCATAATGTTTTTACCAAAGATTGTTGTTAATTTGGACTCATACTATAATTTTAAAAATCTTTGGTTTTTAACAACTTTGACTCTTTTGATCTTAATACCAATAATTTACTTTATTCTTCATAATCAAAAAAGCAGGGATGCTAGACTTCAAAAAAAATATTGATAATGAGAAAACACATAAAAGTTGGACTATTACAGAAATTTTAAAAGACCGAGTTTTTTTTATCTACTTTCCATTAGCTGCATCCTTTCCATTTATTGGTACAGGGTTAATGTTTCATCAGATTTATATTTTTGATGCTAAAGGGTGGACAATGGAAATGCTTGGGGACGGTTATATATATTTTGGATTATTTTCTATTTTAGGATTATTAATAGGAGGACCCTTAATAGATAAGATAAATACAAAGAAAGCAATACCTTTTGTGCTATTACCTTTGTTGGTCTGTATCACCATTCTTTTTTTCTTCAATAATTATTGGTCATTCGTGCTTTACATGTCTTTATTTGGATTTAACTTAGGTTTAGCAGCACCTTTTATGGGATCACTCTGGGCAGAAATTTACGGAGTTAAAAGTATTGGAACTGCTAAAGCTTTACTGCACGCAGTTGGGGTTTTTGCGAGCGCCTTATCGCCTGTTGTTTTTGGTTATATTATTGATTGGGGTTACGGAATATCACTTATATTTTTAATCAGCTCCATTATGATTGTTGTATCATCAATTTTACCTATAATTTATAAAACATGAATAAACAAATAATGGAGAGTCTTAATTTTCTAATCAAGGAATATAAACGATTAAAAAAGAAAAAAGAAAATAAAAGCATCAGCAGTGGTGAACTAGAAACTTTAAAACAACTTGAACAGTACTTAGGTAAAAAATAATGTTTAATGTTATTGATCAATATAATAGTTTTGTTGAAAATAATTTTATTAAAAAAAATAAAGATCAAATTGAATTCTTAAAACAAGCAGATAATGTATGGTCATCTTTTAGTAAAACAAAGTTATTTTTTAAGGATAAAATTTTTGAAGGAATTTATCTTTATGGTCAAGTTGGAACAGGAAAAACATTTTTATTAAATTTATTTTATCAAAATACTAAGATTGGAAAAAAAATTCATTTTAATAACTTAATGAATGAAATCCATGAACAAGTTAAAAACTCAGAAAATAAAGAACTTGCAATCGAAAACTATGTAAAGAATTTAAGTAAAGATTTCAAAATAATATTTGTGGATGAATTGCATATTTTTAATATTGTAGACGCATTAATAATAAAAAAAATATTTAATTATTTTTCTAAATATAAAATATTTATATTACTGTCATCAAATTTTCATCCAGATAATTTATATAAAGATGGTTTGCAGAGAAATGATTTTCTGCCATTTATTGATTTAATCAAAAAAAATTTTTATCTCTTTGATATTAGTATTAAAACTGATTTTCGTCGACAAACGCTAAATCAATCAAAAACATATTTCACACCTATAACAACTGACACAACAAATGAATTTGAAAAATTATTTAATCGCTTTGTTGATCCCTCCCATTTAACAACTGTAAAAATTAAATCTAAAAGTCGTGAACTAGAGTTTGATAGATGTACATCAAATCTAATGATGATAGATTTTGAAAATCTTTGTGAAGTAAATTTTGGTAATGAAGATTATAAAAATATTGCAGATAAATTTAAGTTGGTATTTTTAAAAAATGTTCCTGAATTTGATAATCAGAAAAAAGATTCATGCAGAAGATTTATTGGATTAATTGATATGTTATATGAAAATAATTGTTCAATTGTAATTTTAGCATCAAAACCTATAAATTCATTAAATAATATAAATACTTTAGCAGAAGAATTTAAAAGAACTGCTAGCAGGTTATATGAAATGACTATAGTAAAACTAGATCCATGAAATACATAATCAGATTTTTATTAAGTACAGTAGTTTTATTAATAGTAGTTTATTTTACCGCAGGTTTTTATGTTGCTTACCAAATTTTAAAAATAGATCCAACTTGTGGTTTGCACGAAGGGTCTCTTCCTAATTCATGGAGTACAACAGTTGATTCACATGAATACTCAATTCTTGCACGACAAAAAGTAAGAGAAAATTTTAACTTTAAAGATTATTATTTGGATGAATGGCAAGATGTATATTTTCAATCTCGTGACCCTGACATTAAGATTAATGGATGGCTGTTTAATTATTTTCCAAATAGACCAATTATAATTGTAACACACGGTATAAGCCCAAATGGTAAATGTAAGTCTGAACCAAATCTTATTGCAAGTTTTTTAGTTAATAAAAAATTTAATGTTTTGACGATAGATTTAAGAAACTACGGCCAAAGTGATACTGTAAGTAGTTATGATGATTTAGGTTTAAAGTCATATAATGATGTTCTTGGTGCATTTGATTTTTTAAAAAAAATTGGTTTCAAGTCTAATAGCATTGGATTACATGGAATATCTCTTGGTGCAAGCACATCTATTTTTGCAGCACATGCAGAACCGGAAATACGTGCAGTGTGGGCAGATAGTTCACTTGCTGAATTTAATATGATTTTAAAAGATGAAATAGCTAGATATGGTCTTGCTATAGAATTTGGGCCAGTAGTAAGTTTAGCTGGAAGAATCTTAACTGGTACTGATCCAAGAGAATTATCTCCAGCTAAAAAATTATCAAATAAACAATTCTATTTTTTCACTCATGGCGACTCTGATACAAGAATCTTAACAAGGCACTTTAATTATTTTAAAGATTATACAAATCAAAATAAAATTAACGCTGAGTTTTGGCTAGTTGAAAACTCTTATCATGTAGATGCTATGTTCAAATATCCAGAGGTATATTCTAAAAAGTTGGAAGAATTTTTCAATAAAAATTTAAAGTAGGCCGGACTCTAAAACTAGTTTGTACCTTGGCAGACACCTCTCTAGAATAAGAAACTCAACTAATTATCAAACGGCGGGTAAGATAATTAAAAATTCTTGGCGTTCCTCCGAAGCTAAGAAACGAGTATTATCCGGCTTATTTAAACTAATATCTATCGATCCAAAATTCAAGATTTTTAGTCAAATTTGGAAATAAAGTGGGGAATTTTTCTAAGTTTTGCTCTATTTTTATCAACATTCTAAGATATATCTATCATAATATTAGATAAAAACTTTAATTTTTGAATTTTTTGAGAAAAAATATAATCATATATTACTTATTCTATGTCTAACAAATTTGAAAATAGGCCGTTATCACCACATTTATCAATCCACAAAAAGGTTTTAACTGCTGTTTTTTCGATATTTCATAGAATTACAGGAATAGGCCTTAGTATTGGAGCTATACTTATATCAATGTGGTTCATCCTAATTAGTTTAGGGCCTAGTTACTTTGCTTATTTCCAAATGATCTCTTCAAGCATATTTTTTAAATTAATATTGATACTTTGGTCATTTGGCATTTTTTATCATCTATTTAATGGAATAAGAAAATTATATTGGTCCTTTGGCATAGGAATGGATTTGAGAAGTGTTTATGGTTCAGGCTACGTAGTTATATTCTTGACATTTTTATCTACAATAACGGTTTGGCTCTTTGCATGAAAAATTATGCTTTAAAGTGGATTGTAAAAAGAATAACTGCTTCAATCTTAATTCCTTTAACATTCTGGTTTATTTATATTTCAATTTCTTTATCTAAAATGGAATATGATGAAACTGTTATTTTTTTTAGTTCCTATTTTAATAGTTTCTTGTTTTATGTAATGATGATTTCTATGCTAATACACTCAAGGCTGGGACTTCAAACAATTTTAGAAGATTATGTCACATCGAAAAAAACATTAAAAATAAGTAAATTAACCATAGATTATTTGACATATTCTTTAATGTTTCTAATAACCTTGTTTGTAATTAAAATGATATATTAATGACTAAATCTTATGAAATAATTGATCATCATTATGATGTAGTTGTAATTGGTGCTGGTGGATCCGGTTTACGTGCAACTCTAGGCTGTGCTGAATCAGGTCTTAAAACTGCATGTATTTCCAAAGTTTTTCCAACAAGAAGTCACACAGTTGCTGCTCAAGGTGGTATTGGAGCTGCCCTTGGTAACATGGGTGAAGATAACTGGAAATGGCATATGTACGATACAGTTAAAGGCTCTGATTGGTTGGGTGATCAGGATGCAATTGAATATTTATGTTCAAAAGCACCTCAAGCTGTTATTGAATTAGAAGAATATGGAATGCCTTTTAGTAGGACTGACGATGGTAAAATCTATCAAAGACCATTTGGAGGACATTTAACAAATAATGGTGAAGGAGCTCCTGCTATGAGGGCTTGTGCAGCAGCAGACAGAACAGGACACGCATTACTTCATACCTTATATCAACAATCTCTTAAAAACGAAGTTGAGTTCTTTATTGAATACTTCGTTTTAGATCTAATTTCAGATACAGATGGCAACTGCATAGGCGTAGTGGCATGGTGCCTAGAAGATGGATCTATTCATAGATTTTTATCACACCAAACAATTCTAGCAACAGGCGGATATGGACGAGCATATTTTTCTTCAACAAGTGCTCACATATGTACTGGTGATGGAAGTGCTATGGCTCTTAGAAAAAACCTTCCATTATCAGATATGGAATTTATTCAATTTCATCCAACAGGTGTATACGGTGCGGGAGTCTTAATTACTGAAGGAGCTAGAGGTGAAGGAGGTTATCTTACAAACAGTGATGGTGAAAGGTTTATGGAACGTTATGCGCCTAATGCTAAAGATTTAGCATCAAGAGATGTTATTAGTAGAGCCATGACTATAGAAATAAATGAAAATAGAGGCTGTGGGGATAATGCAGATCATGTCCTTTTACACTTGGAGCATATTGATGCAGAGACACTTCATAAAAGATTGCCAGGTATCTCTGAAACAGCAAAGATTTTTGCCGATGTAGACTTAACAAAAAAACCTATACCGGTATTACCTACAGTTCACTATAATATGGGAGGTATTCCAACTAATTATAGAACAGAAGTACTTAATCCAACAAACAAAAATCCTGATAATATTTCCGAAGGTTTGTTAGCAGTAGGGGAAGCAGCATGTGTTTCAGTACATGGAGCAAATAGACTTGGAACTAACTCTTTAATTGATCTTGTTGTTTTTGGAAAGGCTGCTAGCGAAACATGTGCAGAAAAAGTTAAACCACATTCAAAAAAAATTGAAATTAGTAAGTCCGCTAGTGATGAAATATTAGACAGATTTAACAATATCAGATTTAGCAAAGGTGATTCGACGACTGGAGAACTGAGAACTTCTATGCAGCATATTATGCAAAAAAAATGTGCAGTATTTAGAACTCATGATTTAATTTCTAAAGGTATAGAAGAATACCAAGAAGTTGAAAGCTCAATGGATAACATTGATATTAAAGATAAATCACTAATATTTAACACTGATTTAGTTGAAGCTTTAGAATTACACAATTTAATGGCACAATCAAAAGTAACTCTTCATTCTGCATTAAACAGAACTGAAAGCAGAGGTGCGCATGCACGTGAAGATTATAAGGAGAGAAATGATAATGACTGGCTTGTTCATTCTCTAGCTTGGTTAAATAATAATGGTGATGTTAAAATGGGCTCTAGATCAGTTCACATGAATACTCTAACTAATCATGTACAACCTATACCTCCTAAAAAAAGAGTTTACTAATGGTTGAGTTTTCTCTTCCAGCTAATTCAAAAGTTACAACTGGTATTACATATAAAGCTAAGGAACCACGCGAGTCACCTAAAAATTTAGTAATCTATAGGTGGAATCCTGAAGAAAAAAAGAATCCTAGATTAGACACTTATGAAATTGATCAAAGTAAGTGTGGTCCAATGGTTTTGGATGGGTTAATGAAAATTAAAAATGAAATTGATCCATCCTTGACTTTTAGAAGATCTTGTCGGGAAGGCGTGTGCGGATCCTGTGCAATGAATATAGACGGTGTAAATACACTAGCGTGTTTAAAGAGCATGTCTGATGTAAAAAAAGAAATTAAAATATATCCATTACCTCATATGCGTGTTGTAAAAGATTTGGTTCCTGATTTGAGCAAAGCATATGAGCAATTGGCTTCAATAAAACCATGGTTAAAAAGATCAAATAATGATTTAACTACTGATGAAAATAAAAATGAAGAAAAAAAACAAACACCTAAAGAAAGAGAAAAACTTGATGGTAAATGGGAGTGTGTGTTATGTTTTTGCTGTACCACTTCTTGTCCAAGCTACTGGTGGAATGGAGACGAATATTTAGGTCCAGCGGTCCTTCTACAAGCAGCAAGATGGGTAAATGATTCTAGAGACTCAGAAAGAAAGGAAAGATTAAAAGCAATTAATGATTCATTGAAACTTTATAGGTGTCATTCAATAATGAATTGTACAAGATCTTGTCCCAAGGGTTTAAACCCGGCTAAAGAAATTGCCGGACTTAAAAAGGCTATTGTTACTGAATTATAATTAAACTATAAAACTTAAATGAGAAAAAAAATTGCTCTCATTGGAGCAGGCAATATCGGTGGGACTCTTGCACAACTTTTTAGTTTAAAAGAATTAGGTGATGTAGTTTTATTAGATATTTTCGAAGGAATGCCTAAAGGTAAATCTTTAGATCTTTCTCAGTCATCTTCCATTGAAGGATTTCATGCCAATTTTAAAGGTACTTCAAGTTTTAGAGATATCAAAAATTCTGATGTGGTAATAGTTACAGCAGGTTTTCCAAGAAAACCAGGTATGTCTCGAGATGATCTAGTAGAAAAAAATTCTATAATTATTCAAAATGTTGGGAAAAATATTAAACAATATTGTCCAAAAGCATTTGTTATATGCATTACTAATCCACTTGATGCAATGGTAAGTGTCCTTCAGAAATCATCAGGTCTTAAGACAAATATGTGTATTGGCATGGCGGGTGTTTTGGATAGTGCAAGATTAAAATACTTTTTATCCAAGGAGTTTAATGTCTCAATTAACGATATCAGTGCTTTTGTTTTAGGTGGTCATGGAGACACCATGGTTCCACTTATGAGATATGCAACAGTATCTGGTATTCCTGTACCTGAATTAATTAAGATGAACTGGACTACAAAAAAAAACATAGACAAAATTGTTCAAAGAACACGTGATGGTGGAGCAGAAATCGTTAAACTGATGAACACATCTGCCTATTATGCACCAGCTTCTTCAGCTGTACAAATGGCAGAATCATTTTTGTTAGATCAAAAAAGATTATTACCATGTGCTGCATATCTTAATGGTGAATATGGAGTAAAAGGACTTTATGTTGGAGTTCCAGTTATCATTGGCAAAAAAGGTGTTGAAAAAATTATTGAATTAAAACTTAATAATAATGAAAAGAAAGAATTTAATCACTCTGTTAAAGCAGTAAAATCATTAACTACATTGTCCAATAAACTTCTAAATAAGAAAAATAAAAAATAATTGTATTTTTCATCTAATCTAATTATTACCTTTTTATCAAAATGAATTTGCATGAATATCAAGCTAAAGATCTACTAAGAAAGTACAATCTACCTATACTTGAAGGTAAAAGTTACTTAGAAAATGTTGACAATTTAGGAAGAGATTTACAAAAGATAAAAGGACCGCCATGGGTTATTAAATCACAGATACATGCTGGAGGAAGAGGAGCAGGTACATTTTTAAAACCATTTAATACAAAAGGCGGAGTACAAATAACAGAATCAATTGATGATGCACAAAAAATTGCAAAAGGAATGATGGGCAACACTTTGATTACAAAACAAACAGGTAATGAAGGAAAGTTAGTAAATAGGATCTACTTGGAAGCTGGGTGTGAAATTGATAGGGAATATTATTTAAGTATCCTTCTTGATAGGAATCAATCAAAATTAATGATGATGGTATCTGATGCTGGTGGTGTAGATATAGAAGATGTAGCTGAAAAAACACCAGAAAGAATTCAATATGTCTATTTCGATAACTTAGAAGATTTTAAAATTAGTGATAGTCTTCAAATTAAATTAAATTTTTCTATTAATGAGTTTAACCAATTTAAAGAAATTGTTTCAAGCTTATGTAAGGCCTATGTAGAAATAGATGCTTCTCTAATTGAAATTAATCCCCTTGTTGTGACAAAAGAAGGAAAACTAATTCTTTTAGATGCTAAAATTAACATTGATGATAATGCTCTTTACAGACAAGCTGAAATTGAAAAATTAAAAGATGCTTCAGAAGAAAATGATTTAGAGCTTGAAGCTTCTGAACACGATATGGTTTACATTAAGCTTGATGGAAAAATAGGCTGTATGGTTAATGGAGCCGGGCTAGCAATGGCAACTATGGATATTATTAAACAATTTGGAATGGAGCCAGCCAATTTTTTAGATTTAGGAGGTACAGCAAATAAAGAAAGAGCCATTAAAGCTTTTAAGATAATTCAATCTGATAAAAATGTGAAATCAGTCTTCATAAATATTTTTGGAGGAATTATCCATTGTGATATGATTGCTAATGGCATCATCGATGCCATTAAAGAATTAGATTTTAAACTTCCTGTTGTTGTACGTTTTCAAGGAACAAATTCTAAAGAAGGAAAAGATATTATAAATAATTCATCATTAGGATTAATTTCAATTGATGATTTTTCAAATGCAGCTCAAAAAGCAGTTGAGTTATCAGAATAATGTCAATTTTAGTTGATAAAAACACTAGACTTATTTGCCAAGGCTTTACCGGTTCACAAGGAACATATCATTCTGAACAAGCTATAGCATATGGCACAAACCTTGTTGGTGGTGTCACGCCTGGCAAAGGAGGGCAGACTCATTTAAATTTACCTGTGTTTAATACTGTTGCCGATGCAATCAAACAAACTGAAGCCAACGCAACAGTTATTTACGTTCCTGCTAAGTTTGCTGCTAAAGCAATCCACGAAGCTTTAGATGCAAATATTGAATTAATTGTTTGTATTACTGAAGGTATTCCTGTCTTAGATATGATTGATATAAAAAAAAGAATTATTAACAATCACACATATTTAATAGGACCTAACTGTCCAGGACTAATTACTCCTTCTGAATGCAAAATTGGAATTATGCCTGGCTTCATCCATAAAAAAGGTAAGATAGGTATAGTGAGTAGATCAGGAACATTAACCTATGAAGCTGTTGCACAAACCACAGAGGTAGGATTAGGTCAATCAACATGTATTGGTATTGGTGGAGATCCAATACACGGAATGGATTTTGTAGATTGTATAAAGTTATTTTTAGAAGATGATGAGACCGAAGGCATTTTAATGATTGGTGAAATTGGTGGTGATGAAGAAGAAAACGCAGCAGAATTTATTTCAAATTCAAAATTAAAAAAACCTGTTTCAGCATTTATAGCTGGACAATCGGCACCTAAAGGCAAGCGTATGGGTCATGCAGGCGCTATTGTTTCAGGCTCAAAAGGCACTGCACATTCCAAGATTGAATCTTTAGAAAATGCTGGAGTTTTGGTATCAAAATCACCAGCCTCATTGGGAAAAACAATGAAATTAGCAATGCAAAATGTTAATAATTAGTTTCTATAAGTATGATTGTTATGCGAAATTGTTTTAGTTTAATAGAAATCTATGAATGATACTTTCTTAAATAGTGCTAATGCGCCATATGTAGCCGAACTGTATTCTAAATTTAGAAATGATCCTGAAAGTGTGGACACAACTTGGAAAGATTTTTTTAATAATTTAAATGAAGATGAGTACTCCGTTCTTAAAGATTTCGGAGGACCTAAATGGAAAGAACGTCCATCAAATATAATAGATAAGAATTACATAACTAAGGTTATAAAATCAAATGCGAATTACAATTCTGAAGAATTTAGAATTTTAACCTTAGATTCAATTAGAGCATTAAGATTAATTAGAGCTTTTAGAATTAATGGACATTTAATTGCTGATCTCGACCCTTTAGGAATATCTGAAAGAGAATATCCTCAAGAATTAGATTATAGAAGTTATGGTTTTAATGAATCAGATTTAGAAAAAGAAATATTTATTGATGGAAGTTTGGGTTTAGAAAAAGGTAAATTAAAAACCATTATAAAAATACTAAAAGAAACATACTCTGCTTCTATTGGTGTCGAATTTTTACATATACAACAAGCCGATCAAAAACAATGGGTGCAGGAAAGAATTGAAGAAGTAAGAAATAAAACAAATTTTACAAATGAAGGAAAAAAAGCAATCTATAAAAGATTAGTTGAATCAGAACTGTTCGAACAGTTTTTAGATAAAAAGTTTTTAGGCACAAAGCGATATGGTATCGAAGGTGGTGAAGCAATGATACCAGGGATAGAGCAAATTGTTAAACAGGCATGTTTGTCTGGAATAGAAGATATAATTATTGGAACGGCTCATAGAGGAAGACTAACACTTTTATCAAGTGTTTTAGAGATGCCTTACAAAAAAATTTTAGCAAAATTTCAAGGGACTTTAAATGA
The DNA here is from genome assembly GCA_902517315.1 of uncultured Alphaproteobacteria bacterium. Next base: position 33,553 of record CABYBP010000005.1, read on the forward strand.
CCCAAATGAAGTACTTGGTTCGGGTGATGTAAAATATCATTTAGGGGTTTCTGCTGATCGTGAATTTGAAAAAAAGAAAATTCATTTATCGCTCACCTCTAACCCCTCTCATTTAGAAGCAGTTAACCCTGTTGTGGCAGGAAAAGTAAGAGCTAAACAAACTTTATCCAAAGATAAAACCACAGATAAAGTTATTGGTTTATTAATCCATGGGGATGCAGCTATAGCTGGACAAGGAGTAGTAGCTGAAACATTTGCTATGTCACAATTAAGAGGTTTTAAAACAGGTGGTACAATTCACTTTGTAATAAATAACCAGATAGGTTTTACAACGATGCCTCAATATGGAAGATCAGCACCTTATTGTACTGAAATTGCTAAAATGGTTCAGGCTCCAATATTTCATGTTAATGGCGACGATCCAGAAGCTGTAGTCCATGTTTGTAGACTTGCAACAGAATTTAGAAATAAATTTAAAGTTGATGTTGTTGTAGATATGTTTTGCTACAGAAGATCTGGCCATAATGAAGCTGATGAACCTTCTTTTACTCAGCCACTTATGTACAAGGCTATCAAAAAACAAATCACAACAAGAAAAAAATATGAAAAAAAATTAATTGAGAATAATACTTTTTCAGAAGAAGAATCTAAAGAAATTGTAGATTCTTTCAAAAATTTTTTAGATAAAGAATTTGAATCAACTAAAAATTATAAGCCAAATAAAGTAGATTGGTTAGAGGGAACTTGGACAGGTTTATCTACCGCAACATTTGATGCGAGAAAGGGAAAAACTTCTGTAAAAGAGAAAACATTAATTAATGTAGCGAAAAAAATTCATACAATACCATCAGATTTCCATGCCCATAGAAGAATAAAAAAAATTTATGGAGATAGATTAACAAGTGTAACTAAAGGAAAAGGTATCGATTGGGCTACTTCTGAAAGTTTAGCTCTAGCAACACTTCTAGATGAGGGATACGGTGTTAGAATATCTGGACAAGATGTTGGAAGAGGAACATTTAGTCATAGACACGGTGTTCTATATGATCAGGAAAACGAAAATCGTTTTGTTCCATTAAGACACTTTCAAAACAAGCAAGGTTACTTTGAAATTGTAGATAGTTTTTTATCTGAATTTGGTGTTCTTGGTTTTGAATATGGATATTCACAAGTTGATCCTAAGACACTAGTTATATGGGAAGCGCAGTTTGGTGATTTTGTAAATGGTGCACAAATTATGATTGATCAATTCATTAGTTCTGGTGAAAGAAAATGGTTGAGAATGTCTGGTTTAACAATGCTTCTTCCTCATGGTCATGAAGGTCAAGGCCCTGAGCATACAAGTGGAAGATTAGAGAGATTTTTACAGATGTGTGCAGAAGATAATATGCAAATTGTTAATTGCACTAATCCTGCAAATTATTTTCATGTCTTGAGAAGACAACTACATAGAAATTTTAGGAAACCTCTAATTATATTTACACCAAAATCTACACTTAGACACAAATCTAACGTCTCAAATATTGAAGATTATATTAATGGATCAACTTTTCATAGAATTCTAACTGATAAAATATCAGTGAAAGAAAAAAAGAAAAAGAAAAGATTAATAATTTGTTCTGGCAAAATATATTTTGAATTAGCAGATCATATTACTAAAAATAAAATAAACACTCTCTCCATAATTAGATTGGAGCAGATTTACCCATTTCCTTATGAAAATTTTAGAGATGAACTCAAACATTACACGGATGCTGAAATTATCTGGGTACAAGAGGAGCCAAAAAATATGGGTGCCTGGGGCTTTGCCAAAGGTAGATTAGAAAGTGTTATCCAGGAAGCCAAGGTTAAACAAGAAAAAATATACTACGTTGGTAGAAGTCCTGCCGCCTCTCCTGCCGCTGGCTCTTTAGAAAGACACTTAAACAACCAAGAAACTATTCTAAAAATGGCAACAGAAGATTCAATTGGCAAAATTATCAAATCTTGGGCAGGTATTTCAACAAAATTAAAGACCAATCTGCCAATTGAATAAATTGGAGTAAATGTTATTAAGCATTTAATTAATGAGTACTGAATTAATAGTTCCAACACTTGGCGAGTCAATTACGGAAGCAACCGTTTCAAAATGGCTTAAGAACATAGGCGATAATTTTGAGGCAGATGAAGCTTTAGTTGAAATTGAAACTGACAAAATTACAGTTGAAGTACCAGCGCCTCATGCTGGATCTCTAAAAGAAATAAAAGTTTTGGAAGGAACTGATGTTGAAATTGGTGGTATTTTAGGAATCTTAGATGAATCAAAAGGTAAAAAACCAACTCCAAAAAAAACTGAAATTAAAGAAGAAAAAGTAAAAGAAGAAGTAAAAGAAGTTAAGTTTGAAACAAAATCTTCTCCTGCTAAATCTTCACCATCTGCAAGAAAAATTGCTGAGGAAAATAATATAAAACTAGAAGATGTCACTTCATTACGTTCTGATGGAAGAATTAATAAAGAAGATGTAGTTTCTCATCTCTCTTCTTCAAATAAAACAACCACTAATAAAGGTGAAAGAGAAGAAGTTGTTAAAATGTCTAAAATTAGACAGACAATATCTAAACGTTTAAAGGAAGCTCAAAATACAGCAGCTATACTTACAACTTTCAATGAAATTGATATGTCCAAAGTTATGGAAATTAGAAAATCAAAAAACCAAGAATTTCAAAGTCGGTATGAGGTCAAATTAGGTTTCATGTCATTTTTTGTAAAAGCTGTAGTAAAAAGTCTGCAAGAGTATCCAGCTGTGAATTCTGAAATTAAAGATGAAAATATAATTTATAAAAACCATTTTGATATAGGTATAGCTGTTGGAACTGAAAAAGGATTAGTCGTACCAATACTTAAAGACGCCGATCAATTGAGTTTTGGAGAAATAGAAACTAAAATTATTGGTCTTAGTACAAAAGCTAAAGATGGAACGTTAACCATGGACGATTTGACTGGTGGAACTTTTACAATTTCAAATGGTGGCGTTTATGGATCAATGCTCAGCACACCTATTATCAATAGACCTCAATCTGGTATTTTAGGGATGCATAATATCCAAAAAAGGGCAGTAGTTGTAAATGATGAAATAGTAATTAGGCCAATGATGTATGTTGCATTAAGTTATGATCATAGAATTATTGATGGAAAAGAAAGTGTTGGATTTTTAGTGAAGGTTAAAGAACTTCTAGAAGATCCATCGGAATTAGTATTAGGAATATAAAATGGAAGATTTTGATTTAATAATAATTGGTGCGGGACCTGGTGGATATGTAGCTGCAATTAGAGCAGCTCAACTTGGAATGAAGGTTGCTTGTATAGAAAAAGAGCCATCACTTGGTGGAACTTGTTTGAACATTGGATGCATACCTTCTAAAGCATTATTAAATTCATCTGAAAAATTTGTTGAAATTTCAAATCATGCTGCTGAGCATGGTATAAAAACATCAAAGATAGATTTAGACCTAAATGTTTTGATGAATCGCAAAACTAAGATTGTAAAAAAACTTACAACAGGGATTGGTTTTTTATTTAAGAAAAATAAAATCACGCACATTCCTGGCACGGCTTCATTTGTAGATAAAAATACTATTTCTATTACAAATGGAAAAAATGAAATTACTGCTAGTGCTAAAAATTTTATTATCGCAACTGGATCATCTTCGATTGAGATACCAAATATTCCTGTTGATGAAAAACAAATAGTATCTTCAACAGGTGCTCTATCTCTATCTAATATACCAAAATCACTCTTAGTTATTGGCGGTGGATACATTGGATTAGAAATGGGTTCAGTATGGAGTAGATTAGGTTCAAAAGTAACGGTTGTTGAAGCTCTGGACAGAATTGTTCCAACTATGGATGGTGAAATATCAAAAGAGTTTATGAAAATGTTAATTAAACAAGGATTAGAATTCAAACTATCACATAAAGTGAGTTCTGCAAAATCTAGCAAGTCTGGTGTAGATGTTGAAATGGAAACATCAGATAAAAAGAAAATAAAAGAAAACTACGAAATAGTTTTAATGTCAGTAGGAAGAAAACCAAACACTGAGGGACTGGGTCTCGAGAAAATTGGAATTAAACTAACGGATAAAAAATCTATTGAGATTAAAGATAACTTTAAAACTTCTGTAGAAGGAATCTATGCAATCGGTGATGTAGCACCAGGTCCAATGCTAGCACACAAAGCTGAAGAAGAAGGAGTAGCTTGTGTTGAATTTATAAACGGTCAAAAACCTCATATAAACTATGAAGCTATACCAGCGATTGTTTATACTAATCCAGAAATTGCATCTGTAGGTAAAACAGAAGAACAACTCAAGCAAGAAAAGAAAGACTTCAAAGTTGGAAAATTTCCTTTTATGGCAAATGGTCGTGCCTTAACTACTTCTGCATCTGAGGGATTTGTTAAAATTTTGGTTGATAAAAAAACAGATGAAATTTTAGGAGCTCATATAATCGGTCATGATGCTGGACAACTGATTGCAGAAATTGTTACTACAATCGAATTTGGTGGAAGTGCAGAGGATATTTCAAGAGTATGTCACGCTCATCCGACAACTAGTGAAGCAGTAAAAGAAGCAGCTTTAAGTGTAGATGGTAGAGCAATTCATATTTAAATTTTAGCTAGATCCATTCCTTTTTTGTATTTTTTTGATGACGTTTTTATAACTGCTTGACCACATCTCATAACTTTTCTTTTATGATCAAAAGTCATTTTTGGTTCTCCATATAATTTCCATCCATTAGATAATGCTTCTGTTACCCTTTGGCAAAAATCAACAGTGTCATCATCTGTGATAAATCTATAACCTTTCATTTAATCTCCTCACTAATTATTCCATCCAAGGGAAGTTTATTGCATTATCTAAGTTAATAATTTCACAAGGATAAAATTCTTCATCATTAATTCGTTTCTTTTTACAATCATTTTGAGCTATATCAAATTTTTGATCTGGCATAAAAGATCTTCTACCAGATGGATCACAAGCATCTAGCATGTCTGTTCTCCCGGTCCATTCGTATATGTGAGATTGCACCCATTGTTTTTGAGTTTGAACAAGTTGTAAAATTTCATACATAATTTTATCCTCATCCATACCATTGCCATGCAATCCATGAATAACATTTCTACCACACTCACTAAATACAACTGGACTTCCAGAACATCCAAAAAGCATAGGAGGATTGTCAATTCCATCATGTTTGATTATTTGTCTTGAACATTGAGTTGTTTTAGCTCCATAGATCATCCCATTTAGAGTATGGGGAATTGAGATAATTCCTTTTCCATATTTTTTCTCCTCAGGGATACATATATGCTGGGCCTTTGTACCTATTGATGGGATTTTATTAGCAAGAGGTATTGGTTCTATTTTAACATCTTTATTTTTTTGGCATTTATTACAATCTCTATCTATGTGTAAAAGTAAAAGATCATAGCCTGGTGGATGACCCGTTGCTCTACCAGCAATATCTAAAACTTTCCCAATAATTATTTGTTTACTTTGATAACTTTTGCCTTCCACAACATACATATCATTTTTAAAACTCTTCCAATCTTCAGCTGCTTTTTTTATTTCTTTTGGAGTACAGCAAATTTTTTTTTCTGGATTAATGCCAATTACATGTGCTTGCGAAATAGCAATATCATCTTCAATAAATGTAATATTTCCTCCCCAATTTTCTGAACCCATAGATAATCTTACTTGAAAGGTAAATTCTCCTTTAGTATCAGATTTGCCACAATTTTTTTTGCATTCAAGAACTTTAGGTTTGGCAAATACTGATGATGAAAAAAAAATAATTAAAAAAGAAATTAATACTTTCATTTAATACTTAACAAATTTACTTCTATAATTTTAATTAAGTATTCAACAAGATCAGTTTGCATATCTACCGTGAATTTATTTTTGTCTTTTGATCCCATAGCCAATATTATACTATCTTCACGAAATTTAACTTTTAATAAAATATATGATTTTATCGTTTCTGATTTATTAGGAAAAAATAAAAGCAAACCTTTAGGATTTTGATTTAAATTTGTAACTATTTTGTTTTTAAAATAACTATTTGCAATTTTAATATCCAGTTGTGATAAGTTTTCTTCTCTAATATTTTCATTTGTAACAAAACAATTCATTTCATCACAACCTAAAATTGTTTTAAGATCATTTTTAATTAAGCTTACTAATTTTTGTAAATTTTTTACATTTAGAATTCTAATTGTAGATTTCAGAATTCTTTTTTGAGCATTTAAATGACTTTTCCCTGCAAGTAGTACTTTTGTCATTTGATTTTGTAGATCTATATTTTGTTGAGATATTTTTTTATATCTATAAGCTTCTAAATCAATAACCTTATCCGAACTATTATCTTGAGTAGGAAAATTTAGTTCATTTACTATTTCTGAATTTTTAATAAAAAAATTTTTATTTTTTTTTAAAAAATTTATTATTTCTTTTTCTCTAATTTCATCTTTATTTGCCATGATGATTATTTTGGCAGAATTTGTTGTCCTGTTTTTGCCCAATCATCAAGAAATGCCTTAAGCCCTTTATCTGTGAGAGGGTGTTTATATAATTCATCAATAACCTTAGGTGGCAGGGTTGAAACATGTGCACCAATCACAGCTGCATCAATAAGATGTTGAGTATTTCTTACAGAAGCGACTAATACTTCCGTATCAAATCCATAATTTTCATACATTATTACTATATCTGAAATCAGATCCATTCCTTTTTCACCAATATCATCTAGTCTTCCCACAAAAGGAGAAATAAATGTTGCACCAACCTTAGCGGCTAGTAATGCTTGAGCAGCACTAAAACACAACGTTACATTTACCATGATATCTTTTTCCCTAAGAGCTTTGCATGTTTGAAGACCAGCAGGTGTAAGAGGAACTTTTACAGCAACATTTTTAGCTAATGATGCTAAGTACTTACCTTCTTCAAGCATTTTTTCATATTTGGTTGCTGTCACTTCTGCACTTACTGGACCGGAAACTATAGAGCAAATTGTTTTAATTGTTTCTCCCATGTCCTTACCACTTTTTGCAATTAGAGATGGGTTTGTCGTAACACCGTCTATTAATCCACTAGGCATTAACTCTTCAATCTGAGGTATATCGGCAGTGTCTATAAAAAATTTCATTGTTGGTTGTATACCATATACAAGTTATTTAGAAAGTTAACATATTAAAAATACATAAATATAATGTTGTACGACGTAGTAATAACAAGACCTTTCGACAAAGTTTTTACATATTCTTCAACAAATGAGCAACTTGAAATTGGTCAAATAGTATTGGTTCCATTTGGAAAAAAAATAGAAGTTGGAATTATTTGGAAGAAAAATGTTAAAAATCCTGGATACGAAATTAAAGAGGTTACAAAAATTTGTAATGATCTTATCCTTCAGAAATCTACAATCGATTTTATGAATTGGATCGCAAGTTATACTTTAGCTCCACTAGGAGCAGTTTTAAAATTATTTCTTATTAACAACGATATAGTAGAATTTGATGAAGAAAAATTAGATAGCTTCAATAACATCGAACCTTCTTTGGTGTCCTTAAGTGAAGAGCAAGAAAATTCATTTAAAGAAATAATCCAATCATTTAAAAAATCAAACAAACCTGTTTTATTAGAAGGTGTGACAGGTTCTGGTAAAACTGAAGTATATTTTGAAATAATAGATAAATTTTTAAAAGAAAAAAAACAAATATTAATAATGGTTCCAGAAATTAGTTTAACTCCACAATTGGAAACAAGAGTAAAGAAGCGATTTGGAAAGGAAGTATGTTTGTGGCATTCTAAAGTTATAAAAAAGAATAGGCAAAAAATTTGGCATAAATGTTTTGTAGGTGACTCTGTCATTGTTATTGGTGCTCGATCAAGTTTGTTTCTTCCTTTTACAAACTTAGGATTAATTGTTGTCGATGAAGAACATGATTCTAGTTATAAACAAGAGGACAACATACGTTACCAAGCAAGAGATCTTGCAGTAGTAAGAGCTAAAATTGAAAAAAATTTTATATTATTAGCTTCGGCAACGCCATCTTTAGAAACAATAAATAATGTTAAAATTAAAAAATATGATCAAGTCTATTTATCAAAACAATTTTCTGGAACTCCATTACCTGAAATTTCTATAATTGATTTAAATAAAAAAAAACTTGATAAAGATAAATGGGTATCACAATCAATTATAGATTCTATTTCTCAGTGCTTAGAAAATAAGGAACAAGCTCTTATTTTTTTAAATCGTAGAGGGTACTCACCATTAACCTTGTGCAATAGTTGTGGATTCAGATATGAATGTGATCAATGTTCATCATGGATGGTTATGCATCAACACAAAAAAGTTTTCTTATGCCATCAATGTGGAACTATAAAAAAATTAAATTTAGATTGTCCTCAATGTAATGAAAAAGATAGTATAAAATTTGTTGGTCCTGGTGTTGAGAGAGTAGCAGAGGAGCTAAAAGAATTCTTTCCTGGGAAAAATATTTCCATCATGTCTAGCGACAACGTTAACACACCAAACAAAATTAAAAAATTTATTACTGATATAAACAACAAAGATATAGATATAATTGTAGCTACACAAATTATGGCGAAAGGATACGATTTTCCAAATTTGTCTTTAGTAGGAATAGTTGATGCAGATGCAGGCTTATTTGGAGGCGATCCAAGAGCAATAGAAAAAACATTTAACCTTCTTCAGCAAGTTGGAGGAAGAGCTGGTAGAGGAAAAAAAATTGGTAAAGTTTTTCTTCAAACATATTTTCCAGATCAAGAAATAATTAAGTCGATTCAACTTCGTGAAAGAGAAGCTTTTATTGAAAGAGCTTTAGAAGAGAGAAAGAATTTTAATATTCCTCCTTTTGGTTTTATGACTTCAATTATTATTTCTAGTCACAAAAAGGCTTTAGTTCTTAAACATGCTTCAAGACTGGCTCAACAAAATCAAAATAGTGAAAATATTAAAATTCTAGGTCCAGTTGAAGCTCCAATTTCTATGCTTAGAGGACAATATCGATACAGAATATTATTGAAGAGCAATAGCAGAAAAAATCTGAATAAATTCACAAAAAGAATTATCGAAAATACTAAATTACCTTCCTCTATAAGGATAATTATTGATGTCGATCCCTATTCATTTATGTAATTTACCCACAATTTTAAAAATATTTTCGATTTAACTCATTTGACGCACAAACTGACAGTTTACCTACTTTTTCTGATATGTTAATAGCCTACCTCTAAACTTCTTATGAATTTTAATTATGGCATCTAATAAGTTATCTGGAGACCTTATATCTGAAAGGTACGGAGCAGCTCTCTATGATCTTGCTTCTGAAAAAAAATGTGTTGATAATATTTTAAATGACTTTGAATTAGTGCAAAAAGCATTGAAAGAAAGTTCAGAATTGAGACAAGTTATTAAAAGTCCATTAGTAAATTCAGATGAGAAGCTTAATATTTTGTTAAAATTATTTTCTGAAGCAAATTTACATAATCTAACGACAACTTTTTTAAAAGTTCTTGATAATAATAAAAGAATTTCAAATATCGCTTCTATTATTTTACAATTTAAAAAAATAAACTCTGAAAAAAGAGGTGACATTACTGCTGATATAACATCAGCAAACATATTATCCGATGATGAAAAAAATAATATTACAAATCAACTTAAAAAATCTTTAGGTGAAAAATTATCTTTAAATTTTGATGTTGATGAAGACATTATTGGTGGTTTAATCGTTAAGGTTGGTTCCAAAATGATTGATACATCTATAGCGAATAAAATTAATAAACTTAAAATTGCAATGAAGGGGGCATAATGGAAATTAAAGCTGCAGAAATATCGTCTGTAATTAAAGACCAAATAGCTAATTTTGAAACTAAAGCGGATGTTGCTGAAGTTGGAACAGTACTAAGTGTTGGAGATGGAATTGCACGTGTGTATGGTCTTGATCAAGTACAAGCTGGAGAGATGGTAGAATTCCCAGGTGGCATTAAAGGTATGGCCCTCAACCTTGAAATGGATAACGTTGGTGTTTCAATCTTCGGTGATGATACTGGAATTAAAGAAGGTGATATAGTAAAGCGTACAGGAGAAATTGTTGATGTTCCTGTTGGAAAAGAATTGTTAGGACGTGTTGTTGATGGTTTAGGAAATCCTATTGATGGTAAAGGTCCTATCCAATCTTCTGAAAAGAGAAGAATTGAATTAAAAGCCCCAGGTATTATTCCTCGTCAAAGTGTATCTGAGCCTATGCAGACAGGTATTAAAGCACTTGATGCTCTTGTTCCAGTTGGAAGGGGACAACGTGAATTAATAATTGGTGACAGACAAACGGGAAAAACTGCTGTTGCTATTGATACGATCTTAAATCAAAAATCAGTTAATCAATCAAATAATGAAAAAGAAAAATTATATTGTATTTATGTTGCAATTGGTCAGAAAAGATCAACAGTTGCCCAAATTGTAAAAACGCTAGAAGATAATGGTGCAATGGAATATACAATTGTTGTATCTGCAACTGCATCAGAGCCTGCTCCTTTGCAATTTTTATCAGCTTATACCGGTTGTACAATGGGTGAGTATTTCAGAGATAACGGCATGCATGCATTGATTGTTTATGATGATTTATCAAAGCAAGCTGTTGCTTACAGACAGATGTCCCTTTTATTAAGAAGACCTCCTGGACGTGAAGCATATCCTGGAGATGTATTTTATATACACAGTCGTCTTTTAGAAAGAGCTGCCAAAATGAGTGATGAACATGGTGGAGGAAGTTTAACCGCTCTTCCAATTATTGAGACTCAAGCCGGAGACTTATCTGCTTACATTCCAACAAATGTTATTTCTATTACTGATGGACAAATATTTTTAGAAACAAACTTATTTTTTGCTGGTATTCGTCCTGCTATTAACGTTGGTCTTTCAGTAAGTCGTGTTGGTTCTGCAGCTCAAACAAAAGCAATGAAAAAAATTGCTGGTCCAGTAAAACTAGAATTAGCTCAATATCGTGAGATGGCTGCTTTTGCACAATTTGCATCAGACTTAGACGCTTCAACCAAACAATTACTTGATCGTGGTGCTAGACTAGTTGAAATATTGAAGCAAGGACAATATTTTCCTTTAACAGTCTCTGAGCAAGTTGTTTCGATATACGCAGGTGTTCGTGGATACTTAGACAAAGTAGCCGTCAATGACGTTGTTCGTTTTGAAACAGAAGTTTTGAATGAAATGAGGTCTAGTCATTCTGATTTATTAGATGCTATCGCAAATGAAAGAGAATTATCCAAAGAAAATGATGATAAATTAAAATCTATCTTAGATAATATTGTTGAAAAATTTACAAGTAACTAATCAATGCCAAGTTTAAAAGATATTAAAACACAGATCAACTCTGTTGGATCTACAAGAAAAATTACATCAGCTATGAAAATGGTTGCGGCGAGTAAATTGCGTAGATCACAAGAAAAAGCTGAAGCTGCAAGACCATATTCTTCACGACTTGAAGAAATGTTAGCCTCTCTAGCTTCTTCTGCAGCATCAGGTGAGGGTATTATCAAGCTCCTAACAGGAACTGGTAATGATCAAAATTATATTGTTGTTCCTGTCAGTGCTGATAGAGGTTTATGTGGTGGTTTTAATAGCAGTATTAATAGAGAGACTTTTAAGCTTGTGAAATCACTTGAAGGTGATGGAAAAAATGTTCAAATTATGCCTCTTGGAAAAAAAAGTAGAGATTTTTTTAACCGTGTAATGAAGGAACAAATCATAGAAAGTTTTGTTGATTTAAATATTTCAAATACAGGGTATGACTGTGCGCTGCAAGTTTCGAATAAGCTGCAGGAACTATACTTTGAAGAAAAATTTGATAAATGCATTCTAGTTTTTAATAAATTTAAATCAGCAATTTCACAAGAAGTGACAAAACAACAGCTTATTCCTCTTGATGTTTCAAATTCATCCGAAGAAGAGAATGTAGATGATAGTTCTGCTAAAGCAATTTATGATTATGAACCTGATGAAGAAACTATATTAAAGGATCTACTTCCAAAAAATGTTTCTATTCAGATTTTCAAAGTTTTGTTAGAAAGTGATGCAGGTGAACATGGGGCAAGAATGGCTGCGATGGATAATGCAACGCGTAATGCTGGTGAGATGATTGATAGTTTAACATTAAAATATAACAGAACGCGACAAGCGTTTATAACTAAAGAATTAATTGAAATTATTTCTGGAGCTGAATCAATTTAAAAGGGGGATATATGGCTAATAATTTAACTGGAAAAATATCACAAGTACTTGGCGCTGTTGTGGATGTAGAGTTTGATGGTGAACTTCCTGCAATCATGAATGCTTTAGAAGTTGATAATAATGGAACAAGACTAATGCTTGAGGTTGCTCAGCATTTAGGTGAAAATGCTGTTCGTACAATTGCAATGGACACTACTGATGGATTAGTAAGAGGTCAAACAGCGACAGACACGGGCGCCCCCATTTCTATGCCTGTTGGTCCAGAAACACTTGGCCGTATTATGAATGTTGTAGGAGAGCCTGTTGATGAAAGAGGTGATATTGGTACGACCAAAACTTATCCTATTCACAGACCTGCCCCTGAGTTTGTTGATCAGTCTACGGAAACGGAAGTTCTTGTAACTGGTATTAAAGTTGTTGATCTATTAGCGCCTTATGCCCGTGGGGGTAAAATTGGACTATTCGGTGGTGCCGGTGTTGGCAAAACAGTTTTGATTATGGAACTTATAAATAATATCGCTAAAGCACACGGTGGTTATTCAGTTTTTGCTGGAGTTGGTGAGAGAACACGTGAAGGTAATGATCTTTATCATGAAATGATAGAATCAGGCATCATTGATCTCAAAGGAAAAGACTCAAAAGTTGCCCTTGTGTATGGACAAATGAATGAGCCTCCTGGAGCTAGAGCAAGAGTAGCACTATCAGGACTAACTCAAGCAGAATATTTTAGAGACGAAGAAGGTCAAGACGTGCTGTTCTTTGTTGATAATATCTTTAGATTCACCCAAGCTGGATCAGAGGTATCAGCTTTGCTAGGACGTATCCCATCTGCTGTTGGTTATCAGCCAACTTTGGCAACTGACATGGGTGCACTACAAGAGAGGATTACAACGACAAAAAAAGGATCTATTACATCTGTTCAGGCAATATATGTTCCAGCAGATGACTTAACTGATCCTGCTCCTGCTACATCGTTTTCTCACTTAGACGCCACAACAGTTTTGAATAGAGCAATTTCAGAAAAAGGTATTTATCCTGCTGTGGATCCACTTGATTCAACATCAAGAATATTAGACCCACAAGTAGTTGGAGATGATCACTATAGAGTTGCAAGAGAAGTTCAGAGAGTTTTACAAACATATAAAAGTCTTCAAGATATTATTGCAATTCTTGGAATGGATGAATTATCGGAAGAAGATAAGCTTACAGTTGCTAGAGCAAGAAAAATTGAGAAGTTTTTAAGTCAGCCTTTCTTTGTTGCAGAAATTTTTACTGGATCTCCAGGTAAGTATGTTGACCTTGAAGATACAATCAAAAGTTTTGATGGACTTGTTAAGGGTGAATACGATCACATGCCAGAAGCAGCCTTTTATATGGTTGGTGGAATGGATGAAGCAATTGAAAAAGCTAAAAAGCTAGAAGCTGAAGCTGCTTAATGGCGACAATTTCCTTTGATTTAGTTTCCCCAGAAAACCTCATTTTTAATGATGATGTTGGAACCGTAATTGTTCCAGGTAAAGATGGTGATCTTGGTGTTTTGCCTGGACACACCCAAGTAATGTCCTCATTAAGACCCGGGAGAGTGATGGTTTACAGCGAGGATAAAAACTTAGTTAAATCTTTCTTTGTATCAGGTGGTTTTGCTGAAATTAATCCAGAAAAATGTATCGTCCTTGCAGAAAGTGTAGTTGACTTAAATTCTTTAGATAAGTCTTCGATTGAAAAAGAAATAGAAGAGCTAGGTAGCAAGGAAGATAAAGAATCAGCGGAACAATTGTCTATAGCAAAAGCTAAACTAGAGGCTGTAACTGTAAATTTTTATGATAAGATTTAATTTCTAGATTGAACAGAATCTATTAAATTTTTAGCATTATTATAAAACAAATCCTCCTTTTCACTTTCTTTTATAAAAGTATTTCGAATTCCTCTTTTCATAGCTCGTAATTGCTCATACCTAATAAATGTCATTCGATCATCACAATGACTTAAAGCTAAATTATGATTTTCAGAGCTTATTGCTGACCAAGCTTTCCCAAAAGTAATATATTTTCCTTTCATTCTTCCTATCATATCGTCAGATCCATACATTATTTTTTTAAGACCAACTCCTTGATACAAAGCATTAATTGAATCGGATTCACATACTGTAGAACAATCAAACCAAATATTATGTAAATCTCTTATTTTTTTAACTCCTTTTTCTAAAGCCCAAGCAGAATAACTTCTAGCACAGTGAGCAAGTATCCATTTAACGTTAGGATATTTATCACTTAAATAAGTTAAGTCATTAATATTATCTTCGTCTGCAATCGCATCTTTTTTTGCTAAATGCATCATAATAATAAGTCCAAATTTATGTGCAATTTCTATTTGCTCTTCACTTATGAAATCTAATATTCTACAATTAATTGTATCATTAGTTTTTGAATAAAACCTATAAGGTTTAAATCCTTTAATGTTATTTTTTAATAAAAGCTCTTCAATATAATTTTTACCCATATTTGGGTTAATTAATATTAAGCAATTATTTTCAGTATGTGTTTTAGTTTGTTCTAAAATATATTCATTTGAAGCCTCAAAGTTACATGGGTAGTTGAATGGAAAAGGAAAACTTAATCTATTTATAACTCTATTAGGCATAAGCAATTGATCTACCTGATTTGCAAATTTCATAGATACTTCACTAAAATATTTCCCTTGAAAATTCCTTTCACCCATATCCTTTTTCGGATCTTGATTAAAATTCCACTTATAAATGTGTGTATGGATGTCAAAAATATTTTTAGGAACAAAGTCTTCTAACTCTTCATCCCATATTTCTTTATCTAAGCTTGTGATTACTAGTTCGGGATTGTCATTAAACATCATTAAGTATATCTTTAAACTCACTTTGAATTTTTTGATAAACGTTTTTTTTAAATGGAACTGCATAATGAGTAATTTCATTATAATTCATCCATTTCCAATCACTAAATTCGGGATTTTCTGTTCCCACATTAATATCAGTATCATCACCTATAAAGTTAAACAAAAACCATTTTTGAATTTGACCTGTGTATTCATTTCCCCAAGGTAAAGTTTTTAAAATTTCACTTGGGATGTCATAGGATATCCATTCTTTAGATGAAGCAATTAGTGACACTTTATTAGTTCCAATTTCTTCCCTCATTTCTCTCCAAACTGCTTCTTCAGGATTTTCATCTTCATCAATACCACCTTGTGGCATTTGCCAATAGCCGCTAGGATTATCCAATCTTTTGCCAACTAAAATCTGATTTTTTGTATTGATAATCATCATTCCCACACATTTTCTATATTTTAATTGCATTATTATTCTTTAATATCATTAAAGAGACTCACACCCTGCACAAGATCAAAGGCTCTACGAAGTTGATAATCAATTTCTAATCGTTTTTCAAATTCACTTAACTCATTATCTTCATTATCTTTCAAATCTTCTTCATTATCCTTATCAAGAGAATCTTTTAAATCTGATTCAGAAAATCTTTTATAATTAAACGATTCAAATTCTCCTTGCTCAATGATTATATCGGGAATAATACCCTTACCCTGGATTGATTCACCTGAGGGAGTATAATATCTAGCTGTAGTTAGTCTTATACCGGTGAGATTATCACTATTTGAAACTTGAAAGGGAATTATTGTTTGTACTGATCCTTTACCAAAAGATTGGGTACCTATAATGATTGCTCTTTTATGATCTTGAAGCGCACCAGCAACAATTTCAGAAGCAGATGCTGAGCCACCATCAATAATAACAACAAGTGGTTTTCCGTTAGTTTTATCTGATTTCTTTGCTCGATATCTTCTAATATCTTTTTTATCTCTACCTCTTGTTGAAACAATTTCTCCTCTTGGTAAAAATATATCCGTTACCTTAACTGCTTGATTTAGGAGACCCCCTGGGTTAGACCGTACATCTAAAACATAACCTTTTATTTGATTTTCTTTTTCAATTTTTTTTATTGCATCAAGAAGACCACTTTCTGTTTGTTCGTTAAAAGATGTTATTCTCAAATATCCAATATTGTTAAGTACTTCACTTTTTACTGATCTAATTTTTATATAATCTCTAATAATTTCAATCTCAAATGGTTCAGTGTTTGCTCTTGAAATAGTAATTACTATTTGCTCACCTTTTTTGCCTCTCATTAATTCTACAGCTTCATTTAGAGTTAGACCAAACACTGGTGTTTCGTCTATTTGAATAATGTAATCACCTGCAAGTACTCCAGCTTCATATGCTGGTGTATCTTCTATCGGAGCAATAACTTTTACGAAACCTTCTTCCATTGTAATTTCAATACCTAATCCACCAAATTTACCCTCTGTATCCATTTGCATTTCTTGAAATACTTCTTCATTCATAAAACCTGAATGAGGATCTAAACCTGACAACATTCCATCAATCGCTTTTTCAATTAATTCTTTATCCGTAACATTTTCCACATAGGAAGATCTTACCCTGTCAAATACTTGTCCAAATAGATCTAAATATTTATATTTTTCTTCATCTGAAGAAGATCCATATGTATTAGGTGCCAGAACTATGATGAGGGTTAACAGTAATATTGCTTTTGAAAATATATTTTTTGAAATTGTCATATATTTTAAGCTAGTTTAGTTTGTGAGGAATCAAAGCTTACTTCCCATAATTTTTCTAATGCATATAATTCTCTAATTTCTTGTCGAAACAAATGAACAATGATCTCACCTGCATCAACAATTATCCAGTCACATTGAGGCCTTCCTTCAGGATTGGGGCATTTTATTCCTACTTTTTTTAATTTTTTTACCATTTCGTCAGCTGTAGCATCCGAATGTCTAGTTGATCTACAGGTAGCAATAACAAAGGCATCAGCAACAGATGATTTGTTAGATAAATCAATAACTTTTATATCTTCAGCTTTTGCATCACCTAGTATTGATACAATATTTTCTGTTAATGAAGTGATTTTATTAATATTTACCTCTTAATTTATTTCTTTGATTTCTAATTTCAGATGATGAAATTTTAATTTCCTTATTTTGTATCAAAGTCCATGCAGGAATTTTTTGTGAAACGTGTTCTATGTCTTCAGCTATATATTTATTATGAATAAATTTTTTTGCTGCAATACTTTTCAAAGCATTTGTATTATATCCATGTCTTCTAAAAATAACAATAGAGATAATATGAAAAATTGATTGCCATTTTTCCCATTCGTGAAAATTAACTAAATTATCTGCACCCATTAACCAAAAAAATTTAATATTTTTATAATATTGAATAAGAAATTTTATTGTTTGATAAGAATATTGAGATTTAATTTTTTTTTCTACTTCTAGTATTTTTATAGGAAAATTTTTTGTAATTTTTTTACAATTTTTTAATCTTTCCTCGTACGTTGCTGGTTTTGAAATTTTCAAAGGATTTTGAGGTGTAACTATCCACCATATTTCATCAAGATGTAATACTTTTTTAGCTTCATTTGAAATAAATAGATGCCCACGATGTGGTGGATCAAAAGACCCTCCAAGAAGTCCGATCTTTTTCAATTAAGGTCTTTCCTGGCCATTACCATTGACTACATACTTAAATGTAGTTAAGTGTTTTGTTCCCACTGGTCCTCTTACATGTATTTTATCAGTTGAGATTCCTATCTCAGCACCAAAACCAAATTCACCACCATCGGCAAACTGTGTAGATGCATTTTTTAATATTATTGCACTGTCAATTTTATTATAAAATTTTTCAAACGTATTTTCGCTTTCTGTAATTATACTTTCCGTGTGTCCAGAAGAATAATCATTTATATGTTTCACCGCTTCATCAACACCTGAAACAATTTTTACCGATAAAATTTTATCTAAATATTCTAATGACCAATCTTCTTCATTTGCAGTTTTAAAATCACTATCTAAAGATTGAATATATTTATCGCCTCGAATTTCACAATTTACTTCTTTAAGAGGTCTTAATATTTTCATTGCCTCGTCTTTAATTTTTTCATCAATTAAAAGTGTTTCTGCAGCACCACATATTTCAGGACGCCTCATTTTACTGTTAAAAACTACTTTTTCTGCAATATTTAAATCAGCATCTTTATCTACATACACATGACATATACCATCTAAATGTTTGATAACAGGTATCTTGCTTGCTGAATTAATTTTTTCAATCAAACCTTTGCCACCTCTAGGAATAATTACATCAACATAATCTCTCATACCAAGTAAATGATCAACCGCTTCTCTTTCAGGTGTATTGATCATTTGGACACAATGTTCAGGTAGGCCAGCTTTCGTAAAAGCATTTGTAATATTCTTTACCAATTCCTTAGAGGAGTGAAAACTATCACTACCACCTCTTAAAATTATACAATTGCCAGATTTAATTGAAAGACATGAAGCATCAACAGTTACGTTTGGCCTTGATTCATAAATCACGCCTAATACACCAAGTGGTGTTGAAATTTTACGAAACTGTAAACCATTAGGCCTTTCCCATTTTTCTAATGTAATACCAATTGGATCTGGTATTTCAATTATATCTTCAATTGATGTAATCAATCCATCAATTGATTTTTCAGTTAATGTCAGTCTATTTATTAAAGGCTTAGCTAAAGATTTTTTTTCACCATTTTCTAAATCTATTTTATTAGCTTCAAGAATTTTATTTCTGTTTTTATCTAAATTTTTAGTGAGTTTTGTTAATGCAAGATTTTTTTGATCACTACTACAAACTTTCATGTTTAGAGAGGCATTTTTTGCTCTTTTGCCTAATTCAATAATATTATTTTCAATACTCATGTAGAAAGCTTCACTAAATTATCTTTATGTACCACTTCCTCTCTTCCTTCGAAACCTAAAACTTTATAAATTTCTTTACTTTTCTTTCCAATAATTTTTTTTGCGTCATTAAAATCATAAGCAGATATGCCTATAGCTACCTTCTGACCATTCTCAACTATGATTGATATTACTTCACCTCTTTTGAACCTTCCTTTGATATCTATTACACCTGCAGGAAGAAGACTTTTATTTTTCAAAATTGCATTTTTAGCCCCTGCATCAATAATAATCGATCCTGATGGTTTTAAATGATTTAATAACCATTTCTTTTTGGACGAGTTCGTGGAAGTTAACGGATAAAAAATTGTTGAATTTTTCTTATTAATATTGCTGATTGGTTTATTTTTATCACTATTAGTGATTATTGTAGCACAACCGTTTCCAGCACACATTTTTGCTGCTAAAATTTTTGTGGCCATTCCACCACTACCCAGTTCAGAAGATTGGTAATTGCTAAGTTCTTCAATTTTTTTATCAATTTTAAATACCTCTGAAATTTTTTTGACACCCTTTTCTTTTTTTGGATTACCTTTATATAAACCATCAATATCACTTAATAAAATTAATAATTCAGCTTCAATCATTTGTGCTACTCGGGCTGCCAATCTATCATTATCACCATAGCGAATTTCTTCAGTAGCAACAGTGTCATTTTCATTAATGATTGGGATTATGTTTTTGCTTTGTAAAGATGATATTGTATTTCTAGCATTTAAATATCGTCGTCTTTCTTCACTATCTTCTAATGTTAATAGAATTTGAGAAACACCTATCTTATATTTTCCTAGTTTATTTCGCCATTGATGCGCCAATTCAATTTGACCAACTGAAGCTGCTGCCTGTTTATCTTCTAATTTTTTTAATTTTG